>JBAVUQ010000099.1:0-12458 GCA_049696855.1 Candidatus Aminicenantales bacterium
GCTCCGGCGGTCCTTGAAGACCTCGACCTCGACGGTCTCGCCCGGAAGCCCACGGTCCGTGAAGACGACCTTGCCTTCGCTGAGGCCCAGCCTCCTCCCGGGATAGACGATCTTTTCGATGCGGATCCGCATGGCTTCCAATCCTGCCCGCGCCCCTTCAGCGCGAAGGAAATGTCGTATACTCCCTCAAGTCGACCTTTGTCCCCCTGGCGCCCCACGGCAGGCCCATTTCCGAAGGAAGCTTCCCGGCCTCATAGCAGGCCGTGAGCGCCTCGTCGAGCCCTTCCACCACGCGGCGCCGCGCGCCCGGGGTTTCGACGCCGAGCCGCCGCGCCCCAGGCCCCTCGACGGTCCGGACGAGCCCGGCCGGAAAATCGCTGATGTCCGGCATCGAATCCTGGATGCCGTTCATGCACAGGGTCTGGCTGGACGCCGCCGCGAGCCCGCAGACCGGACGAGCGCCCTCCCCGCGGCATCCTGCGATCGACTGCCAGAGCTTGTTCATGGGCTCGGCGTCCGGCACGCCGTAATCCTTGCGGCTCCCGTCCGGGAATTCGGCCCAGAGGCCCGAGGTCCGGCTGTCGCAGCGGACGACGGCCCTATCGAACTCGTAGCGCGCGACGGGACCCCGGTCTTCCTCCGAGGCGTGGCTCACGAAGAAGAGGATCTCGACGCCCTCCTCGGTCCTGATGCGGGCGGCCGCGGTGTCGAAGTTCTCGATGGCATTGGCCCGGTAGAGCTCGGCCTCGACTTCGGCCGGACTTGCGCTCGTCTCTTTGGCCTTGCCCAGGACATAGAACATGTTGTGGAGGTCGTGGGCCATGGCGTTCTGGACGGGGCTGTCCAGCACCCAGGCCCCCTCCGCGTCCTTCCGCTTCCCGGCCCAGTCGTTCCTGGCGTAATAGCCTTCGTCACGGGGCCAGAGGTAGAGGCACTTGAGCCTGCGGGCCGCGCCGAAGAGCCCGGAACGGATATCTTCCTTGAGCGCCTGCACGGCCGGGCTGAACGACCACTGGTAGCCGACGGCCACCCAGCGGCCGGCGGCCTTCTCGGCCTCGATCGCCGCCCGGACCTCCTGGATCGTGCCGGCCGCGGGCTTTTCGCAAAGGACGTGACTGCCCTTGGCCAGCGCGACCGACGTTTGCCGCATGTGCACCTGGATGGGCGAGGAGATGACGGCCAGCTCGGCTTTCCTGTTCCTGTAAAAATCCTCGAGGCTGACGAAGCACGGCACGCCCATGGCCCGCATCTCGAGGTACTGCTTGCAGCGGTTGGGCTGGGGATCGACGGCGGCGGCGATCTTGAAAAGGCCTTCGTCCTTCCTGGCGAGCAGCGCCTCGAGGTAGACCGCGCCCATGCCGCCGACGCCGACCATGACCAGCGATACGGGATCTGCCATCATCACGTCCTTGAGGCTAATACTGACACAGTTTGGAGTGCTCGTCCAGCAGGGCCATATAGTTGTCGTATTTCGTGCCGACAGCGACGCTGTGGCTGGCGCCGAGGATGAACCGGCCGCCCGGCTTGGCGCAGGCCATGGCCCGCCGGACGTCGGACCGGACGTCCTCGGGCGTCCCTCCGACGAGATTCTCGACGGCGACGCCGCCCCAGAGCGCGATCCGGTCGCCGTAGTCCTTCTTCAAACGGCAGATGTCCATGCCGGCCGTCGGCTGGATCGACTGATAGGCGTCGAAGCCGATCTCGACGAAGAAATCCAGGAGCAGGTTGATATTGCCGCAGCAGTGCTTGAGGATCTTCTTGCCGTGTTTCTCTTTGACGTTCCGGGCCCGCTCCTTGTTGGCCTCGAGGAAGAAGTCCCGGAACATGGCCGGCCCGATGAGCGGCCCGGTCTTGTAGCCCAGGTCCTCGGCCCACATCACGGCGTCGGAGCCGGGATGGATGAGGACCGCGTCGGCCTCGTTCTGCCGGCGGACGAAGGATCTCGTGGCCGCCCGCACGGCGTCCGGGTTGGCCGCGAGCTCCAGGAGCCCCCGCTCCATGCCGCCGAGAAGGACGATGCCGACCGAACCGCCCGACGGCCCGCAGATGAACTTCTCGCGCTTGAATTCCCGGATGACCGCGTCGAGGATCCTCCAGGACCGCTCGTCGCGGCGGAGCGGCGCGTCGTCCTTCTCGAACTCGGCCGCCGTAAAGACCTTCGCGTCCCGGACCGGGTCGCGGACGCACGTGATGTCCTGCGTCGCCTCCGACAGCCTGTAGATGCGGCCCAGGCGGTCCTCCCACGTCGTGGGGTCGATGCGCCGCGGCGGCGGCTCCTCCGTCTCCGGAGGCATCTCCCAGGTGGCCTGGGGAAACGTGACGATGTCGAGAGGCAGCTTCCTTTGGAGGGCGATGTGGTCCTCGAGCCAGCTCTGGGCGACCTCGTCGTGCCGGCCCTCCCAGAACGCGATCTGGGATCTGGCCTTGGCCCTGAGGAAGGTCTCATGGCCGAGCAGCCGCTCGACCGTGTCGAAATCGACGGCGAACTCCGCGTAGGGGACGCGGTCGGGGATCCTGCCTTCGAGGGCGGCGTAGACCCGCTCCTTCGCGGTCATGCCTTTCCCAGCTTCCTTTCAAGAAGGTCGGTCTCGGCGAACTTGCGCGTCCGTCTGTTGCAGCGCAGGGTCTTGATCTCGAAGCCTTTGAGCCGGACCGTCGTTCGCGCGCCGAGGGCCGGAAGCTTGACCACGGCCCGCCGCGCCCGGCCCGTAGGCTCGAACAGGCGAATGACGACGTCCCGGCCGTCCTCCGACCTCTTGAGGGCCGTGACCTCGACGGCCGGCCCGTCGACGACGACCCCGGCGTCCGCTCGCTTTCCGGCCCCGGGCGGGAAGTAGGCCAGGACGTAGGGCGTTTCGTTGTGGGCGAGGGCCTCGCGATCGATGGCCTCCAGGCGCTCCCCGAGCGGCCCGCCCCGGAGCCAGAAGCGGAACGATCGCTCCCCCGTGTCCTGCCGGGGAATGAACCTGTCCCGGGCCACGGCCAGCTTGTCCTCCCAGGTGTCGGCGGCGTAGGCCGGCGACCGCAGCAGGGACTGGCGCAGCTCCACGCCGTCCCAGTCCGAGCCGTAGACGCCTTCGTTCACAATGGTCAACGCCGCCCCGTCCGTCTCCGATACGAGGGCCAGCCATTTCTGGGCCACGGCCTCGTCGCCGTTCGACGGCAGCTCGTCGGCGCCGTAAGCGACCTGGCCCATGAAGCGGGCGGCGCGGAGACGGGGCGCGAGGCCGAGCTTGAGCATCGTGTCGCGCTCGGCCCAGAACACGCGGACGTCGATCTCGATCTCGACGCCGCGTTTCGGGATCTTGTAGCGCAGAACGAGGCGCGAATCGCCGTGGGTGAGGATGGCCTCGACCACGGTCCGGACATCGCCATCCTCGATGATATGTACGGGCTCGAGCCTGCCTTCCCGGATGCCGGAGAAACGGGCCGCCTGGTCGGGCGTCGCCGCGGCGAAGCTCCCGGCCACGGCCCGGAAGCTGCGGACCTTCATGCCCCACGGGTCGGCGTTGTCGCGGATGACCAGAGGCGAGAACGCGCCCGGTTCCAGGAAGTCGATCCCGCCGGCCTTGTAGACGTCGAGGAGCCCTGTCCGGGCGTTGACCGCGGCTATGAGATCGGCCGTCGTCACGGTGACGAGGCCGTCCTTCTCGAGGACCCGTCGTTCGGGCTTCCCCTTCGCCCGCTCGAGCCGGCAGGAGAACCTGTTCAGCCGGCCCGGGGCGAGCTCGGCCTCGAAGACGACATGCTTGCGCCACTCGAGGCTGAGGTTGCTCTCTTCTTTCTCGGCCTGCGAAGGCAGCGCCTTGCCCCGGGCATAGACCCTGGGACTCCAGGGGGTTTTCTCGAAGTTGGGTTCCCAGGGCTCGAACTCGCATTCGACGATGGCCCTCACGGCGCAGCTGTGAGGATTGAAGACGAAGATGGGGATCTCGTCCGCCGCCGCTCGGGGCTCGCCCGCGGCCAGGGCGAAAAAGGCCCGGGCTTTGAGCCGCGAAAGCGTCTCGAGGCCGTGGCCGATCGTCCGCAAGGCCCCCTCCTCTCCGGCCGGGATGGCCGAGCCGGGCAGAATGTCATGGAATTCGACGAAGGCCAGGTCGCGCTGGACCTCCGAGAGCGCCGCCTGCGGATAGGGCATGAGGCCCTGGAGCCAGGCCGTCGTCACCATCTTCTCGGCCGAGTAAAGCTCGTTCTCGAGACGCCGGTGGCCCTGTTTGACCCGGGACATGGACGTGTAGCAGCCGACGGCCCAGGGATTGAGGTCTTTTTCCCGGCGCGGCAGGTCGGCCCGCCGCCCTTCGAGCTCCTCGAAATAGGCGTCGGGCGTCGAGTGGATGAGCTCGAGGTCGGGGCGCTCCTCGGCCATGGCGGCCAGATCGTCGAGGTCCTGGCGCGACGGGCCCCCGCCGTGGTTGCCGATGCCCCAGAGATGGATGACCAGGTCGCCCACGGGATTGTCGGCCAGCCACTTCTCGAGCCGCTCCCGCTCCTTGCCGCCGACCGAACAGTAGTGCGCGGAGGCCCGGTTGGCCAGGACCTCCGAGCCGTCGTAGCCGACCCAGACGAATTCATCGCTCGGCAGGGGACACTCGCGGTTGCCCGGGCGGCAGCAGAGATAGGCGCTGTAGCCGGTCTTGGCCAGGATCTGGACCAGGCCCCGGGTATGGCCGAAGGGGTCGAGGTTGACCGCCGTGCGGGGCTCGACGCCGAACTTCTCGGCGAAGTAGCGCCGGCCGAGGAGGGCTTGGCGGACGAAAGATTCGCCGCTCGGCATGTTGCAGTCGGGCTGGACGTACCAGCCGCCCATGATGTGCCACTTCTTCTCCCGGACGAGCCTGCGGATGCGCCGGAAGAGCGCCGGCTCATAGGCCTCGACCCACTCGTAGAGCACGGCCTCGTTGTGGCAGAAGACGTAGCCTTTGCGCTTCTCGCAGAACTCGGCCGCTTGGCGGAATGTCGACAAGGCCTCGCCGGCGCCCTCCTGCCATTCCCAGAGCCAGACCGGATCGAGGTGGGCGTTCGAAATGAGGTGGATCCTTCTTGCGGGCATGAGCGTCCTTTCTCAGGGAATGACGGCGCGGACGGAGATGCGGTCGAACTTGCGGGGAAGCGCGACCCCGAGACCGTAGCGATGGTAGGGTGTCCGGCGGCCGCCGAGCCGAAATCCGGGCTCCTCGCCTCGGCGGGCCCGGCGGACGTCGATCTCGAGCCGCCCGCCCCGCAGCGGCAGGTCGCCCTCCATCCGCTCGACCCCGGGGATGAGCCGGGGCCGCAGGCTGAGGGAATCCTCTCCGGGCCTCACGCCGAGCATGTCGCGGACGAAGAGGAAGATGAGCTCGGCCCAGGTCCAGGGGATGATCCCGACCTGGGGATAGGGCGGCACGGGCCGCGGCCCGTAGAATTCGAACCAGGACGCGGGACGCGAGCCGGGGAGCCGGCCGAGCCAGTCGAGGACGCGGCGCGTCGTCCGCGGCTGGCCCGCTTCGAGCGCGGCCCGGGCCACGAACAAAGAAGCGAACGGCCACGGACCGGGCGAGTCGGGCTCGGAGCTCACGTGGTAGCGGCCGTAGCCGCCGCCGGTCCATCTCTGGCTCCAAAGATGCTCCATCGAGGCGAGAGTCTTCGTGGCCAGCCGGCTTTCCGGGTCGACGAACTCCCAGGCGACCGGAAGCACGGCCGAGGTGTCCGGGTCGAGGAGATGTCGGCCGGGCCCGAAGAGAGGGGCCTCGTGCGGCAGGGTCGAGCCGGGATCCGGCCGGATGTCCCGCTGGACCTTCCCATCGACGCCGCGGCGCTTGATGAACGCTCCCGCGTCAACGAGCGCGAATCCCGGGTCCTTGAGCATGGCCCTGCGCAGGTCCAGGCCCGCCTTGGTCCACTCGAGGGCCTGGCGGGCTCGGCCGAGACGTCCGGCCAGGCGTCCCGCCGCGCGCAGGCCCATCGCGACGAAAAGCTGGTGAGCCAGCTCCATTCCGGTCCGGATGCCATAGGCGCCGTGGCGTTCCCAGAACTCGCGGCGATTGACCAGAAGCCCGGACGGGGCGTGCCGGAATCCCCGCCGGAGCGGGAAGGCGGCCACTTTCTCGATCCTGTCCCAGCCCGTCCGGATGAGATCCTCATCCCCGGTCCAATGGAGGTAGGATTCCAGGGCGAAGAGGAGGACGCCGTTCTGATCGACCTCGCTCTCCTCGAGGGGCCGGAGGCGGCTCGAGTCCAGGGTGGCGCCTTCCTCGCTGACGAAATCGGTGAGCAGGCGGGCCAGGATCGTCCGGGCCGGCCCCGGCTGGCCCGACATGGCCAAAGCCACGGCGATGAGCGCCTGATCGCGGACCCATTCGAGGTTGTATTGCCAGATGCCGCCGTCGAGCCGGCCTGAAGCCGAAACGGCGGCCCGGAGCTGGAACTTGGACGCGTCGAAGAAGCGGTCGAGGAGGGGATCATGAAAGCGGCAGGCCGCCGTATTCTCCCAGTAGGCGGCGGCCGGGGTCGCGGGGCCAGGATCGGACCCGAGCCGCATCCGGGCTTCGCGCTGCCCGTCCCGTTCGACCAGGCGGTATTCGAAGACGACGGAAGCCGCGGCCGGTCCCCTGAAGGCCAATTCGGTTTCGATCGTCCGGTCCTTCAGGCCGGTCTTCAGGCGGACCCTCGAGTCTCCACCCCCCGACCTCGTCACCGTAACAAGGCGCAGGAGCCTCGCCTTTTTCATGTCCGGGCAGAAGAAGAGCTCCGTGACACGATAGCGGCCGCTCCGCCAGACGACCTCGACGCGGGGGGAGCGGGACCGGCGGAGCCAGCCGGCCCGCGCCGACCCGGCCCGGGCGGCATGGACCGCGCCCTGGTCCACGATCGACAGCGCCGTCGCCGCGATCCCAGTGTCGGGGTCGAAGCTCAGGGCGGCCCGTTTGGGCCCGAGGCGATCGGGATCCATGATAAGCAGCCCGACGGGCGTCGCGCCGCCCGCCGGAGCGATCTGGACGGCCCCCTGGATGAGGCCGTTGCCGAGGAAAAAATATTCGACGTCGTGGAGGGTCGTCTTTCCGTCCGCCGGACCGCGGGCGGGGTCGTCCGCGTAGAAGTGCTCCTGGACTTCCATGGACACGATTATAGGCAGTCGGCGGGGCGGAAAGCAACCGCCCTCGGAATGAGGCCGCTCAGGTCCGGCCCGGTCCGCGGAGCAGGCGGGCCGGAAGGAAGATCACGGCTTTGAACAGCTCGAGAACGGCGCTCACGGTGATGCCCAGGAGCCGGAAGGGGATGAGCAGGAGCCAGACGATCGGAAACAGCAGCAGGGCCAGCAAGGCCAGCGGCCAGCAGATCACGAGCAGGATGAGCCACAAAAAGAACTTGGTCATGTCTTGGTCTCCTCGTCAGTGTATACGGACGGCCGCGGCGGAAGGTTCACCCATACAGGTTGGCATCCGAACCCCAGTCGGATAAAATGGGTTGGCGTTCCCCAATTCTCCGGAAAGGAGCCGGGCATGACGCCATCGCGGAAAGCACTCAAGCGCAGGGATTTTCTCAGACGCCGACGCTGATGCGAGCCCATATGTACCTCCGCTATCCCAATGTCTTCCAGGCCCGCGCGACGCTCGAGAGCCTGCCGGCCGGCCGCGGCCTCGACGGCTGCGCCTCGTGCGCGTCCTGCGTCGCCCGATGCCGCGGCCGGGTCGATATCGGCCGGAGGATCGGCCAGCTCAAGATGCATTTCGCCTAGGGTTCGGGAGGGAGTCGCAAGTGATCCTCGTCAGCGGCATCGCGGTCGTCGACCTGATCGGGAGCGGCCTCGAACGGGTGGCCCGGCCCGGCGAGCTCGCCTTCTGTTCCGTTCGGCCGTCGATCGGCGGTCACGCTTGTAACGTCTCCTCGGATCTCGTCCGGCTGGGCTTTCCCAAAGACCGGCTGACGGTCGTCCTGCCGACCGGCCGCGACCTGTTCGGGGAATTCCTGGCCGGGCGGCTCGGCGAGCAGGGGATCCGGGTCGAGCGCGTGCTCGCCTGCAAGGCGCCGACTTCGCTCGATCTCATTCTCGTCGCCCGCGGCGAGGACCGGCGCTATCACGCCGATCCCGGCGCGAACATCGAGATGACCGCCGCCCCGGTCCTCCGCCTGCTCGAACGGGACAGGCCGCTTGTCTATTACGCCGGCGGCGTCGGTTGTCTCGGCCGCTTCGATCAGGACCTGGCCGCCGTTCTCCGCCGGGCCGGGCGTCTCGGCGCCCTGACCGTCGTCGACGTCGTCAGCCCTTACGGAAAGAGCTGGGATTTTCTCCGCGCGGCCCTGCCCTGGACGGACGTCTTCCACTGCAACGGCGACGAGGCGGCCTCGCTCGTCGGGGCCCGCGATCCCGTCCGGGCGGCGGCGGCCATCCGCGGGCTCGGGGCCAAGAACGTTCTGGTGACCCTCGGTGGAAAGGGCTGTGTCGCGGCCGTGGCCGGCCGGGTCCTTCGACTTCCCGCCTTCAAGGTCAGCGGCGTCGACCCGACCGGAGCGGGAGACGCCTTTTCGGCCGGGGTCATGCTGAAGATCCACCGGATCCTCTCGCGCGGCCGGGCGGCCGGGGATCTCACACCGGCGGATTGGCGGGACATCCTGATCTACGCTTCGGCCTGCGGCGCGGTTTGCGCGACCGGCGTCGGGACGACGACGGCCGTCGATTCCGGCAAGGTCGAAGCTCTCGTCAAGCGGCAGGGCGGCGGCTGGACCGCGGCCGCGAAGGCCGCGGCCCGCGGCTAAGACCGGGCGAACTCGTCGCGGGCTTCGCGGAGGGCGATGACGTTCCCCGGGTCGCAATCGTAGGCGACGACGCCGCAGCCGAAGAGAAATCCCGGCTGGCCCACCATCCGGTGGAGGATGCCCCGGGCCTCTTCGCGGATCCGGCCCGGCCGTCCCGTGTGGACGAGCCTCGCGTCGACGCTGGCCCTGAAGGCCCGTCTCTCCTCTCGGCACCTCCCGGCGAAAAGGGCCAGGTCGGCTCCCGCGTCGCAGAGGAGCTGGCCGGCGCCGGTCTCGAGCAGGTCCTCGAGGATCGGCGTCGTGTCGCCGCCGATGATGAGCGGCAGGGTCCGCGCCCCCGCCTGCCGCAGCGCGGGGATGACGCGGTCGCGATAGGCCGGCAGGACGAATTCGCGGAAAACGCGCGGCGAGGCCGCGGCCGGCGAGGCCTTGGAGTCGAACAGGACGGGCTCGACGCCTTTCGCCAGGAACGCCGTTCCGAAATCGACCGTCACCTGGGCCGAGAAGGCGACGAGGTCATGGACGAAACCCGGGGCCTCGAGCGTGGCGACCAGGACCTCTTCGGTCCCGGCCAGGGCGCAGGCGAGCGAAAACGGGCCGGTCACGGCGCCGCGGACGATGAGGTCGCGCCCCATCGCCCTCTCGAGCCGGGCCGCGGCCTCGACGAAGAGGGGCATCCGGCCGTCGCGCCCGGGGTCGGGACGGCGGAGCCCGCCGAGCCCGCCCGGTCCCTCGAGGATCGGCGCCGCCACAGCCGGGACGCCGGGGTCGCGGCCGAAGTCGCGGACCTCGCACCCGACAGCCTCCGCTTCGACGTTGTAGACGTCGAGGCCGACCGTGAGAACGTCCGGGTCGTAGACCTCGAGCTCCCTGTCCAGAGCTTCGAGAAGCAGGTCGAGGCTGCGGCAGACCTCCGAGGGCGACCGGCCGATCAGGCGGGCTTTGTGCTCGTAGATCGCCGGGACGAAGGGCGGCTTGTCGGCGGGTTCGAAGGCGTACGTTCGTTCGACCCGTTCACGCTTGGTCATGGAGGGTCAGATAAAAACGCTGCCCAACGTGTAGATGGCCACGGCGGCCAGGGCCAGTCCGAGGTAAAAGAGGATCTTACGGAACGTTTCCTGCCGGATGCGGTGCTGATGGTAGGAGACGAAACGGACGAGACCGAGGTACCAGACGAGCGAGCTCATCCCCACGACGAGGGCGAAGCCGACGGCCGTCCAGGTGCCGTAGCGGACGATGTTCTGGCCGAGGAGGTTGTGGCCGGTCACGGTCCCGGCCACGAAGATCCAGTACATGTAGAGGGTCGGATTGGTGACATAGAGGAGGACGACGCCGAGGATCGGCTTGGGCGAGGCCGAAGGGACCTTGTCGCGGTCCTGGGGGATATCGAACGTCTGCGAGTCCATGATGAGCTTGCGCGCCAGCAGGAAGATGATGACCGCGGCCACGGCCTTCAGCACGGACATGGAGTAGGGGGGCAGATTCAGCTTGACCTTGAAAAAGCCGGCCAGGGCGACGAAGCAGAAGGTCGCGTCGAGGAAGGCCGCCGTCAGGCCGGCCATGAGACCGTGAAGGAAATCACGTTTGAGGGCCTGGGAGACGACGAAGAAGTTGACCGGTCCGAGGGGCACGGAGGCCAGCAGGCCGAAGAAGATCCCGAGCAGTACGAACATCCCGACGTGAGTTTACACCAAGACCCCGGGGGTCAGTCAATCGCGGCTTGTGAAGAGACGGGCGTGACGCGGCTGCGGACGCGGCCTTGGAGAGGCCGGGCGGGCCGGCGATTCACATCTTGGCGATCGAGGCGGTCTCGTCGCCGGGTTCATCCTCGGACTCGAGCTCGATGCCGAGGAGCTTGGCCGTGCCTTCGTAGACCATCTTGAGCGATTTCTTGGATTCCTGGAGCTCGGCCAAACGCTTGCGGACCTTCTGGAGTTCCTTCTCGACTTCCTCGTCGAGATGTTCCAGCTGGTGCTTCACCTCGGCCATCGTCTTCTTGTAGAGCTCTTCTTGTTCCTTGCTGAGACCCATTTGCCGCTCCTTTATCTCATCGTGTCGGCCGGGTTCGTGTCGGCCCTGAATGCGATGACGAACGATTTCCAGACCTTGACGGCGACACCGTTCTTGCGGGCCGGCTGGAATTTCCACTTCCGGACGGCGACCTCGGCGGCCCGGCCGAGGCCCTTGTCGTCCTGGATGCCTTTGAGGATGCTCGTGTCGATGACGTTCCCCTTCTCGTCGATGAGGGCGTTGACCGTGATCTGGCCTTCGCGGCCGAGCCTTTGGGCCGTTGGCGGGTAGATCGGCTCGACGGTTTTGACGAGCTTGGGCAGCTCGGTGACCGCGCCGAGCTCGACGAGGTCGCCCTCATTGACCGGGGGCGTGATCGGCGCCGGTGCGGCGGTCGAGGTCCCCGGGTCCGCGGCCGCTCCGGATTCGGCGGCCACGGTCTGAGTCGGGTTCGCGTCCGTCTTCGTCGCCGGCGGGGCCGTCTCTTCGCCCTTCGCGGCCGCCGGGTCGGCAGCCGGAGGGTTCGTCCCGGAGGTTGTCCGGTCATTGCCCGAACCGGACCCGAGCGGGGTCCCCGGCATCGGCAGGGAAGCGGCGGGAGGTCCGGTCGGGAGGATCGCGTCGGCCGCGGCCGGGCCGGGATCCGCCGGCTTAGCCTGGGCTTTCTGCTTGGCCGGCGCGGACTTGACCACGGGCGCGGGGACGTTATCCGCCGGCGGGGCCGGTTCGATCGCCCGGCTCAAGTCCTGCGAGGACTGCTGAGGGGTCGCTTCGACCGCGGCGGGACGCTTGGGCCGAAGGAGGATGAACCCGACGGCGGCCAGGGCCACGGCGCCGAGGACGATCACGATGATCTTGGGGAAAGCCTTCTTTTCCTTCGGTTCGGCGATGTCCTGGAAGATGTCGGTCGAGGCGATGACGGTGGCTTCCCGGTTCTTCGATTCGCGCGGGGCCGGCTCGCGCTTCGCGGGCTCGCGCTTGACGGATTCCGGACGGACGGGCTCGTGCCGTGCCGGTTCCTGCGGCACCGGTTCCCGGCCGGGAGCTTCGCGGCGCACGGGCGCCGGCGGCGTCGCGACTTTCCTCTCCGCCCTCTCGGCCGGCTTCGGCTTCTCGGGCGTGAAGAAGGGCGAGACATCGGACCCCGGATCTCCCGGAGTCAGGGTGTTCTTCATGTCCGTCATCGCCGGGGCGGTGAGAGACGCGCCGGGGTGTCTCGGGGGGGCCGGTTTCGGTTCCGGGGTCGCGGTCCGGGAGGCCGTCGGAAGGGACTTTTCCTCGACCGGCGGAGGCGGGGGCAGGGGCGCCGTCTTGGGGACCTTGACCTTGTCCTTGCCGAGGTCGAGACCGGCCAGGGCGGATTTTAGGAACCGGTCGATGTCGGCGTTGCCGTTGCCGTTGCCGTTCCCATTCCCGTTCCCGGGCTTCGGATGGACCGTCTTGGGCGCCGTCGTTTCGATGATGACCGTCTTGAGAATCTCATCGGCCATCGCATCGAGTCTCGATTCGGCGGCCGGCTCGCGGCGTGCCGGAACGGGCTTGCGGGGCCTGGGTATTTCCCGGCTCATGCGGTCGAGGTCGTCCGGGAGAGAAAAGATGCTGTCGTCGGACTTCGGTCTCTCGCGCTTCCGCGGTTCGGCCGGAGCGGGCTCCGGACGGACCGCGCGGACGGGCGCGGCGGGGGCCGGAGGCTCGGCGGCCAGCCTGGCTTCCGC
>JBAVUQ010000100.1:0-11778 GCA_049696855.1 Candidatus Aminicenantales bacterium
CCGAGATGCTGTTCCTCAACAAGACGACGACGGGCGCGGCCAACGACTTCGAGAAGTCGACCGAGATCGCCCGCAAGATGGTCTGCCAGTGGGGCATGTCGGACCTGGGGCCGCTGACCTACGGGGAACGCGACGACCTCATCTTCCTCGGCCGCGACCTGGCCGTGAACAAGAATTACAGCGAGAGGACCTCCGAGCGCATCGACGACGAGGTCAAGAAGATCGTCACCCGCAGCCTGCACCGCACCCAGGAGCTGCTCGAAGCCAACAGGGACAAGCTCCTCAAGATCGCCGAGATGCTCCTCGAGAAGGAGTCCCTGAGCTCCGACGATATCAACGCCATCGCCGAGGTCAAGAAGGAGGCCCAGATCCAAGGAAAGGCCTTTGGCCCGGCGGCCGGCACGCCCGGCGAGACGCCCGGGCAGAGCTAAGGCGAGACCGGGCGAGGACCATGAGAAGAGAAACGCGCACCCTGGAGATCAGGGGGCGGCGTTTCGTCCTCGGCCCGCGCACCTGGCTCATGGGCATCGTCAACGTCACCCCCGATTCCTTTTCGGACGGCGGAGCGTACTTCGACGCCGCCAAGGCCGTCGACCGCGGCCTCGAGCTCGTCTCCGAAGGCGCGGACATCGTCGACGTCGGCGGGGAAAGCACGCGTCCCGGCTCCCGGCCCGTTCCCGAAGCCGAGGAGATCGGACGGGTCGTCCCGGTCATCGGGGCCTTGCGCCGGAAGACGCAGGCGCTCATCTCCGTCGACACGACCAAGGCCGCCGTGGCCCGGGCCGCCCTCGACGCGGGAGCCGACATCGTCAACGACACGAGCGCCTTCCGCTTCGACCCGGCCATGCCGGGGACTGTGGCCCGGTCGGGAGCCGGCGTCGTCCTGATGCACATGCAGGGAACGCCCCTGACGATGCAGCAATCCCCCCGCTACGAGGACCTCATCGGCGAGATCAGCGGCTTCCTGGCCGAACGGATCCTCGTCGCCGAGGCCGCCGGCATTCCCGGTGAGCGCATCGTCGTCGATCCCGGCATCGGCTTCGGCAAGTCGTTCGACCACAATCTCGAGATCCTGCGCCGCCAGGAGCTCTTCCACGGGCTCGGCCGGCCGCTGCTTCTCGGCTTCTCGCGGAAGGCGTTCCTGGGGCGGATCCTCGGGCGGCCTCCGGACGAGAGGCTCGAGGGGACGATCGCCGCCGCGGTCCTCTCGGTCGAGCGCGGCGCCCATATCCTGAGGGTCCACGACGTCGGGCCGGTCGCCCGGGCCGTCCGCTCGGCCGAAGCGATCCTGGGATGCGCCGACGACGACTCGCGCGCCGCCGCGGGCGAGGACGGGAAGGCCGGCCATGTTCGCTGACGTCTGGACGATCGTCCGGGGGATCACCGTCCTCGACGTCCTCGACATCCTGCTCATCGCCTTCATGATCTATTACGTCCTCCTGCTCATCCGGGACACCAAAGCCTATCAGGCCGCGGTCGGGCTGGCGCTCATCGGCGCCCTCTACCTGCTGACGGTGTGGGGCCGTCTCAGCGTCTCCAACCGCATCATCCGCTCCTTCGTCAACTACCTGATCATCGCCGTCATCGTCTTGTTCCAGGCGGAGATCCGGAGGTTCCTGACCGAGATCGGCTCGCGGACCTTCCGCAAGCCCTTCGCCCTCCGCTCCTTCCAGGAGAAGATCGAGGACCTGTTCCAGGCCATCGACTTCCTGTCGCAGAAGAGAATCGGGGCCCTGATCGCCATCGAGAAGGAGATCTCCCTTTCGGGCTACGCCGATCGGGGGGCCGAGGTCGACGCGGTCCTGTCCAAGAACCTTCTCGTCTCGATCTTCTTCCCCCACTCGCCCCTCCACGACGGGGCGGTGATCATCAAGGGCGACAAGATCCTCGCGGCGGCCTGCCTGCTGCCGCTGCCGGCTTCCCATCGGCTGAAGAGCCCGTTCCAGACGCGGACCCGTCACCTGGCCGCCATCGGCCTTTCGGAGGAGACCGACGCCGCGGTCATCGTGGTCTCCGAGGAGACCGGGACCGTCTCGCTGGCCATCAAGGGCCAGCTCGAGCGCTTCGGCGACAAAGACGCCATGGAAAAACGGCTGCTCGGCTATCTGAGAGACACATGAGACGCCCGCTGGCTCACTGGATCACCCGGGATTGGAAGCTGAAGCTCGTCTCGCTCGGCCTGGCCCTCGGGCTGTGGCTCCTGCTCGTCCCCTCCGAGAAGATGTCGTCGGAAAAATCCCTGACCATCCCGCTCGAGACCCGCAACGTCCCCGCCGGACTGGAGATCGTCGAACGGCCGGTCCCGACGATCGACGTCACGGTCCGGGCGCCCAAACGCCTGCTCGGCGAGATCGGACCGTCGAGTCTCGTGGCCGGCCTCGACCTCGACCGGGCCACCGTTCTCCAGCAGGAGTACGCGCTCAACGCGTCGATGATCGCCCTGCCGCCGGGCGCCGAGGTGGTCAAGATCTCGCCCTCCAAGGTGACGATCAAGCTGGAGAGGACGGCCGGGGCCTTGCTCGAAGTCCATGCGACGGTCCGCGGCAAGCCCGCGGCGGGCTTCCGCGTCGCCCGGATCGAGATCGAGCCGGCCCATGTCGCCATTCAGGGGCCGGAAAGCCGGATCAAGGCCAGCGATGCCGCGGTGACGGCCCCGGTCGACATCGCGGGCCTGGCCCAATCGACCATCTTCGACGCCGACATCATTCTCCCCCGGCCGGAGCTCCGGTTCGTCTCGCCTCAGACGAGCGCCCGGGTCAAGGTCATCATCGAAGCGGAAAAGACGGCGCCCGCGGCGCCGGCCAAAAGAAAGAAGTCCTGACCCCATGAAGAAGAAGCTCTTCGGGACCGATGGAGTCCGGGCGGTCGCCGGGCACTATCCTCTCGACCCGCCGACGATCTCGCGGCTCGGACAAGCCCTGGTCCGGCTGCTCGAATCGAAGGGGCAGGGGACGCGGCTCCTCATCGGCCGGGATACGCGGGAATCGGGTTCGTGGATGGAGCGGTCGCTCGCCCGCGGCGTGCGCGCCGCCGGCGGCGAGGCCGTGTCGGCCGGGGTCATTCCGACATCGGCCGTCTCGTACCTGACGAAGACGCACGGCTTCTCGGCCGGCGCGGTCATCTCGGCCTCCCACAATCCGTTCGAGGACAACGGCATCAAGGTCTTCTCCCCTCTCGGCGTGAAGATCCCGGACGAATGGGAGCTCGAGATCGAAGAGGACGTCCTCGAAGGGCGGGGCCGGCTGCCCGGCCACGAGACGGACGTCGAGGTCGACGGCTCCCTGGCCGGCGATTACTTCGATTACCTGACCGGCCGCGTCCGGCCGGCCGCCGGCGCGGCGGGTCTCAAGGTCATCGTCGACTGCGCCAATGGGGCGAGCTCCATCCTGGCGCCGCGAGTCCTCGGTTCCCTCGGATTCGACGTCGAGGCGATCAATGCCGCGCCCGACGGGCGGAACATCAACGCCGGCTGCGGTTCGCTCCATCCCGAGGGCCTGGCCGCGCGGGTCCGGGCGACGGGCGCGGCCATCGGCATCGCCTACGACGGGGATGCCGATCGCGCGCTCTGGGTGGACGCGGACGGACGCCTCCTCAGCGGCGACCACACGCTCTTCGTCCAGGCCCTGCACATGAAGGAGACGCGCCGGCTGCGGACGAACGAGGTCGTGGCGACGAGCATGAGCAACATGGGCCTCGAACGGGCCTTCGAGGAGCGCGGCATCGGCCTCGTCCGGGCCAAGGTCGGCGACAAGTACGTCCACGAGGAGATGGTCGCCCGCGGGGCGAACCTCGGCGGCGAGCAGTCCGGCCACACGATCTTCCTCGACGACCTGCCGACGGGCGACGGCCTTCTGACCTCGCTGCGGATGCTCGAGGTCATGGTCGAGAGGGGCGCGACGCTGGCGTCCCTCGTCCAGGGGATGACCGAGTTCCCCCAGACGCTCGTCAACGTCCGGGTCCGGAGGAAGCCCGACTTCTCGGAGCTCGCGGAGGTCATGGCCGCGGTCGACGTCGTCCGCAGCCACGTCGGCCGGGACGGCCGGATCGACCTCCGCTATTCGGGGACGGAGCCGCTGGCCCGGATCATGGTCGAGGCCCGCGACCGGGCCACCGTCGATTCCTGCGCGACGCTGGTGGCCGAAGCCGTCCGCCGGCGCATCGGGGAGAAATGACATGAGACTGGCCGTCAACATCGACCACTTCGCAACGCTGCGGGAGGCCCGCAAGTCCAACGAGCCCGAGCCCGTGCTCGTGGCCTTGCTCGCGGAGCAAGCCGGCGCCCACGGCATCGTCTGCCATATCCGCGGCGACCGGCGGCACATCAAGGAGCGGGACCTGCGGCTGCTGAGGGACGCCCTCAAGACCCGGCTCAACGTGGAGATGGCCGCGACGGATGAGATGAAGAGAATCGCGCTCGAGATCCGGCCCGACGTCGTCTCGCTCGTGCCCGAGCGGCCCGAGGAGCTGACGACGGAAGGGGGACTGAAGGTCGCGGCGAACCGGAAGGTCCTGGCTCCCCACGTCAGGGCGCTGGGGAAGGCGGGCATCCGGACGAGCATCTTCATCGACACGAATCTCGAGGAGATCAAGGCGGCGCGGGAGATCGGCGTCGACCTCATCGAGATCAATACCGGTCCATACGCCGACCTCAAGGAAGGCGCGGCGCGGGAGAAGGCTCTCGAGGCCGTCCGGAAGGCGGCCGCATTCGGTCACAAGATCGGGCTCGAGGTTCACGGCGGCCACGGCCTCGATTACAGGAACGTCGGTCCCATCGTGGCCATCCCCGAGATCGCCGAGCTCAGCATCGGCTTTTCCATCGTCGCCCGGGCGGCCGTCGTCGGCATCGAGCGGGCGGTCCTGGACATGCTCGCGCTATTATAACGGGACTGTCCCCCCAGGGGACTGTCCCTCTTAAGGGATGTTCGAGCTTCCCTTTTGCGCTGTTGAGATGAGTCAGGAAAAAGGGGATCGGGATTTCCTATCAGGAAGGACAGTCCCCTCCGGGGACAGTCCCGGTTTCGAGGTGAGACCATGGACATCCGCATCGACATCGAACGTCTGAAACGCGACCTCGAGGAGCTCGGCCGCATCGGCCGGGACGAGCGCGGCGGGGTCAACAGACCCTCGTTCAGCGCGGCCGACTTGGAGGCCCGGGCCTGGCTCAAGAAGAAGATCGAGGAGGCGGGCCTCTGTTATCGCCAGGACGGCGCGGGCAACCAGTTCGGACGTCTCGAGTGCGCCGTGAAGACCGTCATGGCCGGCTCGCACATCGACACGGTGCCGAACGGCGGCATGTTCGACGGGGCGGTCGGGGTGCTGGCGGCGCTCGAGGCCGCCCGCCGGATCGGCGAGGAGAAGGTCCTGCTGACGAAGGCCCTCGAGGTCGCGTCCTTCACGGACGAAGAGGGCAACCTGGTCGGGGATTTCCTGGGCAGCCGCGCGTTCATGGGGCTCGTCAACGAGGACGAGGTCCGGAACGGCCGGACGTCGTTCGGCGTCCCGTTCAGCGACGTTTTGAAGAGGACCGGCTTCACGGCCGACGGGATCCTCGGCGCCCGCAAGGACCGGCCCGAGCTCGAAGCCTATCTCGAGCTCCACATCGAACAGGGACCGGTCCTCGAGGACGAGGGCATCCCGATCGGCATCGTCGAGAGGATCGCCGGCAAGCACTACCGGCAATGCGCCTATATCGGCGAATCGGGCCACGCCGGGACGACGCCGCTCGAGCTGCGCCACGACGCCTTCCTCGGGCTGGCCGATCTGGCCCTCCGGGCGACCCAGCTCGTGGCGACCCGATACTATGGCAGCGTGCTGACCGTCGGCAGGGCGGCTCTGCACCCCGGCTCCTTCAGCGTCATCCCCGGCCGGGCCGATTTCACCCTGGAGTTCCGAAGCTCATCCGCCGAGGCGATGGCCGCGATCGAAAGAGAGGTCTTCGCGCTCGCCGAGGATATCGCCGCGACCCGCGGTCTGACCTTCATCTCGAAGCTCGTCGACAAGACGGCGCCGGTCATGGTCGCGCCGCGCCTGGCGAGCCTCATCGAGGAGGAATGCCGGTCCCTCGGCTATCCGTCGATGAAGATGACGAGTGGAGCCGGCCACGACGCCCAGATCATCGCCGCGGCCTGCGACTCGGGGATGATTTTCATCCCGTCGCCCGACGGCATCAGTCATTCGCCGGGTGAGCGGGTCGATTGGGCCGACCTGGAGAAGGGCGCGAACGTTCTCCTGCGGACCCTCCTACGCCTCGTCACCTAAGAAGGGGTCAAACCTTAATTCTTATAATTTTGCCAGCAGGCGCAACCCCCGTCCATGCGAAAATTATAAGAATTAAGGTTTGACCCCTTCTTTTCTACCGGACGCCGCGGCCGTAGACCACAACCCGTTTGTCGCCGATGAGCGGCCAGCCGTTCTTCCAATCGTACTCTTCGTAACCCTCGGGCATCGGGTTGATCCGGATGACGCAGGCTCCGCGGATGCAGGCCCCCGCGTTGTGATCCATGCCGGGGACATAGTCCCATCCATCGCCGAACGTCTTTGATTTTTGGGACCTGTCGGGACGGCCAGGCCTCTTCGGATCGCCGGAGAGGTCGCGCTGGGGCTTGACCAGCCGATAAGGACCCTCGCCGGCGAGACGTCCGGTTCCCTTTTCATAGAACGACGGATCAAGCGCCGTCCCGTTCCGTTCATAGGCCAGGAGGAGCCAGGGCTCCGCGGGGATGGTCCTCAGGTCCTTGGCCCCGGCGGGCAGGGCCGCGGGGTACTTGACGAACCCCTTTTCCGTGCCCTCGAAGGCGCGGGGCTGGGAATAAAAAATGCCGCGTGGGAAGGGCGCCCGGATGTCCTCGACGGTGTAGTCGACGCTGTAGCCGTCGGGCGCGAACACGGTGATGCCCGTGACGCCGGTCAGGTAGACCTTGGCCGCCGAGAGCACATCGATGACCCGGACGCCCCTGTAAAGGACATAATCGTCCGTGGGTTCCTTGGTCGTGTTCATCAGCATGAACTGGCTGTGCACGGGGAGCCCGCGGATCTCCTCCCAGCCGAGGCTGATCGTGGCGGCCCGGGGCAGGCCGGGCCGGCTGGCCGGATCACCGGGATTGCGGAGGCCGGCGATCTCGACGCCGTTGCGGTGACCGTCCCCGTCGGAGTCCGTTCCGTCGATGGCCGCGAAGGCCTCGAACGTCCGCCCGGCCTTTCTGTAGGCGAGCCCATAGGCATTGAGCGTGTCGGCCGCGGTCTTGGGGACTCCGCTCGCATATCTCGCATTCGGGTAGACAAGCAGATGGCAGTAGCCGCAGGGGCTGTACTCCCGCTCCGTGTCCGTGCCTTTGACCCCGCCCCGATGGCAGGTCTGGCAGTCGTCGAGGCGGGTCCCGGCCGCGGCCGGATACTGACGGATGAAGCCCTTCATGTCGGCATCGCTCTCGTGACCGACATAGGCCCGGGAGGTTGCCGCTTGGGGAACGGAGCCGGCCCTGAGGATCCAAACCGTCGAAACAAGGACCAGGGCCGCGAGGACGATGAGGCCGATCGATCGACGAGCAAGCTTCATGAGTTCCCTCCGGAGATGGGCATCTTAGCGGAACTCGCTCCCTGAGGCAAGGACGAGAGCGAGTCAAGCCCGACTCGTCTTGTACGGCCTGAAGCCGTCCGCACGCCGCGCCGGTATGATTGCCGGAACGGGTGTGGTAGAATCTGGATATGAACACTCACAGACCGGATCTCTTCCGCCGTCTGGCCCTGGCCTTGCCGGTCCTCGTTCTGGCCTCAGCCGCGGCCGCGGCGACGGTTCCGGCCGTCCAGAGCGGCAAGCTCACGACACCGGTCCGGCTCGACGGAAAGACCGATGAGTGGACCGGCATCCCCAGGGTCCTCGACGCCAAGGCCGGCACGGAATTCGCGTTCCAGAACGACGCCCGGAACCTCTATGTCCTCGTCGTCATGAAGAGGCCCGAGTCCCTCCAATCGGTCGAGGCCACGGGCATGACCATCCTCGGGCACCCCGGCCGGAGTCGCAAACAGGCCAAGGGGGTCCTTTTCTTGAACCGGCAGATCAGCGCCGATGGCTACATCGCCTGGCGCGAGAGCCAGGGGGCCATCCTGACCGAGGCGGACAAGGCCGAGATACGGAAGACCCCGCGCCACCCGATCTCGCTGGCCTTCGCCATCGACGCGAAGGGCAGCTCCTACGGGCCGCTGCGGAAACAGACCGACGTCTTCCCGCCGGACTCCTCCACGGAGCCGCAGGAGCTCGAGGCGGCCTACGAATTCCGGATCCCGCTGGCTTCTCCTGACCTCGTCCCCGGCGCCATCGGCGGCGCCCCCGGCGCCTCGATCCGCGTCTCGTTCGAATGGGGCGGCACCGATCGGAGCAATCTGTCCACCCAAGCCAGCCGCGAAAGCCCCAATTCGAAAAGCGGCTATATGTCGGGCACCGGACGGACTTGGGGCCAGGAGTACCTGGACTCCTACGATTCAATGTCCCGTCCGAACCTGGGCAACACCAAGAGATTCTCGTTCGCCGTCGACGTGAGGCTGGCGGACGCGAGCTAGATGCCCCTCCGGATCGGTACGGTCGCCATCGATTTTCCGATCGGCCTCGGGGCCCTGGCCGGCTACAGCGATCTCCCCTACCGCCTGATCTGCCGCTCCCTCGGCGCGCCCTATTGCATCACCGAGGCCATGCTCGACCGCCAGGTCCTGCTCGAGGGGAGGCTGCGCAAGCGCCTCATCCGTCTCGACCCGGCCGACCATCCCGTCGCCGGCCAGATCATGGGCGTCGAGCCGGAGACGATGGCCGACGCCGCCCGCTCGCTCGACCGCATGGGCTTCGACATCGTCGACCTCAACTTCGCCTGCCCCGTCCGCAAGGTCGTCTCGCACAAGCGCGGCGGGGCGCTTATGAACGATCCCGAGCGCGCCCTGGCGACCGTGCGCGCCGTCGTCGCGGCGGTGCCCGGCCGGCCGGTGACGCTCAAGATGCGGCGGGCGTTCCGGGACGCCGACCGGGCCCACGAGAGCTTCTGGACGATCGCCGGCGGCGCGTTCGAGGCCGGCGCGTCGGCCATCGCCGTCCACGCTCGAAGCGTCGAGCAGAAGTACACCGGACGGGCCGACTGGGGATTTCTGGCCGAGGTCAAGCGGGCCTTCCCGGGACGAACGATCCTCGGATCGGGCGACGTCCCGAACCCCGCCGAGGCCCTGCGCATGATGGCCGAAACGGGCGTCGACGGCGTGCTCGCCGCCCGCGGCGCCATCGGCAACCCCTGGTTCTTCGCCCAGGCCCGGGACCTAGCCGCGGGACGGCCGCCCCGCCAGCCCGCCCTCGCCGAGCAGCGCGAGGTCATCACCCGCCACTATCGCCTCGCCTGCGAGGCCTACGACCCGCGGCGCGGGCTCAAGATCCTGCGCCACTTCAGCCTGCAGTACGCTAAGATGCACCCCCGCCGGACCGATCTCCGCAACGCCCTGATCAAGGTCCGGACCGAGGACGAGTGGCGGGAGGTCATCGATGCGTTCTACGGCCAATAGAAGCCGGGGACACGTACCTCAGGTACATGTCCCCGGACGGCTCCCGGACGGCTTCCCGGACGGCTTTACACACCTTTCCCGTTGTGCTAATAAAGACGGTGCTCCGAGTCGGAGGCGCTACAGCCGGCCCAGGCCGTTCCGCCCGGCCAGGCCCTCCGACCGACAGGGTGGAGCGGGAAACGGCTCCTCCTTCCGTGTTTGAAAAGGAGACACTGTGCGGCGCCAAGCCCGTTGGATTCGCCGTCGGATATCTGTCCGAGCGGCCCTTGCCACTCTGATATTGTGTGCCACACTCCCGGCCAAGAATGGGGACACGTATCCACGGTACATGTCCCCGATCGCGTCACCTGCGGCGGCTGCCGACCGGACGCTCATGCTGGCCACGACGACGAGCGTCGACGCCACGGGCCTTCTCGACGTCCTGGCCGACGCGTTCAAAACGGATAGCGGCATCACCCTCAAGTGGATCGCCGTCGGGACGGGCGCGGCCCTCAGGCAGGCTCGCGACGGCAACGCCGACGTCGTCATCGTCCACGCCCGCAAGCTCGAGGAGGAGTTTCTGCGCGACGGCTTCGGCGTCAACCGCCGGGTCATCGCCCGGAACTACTTCATGATCGTCGGCCCGCCCGAAGACCCGGCCCGGGCCGCGAGCTCCCGGTCGGCGGCCGAGGCCCTCGGACGGATCCGCTCGAGCGGCACCTCGTTCGTCAGCCGGGGCGACAACTCCGGAACGCACACCCGCGAGCTCGAGCTCTGGGCCCTGGCCGGGGGCAAGCCCGAGGCCGCTTACCTCGAGACGGGCCAAGGCATGGCCGAAACCCTTCGCGTCGCGGCCGAGCGGCGCGCCTACACGCTGACCGACACGGCCACCTTTTATGGATTGCGCGGGCTCGCCGGCCTCAAGCCGGTCTACGAGAACGCGCCCGAGCTCGAAAACATCTACGCCGTGATCGCCGTCGACCCGGCCCGCGTGGCCACGGCCCGCTACGGCGAGGCCATGGCCTTCATCGCCTTTCTGACCTCGCCCCGCGGGCAGAGGCTCATCGGGACGTTCCAGGGCAAGGCCGGCCGCCCCCTGTTCGAGCCGCTCGCGGCCGTGGCCGGAGTGGACCTCGTCAAATGATCGCCCGCGAGCTGGCCTTGGCCGTCTGGGTTTCGCTCAAGACGAGCGGCCTGGCCGCCCTCATCGCCAGCGCCGCCGCCGTGCCGACCGCGCTCTTTCTCTCCGGCCGCGATTTCCGCGGCAAAAAGATCGTCCTCCTGGTCAACCAGACCTGGATGGCCGCGCCGACGGTCGTCATCGGTCTCCTGTTCTATTCGCTCCTCAGCCGGAACGGCCCCCTGGGCGGGCTCGGCCTGCTCTACACGCAGACAGCCATGACCGTCGGCCAGATCTTCCTCATCCTGCCTCTCGTCGTCGGCTTCTCCTACACGGCCCTCCGTCAGGTCGACCGGCGGGCCCGCCAGACCGCCCTGACCCTGGGCGCAAGCCGCCGCCAGGCCGGATGGATCGTCCTCCGCGAAGCCCGCTTTCCTCTCCTCGTCGCCGTCCTGGCCGGGTTCGCCCGGGCCATCTCCGAGGTCGGCGTCGCCATGATGCTCGGCGGCAACATCCGCAACGCCACCCGGAACATCACGACCTCGATCGCCCTCGAAACGGCCAAGGGCGAATTCCGGAACGGGGTCGTCCTCGGCATCCTCCTCCTCGTCATCACCTTCGGCATCAACATCCTCGTCCAGACGGGCCTCCGCGGCCGCGACGGAGAGTCGTAGGATGGGCGGTCTTATCTACCGGATGGATGGCGTCGGCTATGCCTATCCCCGGGGGCCGGCGCGCTTCTCCCTCGATCTCGACTCGCTCGAGATCCCGGAGGGCGGGATCCTCGCCCTGGTCGGCCCCAACGGCGCGGGCAAGACGACGCTCCTGATGCTCCTCGCCTTTCTCCTCCGGCCGGGCCGCGGACGGCTGGAATTCCTGGGCCGTGACCCATGGGCGACGGACGACGACGCCGTCCTGGCCCGCCGCGACGCCGTCCTGCTGACCCATCATCCGTATCTTTTCAAGGGGACGATCGCCGCCAACGTCGCCTTCGGCCTCAGGATCAGGAAGCTCGCGGACCCCGAGATCGGCAGACGCGTTGACGACGCCCTGGCCCTCGTCGAGCTCGACGGCCGGGGAGGCCGATCCGTCGCCGGGCTGAGCGCCGGCCAGGCCCAGCGCACGGCCATCGCCCGGGCCCTGGC
>JBAVUQ010000101.1:0-13370 GCA_049696855.1 Candidatus Aminicenantales bacterium
AAGGTCACCTCGGGCTTCGTGAGCGTTTTGTCCGGGTTGACTTCCTGCAACGGCGCCGGATTGGGGCTGGAGTTGTAGGAGAAAGCGAGGGCGTAGTTGGATCTGTGGAAGGTGACGCCCGGCTTGCCTTCCCGGGTCTTCTTGGTCAGCTGCCAGAGCTCGGTGAAGTAAGAGGGCTTTTCTTCGTCCTGGGACGCGGCGGCTGTGACGGCCGCTTGGCCTCGTTCCTTGGCGTCGAGGCCAGAGACAAGGATTACTATGGAGGAGACTAACAACAGCGATGCGACAGCTATTCTCTTGGGATTCATGGAGCCTCCTCGAATAGGGATCATAGGCGCTTCGGCCGACCGATGGTCACAACGTTATTTTAAGCTAGTCCCCCTGTCAACGTTCTTGTCGTTCTTTGGCGGGACAAGCGTTTTTGCGCCGCGCCACGATTTCAACCTGAACCCGACGAATAAAACTTGATAATTCTTTTGAAACCAGGCAATAATTCGACAGGCTTATGGGCAAGAAGGTTGGAACGCGAATTTCCTTTATCGTGTCTGTTTTGGTGTTTACTTCAATGACAATATCCTATTCTAAATTATCTGCCGACTCCGTTTCGCTCTCTGCGCTTAATGAAGATAAGGTTCCAACTGAATTGAAGCCTGTCCGGCATATTCCATCAGCGGGCCTTGTAGAAAAAGGGATTTTCTTGAACAACGCCGTCTCCATTTCCATAGACAGCGCGTCGGCAATCCTCATAGCTAACTCTAAAGAGGGCAATATTCTAAAGTTTGACACTGAGGGGAATCTGTTATTGAAAACCGGACGTTTTGGCCAAGCCCCGGGTGAATTTGAATTCCCCTCGAAAGTGTATCCGATTAAAAGTACGTTTTTTGTCCTGGATTCACTGAGAAGTTGTATTCAAATATTCGATAAAAACGGCGTACCCATGAGGCAGATAAAGCTATTCAGATCATATACAGATTTTTGCATCAATTCCCAAGGGCACATCCTCGCGGCCAGAGGCCCAAAAGACGTTTCCGATTATCTTGTCGATGTTCTCGACGCAACTGGCAATCTGCAGTTTTCTTTTGGAAGCCCAATAAGGAACGCCCAAGTGCCTCTTGGCATGGCCAACAAAACAAAAATCGCCGTAGATAATGATGATAACGTCATTATCATCTTTCAGACAAGCGCTCGCCTACAAAAATATGACAAAAACGGATCGTTATTAAAGGATATCCAGCTCAATACCAAGGATATTGCCAGGGATCTCAACTATAACAAGAGACAATTCAGTACGATACAGAGCGGGAAACGAGTTGGATATCACCATATCATTGAATCAATCAGAATAATTGACGAGACCTATTATATTCTGAGGAACGGAGAAGGTCGGATAGAAATATTCGAAATAGACAGTACGGGCAACATCGGCAAATCATATTATTTCGCCGTCACCAAGGACTACTATGCCATCGATTTCGATCTCATAAGAAAGTCCAACGAATTGACTTTCTATGTTCTCGAAGTAACTCCCGAATGCCAGATCGAGGTTTATTCTACTAAATAACCTCTGTTTTCCCAGGCCGCCTCAATGATCATGCAGGTTTCCGGCCTGTATATCAACAAAGGCGCCTGTAGCCAGGGAACAATATCGGCCTACGAACTACGCAACGGCGCTCTTGACGCCATTCTTGTCTGGGTTCAGGAGAAATTTCATCATGGAACAGGAAATGACCCGCGTAGGACTCGAACCTACAACCCGCAGATTAAGAGTCTGCTGCTCTACCAATTGAGCTAGCGGGCCAAGCTAATTGCCGCCTATCTGCCGTTATATCGGCGTGTTGTCGTTTTTGGCATCCGGCCATCTCCCGGATGCGCCTTTTCTCACGCCCGGCAAAACGCGGTCATTATATGCAGGCCGGCCGGGGTTGTCAACGGACAAGCGAGAAAAACCTCGACCTCAGTCGATCGGCCTGAGTAGATTCACAATCTGACCCGACGTTCCTCTGGCCGGAAATGATGATCGAAAGCTCGGCATATGACATCGTCGTCAACCTCGTATCCTATTCTTCAATAAGAAAAAATCGTGTTAATAGAATTGTATTCCCTCTGTAATTATGCCCATCTATGCGGAGTTGGCCTTCTAGTGGTCTTTGTTACTGCCAATTTCTTCAGTAATTGAGGCACGTGGGCCCGGGCCGACGGCCGCCGGCCTATAATAGTTTTTCGCCGGGTGAGGAGAAACTGCTGCGTTCGTGGTCTTTAGCTATAGAGGGTAATTACGTTTAACCCCAAGGGCATCAAACAAAAGGGGGAACGATCATGGACATCTTGAGACCGCAGGACGCAGCCGCGGAGTTCCTAAATTTCGTTCTAACCCACGACCAGAAGCCGATCGCGTGGAGCAATTGGTACGTCGGCATTTCAGGCAACCCCGTTGAACGGCTTAAGGTACATAGGGCTATTGAGGGCCAGTACTCGGTGGTTGGCGTAGAAAGTGGAACTGTGGCGAGAGCCATCGAAAAATTTTTTATCGAGTTTTATCATATGGATGGCCATCCTTGCGGTGGGGATGACCCTCGCTTCGTTTATGTATTCAAGAAGAGGCCGGATACCGACCCTCCGCTGTAGTTGAGGCGTGGGCCCGGGCTAAGCCCTGGACCCTATTACGAAATAGACGCTCCACGATGGGAAGCGGAATTACGCCCCAGAGAGAGAGAGAGAGAGAGAGAGAGAGACGAATGGGAAAGGCGGATTTTCTCAGTGGAGGGGGAAGATGATCTGGAAATGGCTTGGCGCACACTTGTTTGAAGTAATAAGCGCCGTTGGGATCGTCGGCGGAGTCGGCTTCTCCATATATAAGTTCATCGTTCATAGAAAAACACTTGGGCGCAGGCTTGATGTTAAGATCACTTATGGACAATTCCGAGATGCGCCAGATGGACTACGCTGTATGCCCATGCTCTTCATTGATGTGGCAAATATAGGCTATATGCCGGTGACCGTCGACGAACCCTACTTTATTCTCGCTGATGATAGAACATATTCTCCTCCCAAGCGGGTGTCAGACGTACAATTCCCTCATGAACTGAATATAAGTAGAAGATTTTCGCTCGCAGCAAGGGAGGCGGATATAAGGGAATTCTACGGCACGAGCTGCGGCTATAAGGGGGAGGTTTTGATTTATGGTGCTGTCAAGGACCAAACTGGGAAAGTATGGAAATCTAAGAAGCCCTGGCGGCTTGGCTTGAGAGATGGAAAACAAACGAAGAAAGGAAATAGACTGGAGTGGAAGGCAATTGGAGAATGCGAAGGTAATTTTAGAGAATATAAAGGGCCTTTAGATGTTCGTATCTGGTTATCTTAAGGCGACCTAAGGACCATTTCAACGATAGAAACGGCTGGCCGACTAAATATTGACAGGGAGGAAATGATGGAAAACCAATTTTGCCCACTCCTGCTCGCACAGCATCTTAGCGGAGGCGATCTGCCTAAGTGCAGAAAAGAGGAATGCGCTTGGTACGTCAGGACAGAAAAGGATTTTGGCCGCTCAGCTTGTGCCATCCAGAAGCTCGGAGCGGCGACGCTCATTAAGAGCGGCACCTCTGTCAGCGGGCAAAAATAGGCAGGGGCACACCTACAAGAAGGACCCTTGCCCGCCAAAGGGGTTATCCGGGTCCTTTGATAAATGACTGATGTCAAAGATACGTAAGATCTTCCGATCGCCCGAAGGAGGCCGTAACTATTTTTTAGTCGACGCATGTTTCTTGGTGAATAAGTACATACCTCCATCTATCGTGACTGACGTTTATGAGCGTCAAAGAATTGAACGATGCCAAGAGTGGTGGGCAGAAATCAATCAGCAACTCGCTCGCCAGGATGCCCGAGTATATGTTCCTGATATATGTATTGCAGAAACGTTCAAAACGCTCTCAAAGAAATACTTCGAGGAACATTGGTTTTCGACACCCAATGAACTGGCGAACGCAAAACGACAGCTCCGAAAGGACATCGTAATCCCACCCAAGAAGTTGAGTTCCTTCAATCGTGACATTAAGTTCCATGATATCCCCACTTCCCGAGACATCATTATTGCAGTAGATAGGTTCTTTGAACTATTCCAAAAACACCACCTATCCGTTTCTTTACCGGATCTCATCATCGTGGCCACGGCAAAGTACATGATGGACTTTTTCGATATCCCAAAGGAAAGGCTCCACATAATTACATTGGATGGGAATCTATGGACTGGAACAAAGAGGATCACGGAGATACCGCGGGCCTACAACCCCACTCAAGACAGTGATGTAAGATCACGAATATTCAGATGAAGGACTGGGGACAACCAATATCTTATGAGGCGCCTGGGCCCGTACTGACAAGCAACCGCGGGCCCCTGTTGTGAAAGGACGCCCCACGATGGGAAGGGATTTTCGGCCTCATAGAGAAGGGCGATCGAGGAAGGGGAAGATTCTCATGCCTGCGGACATAATTGATCAAGTCGGGCACTGGACCGAGCTGAAGCTCGCGATCCTTCATGAGTACTCCGATGCTTATACGAAGATCATGAAGAATCAGCGATACATAAAAGAGTACGTTTATATTGATGGGTTCGCAGGTGCCGGCGAACATGTCTCCAGGGAAACGGGTGACAGGATCGCCGGGAGCCCGGCCATCGCACTTGGTTTGCCCCATAAGTTCTCGCGGTATCATTTCATCGACCTTGACGGTAAGAGGGTCTCCTATCTGAACGCGCTGAAGGGCGATCGGCACGATGTTCATGTATGGGAGGGGGACTGCAACGATATCCTCTTAAACAAGATCTTTCCACAGTTCACGTACGAGACCTATCGGAGAGCACTATGCCTGCTCGATCCATACAACCTGAACCCCAGCTGGGACGTCGTAAAGAAAGCCGGTGAGCTGGGGACCATCGAGATATTCCTCAATTTCATGATCATGGATGCGAACCTGAACGTTCTCTTTAATGATCCTACTCGTGCTGATGATGCTCAAAAGAACCGCTTTTCTGTCTTCTGGGGGGACACGTCATGGGAAACAATCGCCTATCAAGAGGAACCGCCAGATCTTTTCGGGAATAAAAGGTTGAACAAAGTGACGACAGATAATATCATGAAGGCGTACAGAGATAGGCTGAGGACAGTGGCCGGATTCAAGTACGTTCCTGCGCCGCTCCCGATGAAAAACACTCGAGGTGTTCCGATTTATTACCTGTTCTTTGCCTCTCAAAAGGAAGCTGGAAACAGGATAGCATCAGATATCTTTAAAAAATACAGAGGTTCGGGGACGGCATAATGGCCATCAATTCTTCCATCGAATGGACAGACTCGACGTGGAATCCTGTCACGGGCTGTGACAAGATCAGCCCGGGCTGTGCGCATTGCTACGCGGAGAGAATGGCCATGCGGCTGAAAGCAATGGGCCTCCGGAGCTACTCGAACGGCTTCCGGCTCACCCTGCACGAGGAAACTCTTGACCTCCCCCTCCGGTGGAAAAAGCCCCAGATGATTTTCGTAAACTCCATGAGTGATCTCTTCCATCAAGAAGTTCCCGAAGACTTCATAGACCGAGTTTTCTCCACGATGAACGCCGCCCGCCAACATGTATTCCAGGTCCTGACGAAGCGATCGGATCGCCTTAAGGAATTCAGTTCGCGCTTGAAGTGGACCGAGAATATCTGGGTCGGCGTGAGCGTCGAGAATTGCACATACGCGTACCGTATTGACGAGCTCCGGTACGTCCCAGCGGCGGTCAAGTTCCTTTCCCTCGAGCCCCTTCTCGGGCCCGTTCCCGAACTCGATCTCAGATGCGTGGATTGGGTTATCCTGGGTGGCGAATCAGGACCGAGCGCCCGGCCCCTTGAAGAAGCGTGGGTCAAGTCGGTCAGGGACCAATGTCTCGAGCAGGAAGTCCCTTTCTTCTTCAAACAATGGGGAGGGCCGAAGAAGAAGGCTAAGGGCCGAACCCTCGAGGGCCGGACCTGGAGCCAGATGCCCTGCTCGGTTGCCGGCGCCTTGGGTTGACCTGTGCCCCGCTGCTCCGAAGGCCCCATTCTCAATATGCAGACGGGGTACTATTTTCTGAGTCTGCGGGTCGGCTTTCCGCCGAACCGCCGCCGGGTCCGTTTCTCCCTCCGGACTCAGGACCGCGCCCGAGCACTCGTCCTGTTCGAGCGTGAGTACAAGCGGCTGTGGTCCGAATACTACGGCTTGAGGCCCAGCGGCCGGCCAGCTGGCCCCGTGACCTTCGAGGCGGCCGGGAAAGACTTCCTGCGCTACGAACGGGAGGTCCGTCGGGTCAAGTGCTGGAGCACGATCGAATCGCGCCTAGCCGTCATTGCCGAGATCCTGGGCCCGCGCCGGGAGCTCAGGGCGATTGGGGACGAGGGCCTGGCCGAGGTCAACGCGCAGCCAAAGAAGAACGGCCTGAGCCTCGGCACAGTCAACCACTACTTCAAGCTTCTCAAGTCCCCCTCGCCGGCCATCGAATATCAGCTCGGGTGCGCTTGTCAAACAAACGGCCGATGTCATTCGCGGCGTGTTTGAGCTAGAATCCCGTCATGCCGAAGATACCCGCGTCCCCCTCGGCGAACCCCAAGGGAGAGGCGTCTCCCGTGGCGGACGACGATGCCGTCGAAATGCCGATCGACGGCGTCCTCGACCTGCACACGTTCAGCCCCAAGGATGTCAAGGACCTCGTCCCGGAGTACATCGGCGAGTGTCTGAACCGCGGCATTACCGAGATCCGCATCATCCACGGCAAGGGCACGGGGATCTTGAAGGCGATCGTCCAGAGCGTGCTCAAGAAGGATCCGCGGGTCGCGAGCTTCAAGGACGCCGGCATCGATGCCGGCGGCTGGGGCGCCACCCTCGTCAGATTGGTGACACACAACTAAATACACTTATCTGTCCTCCCATAAGGACATTTAAGTGTATTTAGTTGTGTGTCACCGTATCTCGAAGCGGTAAGAGAACTTGATCATGAAGATGTTCTCGCCGGGCGCCCGGAAGATGTCGCCCAGGTCCCGCCAGAGCTCGAAGTCTCCCGGATCGGAATAATCCGCCCGCCTCTGCGTCCAGACGAAATAGAGCATCGACCCCGGCCGGAACTCCCAGCGCAGGACGACCGTCCCCCGCAGCGACTTGAGGCTGAAGTCGGGATCGGCGAACGTGAACGGCGCCGCCGGGCCGGCCGCCCCGTCCGGGTCGACCGTGTAAACGCCGCTCGCCGCGTCGTAGACGATCGTCGAGGCGCCGTCGCCGTAATAATCAAAATCGAACGTCCGGGCGGCGTGGAGCTCCTTGAACGCCGAAAAATCCCCCACCGCAAGATACGGTTGGAGATAGGCCTGGAGGCTCAGCCGCGGCGTGAAGGTCCAGCTGATCCGCATCTCGAGGGGCAGCGTCTTCTGGATGATGTCGGCGAGGACATAGCGGACGCCGTAAGTCGACGTCTTGAGCGGATCGACGACGCTCCGCACCCATTGGCCCTCGGAATAGCGCCAGGTATAGCTCGGCCCGACGGACAGCCTGAAGTTCGGGCTCGGCTTCCAGGCGAGGCCCGCGGCGATCGTATAGTTGTACCCGCCGCTCGGGTGGTAGCGGTACTGCGCGCTCGCTTCGAGAACGAGGGGCTTGCGGTCGTCCCCTTCCAGCATGAGACCGATCGTCTCGCCCGCCGGATAGTAGGCCATGGGTCCGCCTCTCGTCAGCCAATGGCTGTACTTCGGCGGCTCCCAATCGAGGTGGATCCCGGCCGTCCAATAATTGAGGAATTTGCCTGTGCCGTCGAGGTAGACATACTCCCCGACCCTGTTCCAGCCGAAATCATAATTCCGGTAATACGACACGGTGACGGACCAGCTGCGGAAGAGCCGCCCCGGCTGGAGCTCTCTGTATCCGGCCTCGACGTGCCCGTTGATGATATCGCCGCGGTTGTGATAGCCGAGGTCGTTGGCCTCGAAGCCCGGCGACATCGCGCCGATCGCCGCGTTGAAGACGATGTTGCCTTTCTGCTTGTTGATATAGAGGCGGCCGGCCCAGCCCGAGAGAGAGGTCGCGTTCTCGTCGACCGAGACCCAATCGGCGTCCGGACGCTGGAAATAGTGCAGGGACGAGAGCTGGAGCGCGGTCATCGCCGCGGGAGAGCCGTGGACGGTCGTCACGGCCCCCCAGCCGGCCAGGGCCCAGCCCCTGTCTTTGTCGAGAAAAGTCCACCCGTCGAGGCCAAGGGTTAGGGCGTTGCGCGACAGGGAGTCCTCGATCGTGCCCGGTCTCAGGTCCCGCAGGACCGACGTGGCGATGAAGCCAAGTCCGCTTCGCCCCTCCCCGAACTCCTTCAGGCCCCGGACGACACCGTAATGGCTGAACGGTTCGACCTCGGCCGTCGATCGGGCGCCGGCGAGGTCGATATCGGCGTATTCGCGGGCCGTCGCCGCGCTGATGACGCCGAGGTTGAAATCGCGGCCGACCTTGCCGGTCACCTTGGCCGCGCCCAGGATGGTCGTCCAATCGGGCGTATCGAAGAAGCCGCTGACGCCGGGCCGCCCCTGGGGACTGCGGCCGATGCGGCGGCTGTAGAAGAGGTCCGGCTCCTCCCAGCCGAAGGTGCGATAAACGTTCGGTCCGCCCCGGCCGAAATCGAAGATGCTCGCTCCCTCGATGAAGAAGGGCCGCTTCTCCTGGTAGTAGGTCTCCTCGTCGCTGATGTTGATGACGGCCGGGTCGACCTCGACCTGGCCGAAATCCGGGTTGACCGAGAGATCGAGGGTCAGGTTGCTGCTGAGACCGCCCTTGAGATCGAAGCCGCCGCTCGCCCCGACCTCCCGGCCCGTGCGGAACGGATCGCCTGCGACGGCCGGGCTCAATGTGGCCTTGGACAAGGCGAAGGGCGAGATCTCGAGCCGCCGCCCCGCGGCTATCCCGGCAAGCCCGGTGAGCTCGGCGAACCGGGAGACGAGCCCGTTCTGCTCTTTGGGCACCCAGGCGAAATGATCCTCCTCGTTCTTGCGCTTGATCAGCCTCTGGAAATTGACCCCCCAAACCTGGACGTCCCGCCGCTTGAAGCGGAGCTGGTCGAAGGGGATGCACATCTCGACGGCCCAGCCCAGATCGTCGATCCGGGCGGCGCCCTCCCAGACCCCGTCCCAGGTCGCGTCGAGCTCTTCATCGTTGAAGAGCGTGCCGTCCTCGATCGAGCCGGAGGGATTGACCCCGAAGTAGTATCCGCTGCGCCGGTCGTGATAGGGGTCGAGGCCGACGTCGAACCAGTCGGATTCGACGGACTCGTCGCGGCGCCCGAGCCGGCCGACGATCTTGCCGGGTTCGGAGTCGGCCAAGCGGGCGGCGATATAGAGGTTGTCGCGGTCGAAGGCAATCCAGACGGTCGTGGACTCGGTCGCCGGCTGCCCGTCGTGGGGATCGCGCTGGGTGAAACCGCCGTAGCCGGGGGTTTGCCAGACGGCCTCGGACAGGACGCCGTCGATGACGACGGGTCCGGCGGCGGGCATCGCGGCTATCGTGCGGACGGTCCGCGGATCGGCCGCGGCGGGTTCATCGGTGGGCCGGCGAGCCTCGCCTGATTCGCGGACAAGGCTTGGAGCGGGAGTCGCCGGGGCTGCAAACGCCGGGAGAACGAATGTCGCGCCTATGAGGGCCAAGGCTATGAAGACAATGACCGGGATGAGAGGGTCGCGTGAACGGCGCATGCTATTTGATTTGCTGATATATCAGCCCCCGCGCCCGCCTGTCAAGGCGCCTCCCCTTTTCAGCTCCGGCGATTTAGTGTATTTAGTTGTGTGTCACCGAAATCAAGGAGGTGGAGATGAGCAAGACGATCAAGAGGCGCGAATTCATGAAATCGGGAGCCGTGCTCGGCACGGCGGCCCTGGCCGGCGGCTTGCTGAACAACCGGCCCGCGGGCGGCCAAACCCCTCCCCCGCCTGATCTGGTCGTCGTCACGGGGGCCGATCGCGTGGCCGCCGTGAACAAAGGCCTGGCCGCGCTCGGCGGGATGGGCAAGTTCGTGAAGACGGGCTCGTCGGTCGGCTTGCTCATCAACGCCCCGTCGTGGTGGACGAGACCCGGCAGTCACACTCATCCCGATATCGCTCTGGCCGTCATCCTGGCCGCGCTCGAGTCCGGGGCCAAGGAGGTCCGCTACCTCATCGACCCGCTCGCGGACTATTGGAAGCGGGCCCCTCTCGCGGCCAAGTACGATAAAGAGATCCGCTCGGTCAAGAAGTGTTCCGGGAACTATGTCGAAACGCCCGTCGCGAAAAACAAGGCCCTCAAGAAAACGAGCGTCGTCAAGGAATTCCTCGACTGCGACGTCTTGATCAATCTGCCCATCATCAAGAACCACGTCGGCGTCGGCATGTCGGGCAATCTCAAGAACCTGATGGGCGCCAACGCCAGCGCCTCGAACCAGTTCTTCCACGCCGGCTCGGGAGCCAAGGGCGAATACGACGACGTCCCCTTCCTGGCCCAGTGCGTCGCCGACATGAACACCCTGCGCAAGCCCGACCTGTGCGTCGCCGACGCGACCGAGTTTCTCTTGACCAACGGGCCGGCCGGCCCGGGAGAGTTGCGCAGGCTCGGCAAGGTCATTCTCGGGACCGACCCCGTGGCCGTGGATGCCTTCGGCGCCCCCTTCGTCGATCTGAAGGCGTCCGATGTCCTCATGATCACCAAGTCGGCCGAGTGGGGGCTCGGTCAGCTCGACGTATCGAAGCTCAAGATCAGGGAAATCTCCGCCTAATTCGGTGACACATAACTAAAATCACTAAATTATTCACATGGGCCCAATTAAGTGTATTGAGTTGACTGTCACCCTAATCCATCACCGTAGCTCAGGAGGACACATGACCAGATTCAACAAGATCCGAGTGGCCGCGATCGCGGGCGCGATCTGCGTCTCTCTCCTCTTCTCCGGCGCGGGAGCCGGGCAGTCTCAACGATCGGCCGGCGCCTGGCCCGGCCCCATCGACCCCCAGCGGGTCCAGGACCAGGACACGATGACCTGGGCCGATTACCGCCCCATCCCCGGCCGCGACTGGGCCGATCCGTCCCTCAAGCCGGCCCGGGGATTCCGCCTGGCCGTCGTCGGCATCGACTTCCCCGGCCAGCCCTTCGTCATCACCATGCCCAAGGGCTCCGATCCCTTCGGCAACCCCCAGATCGAGCCCGTCCCCCGCGAGCGGGTGCCCCAGTTCTACGCCGACTTCTGGATGAAGCCCGGCGACGTGAATCACGGGCAAACGATCAACGGCTATTGGATGGAACAATCCCGCGGCCGGTTCGGCATCACCGAGGTCCAATCCTTCGGCCCTTACCGCATGCCCAAGCCCATCTGGGCCTACGGCCTCAACGAATACGGCCAGAACGACCAGACGCCCGACGGCAGCCGCGCCGACGGCCGCATGGAGCCCGATTGCGACGCGATCTGGACGGCCGCGGTCGGCAGGGACATCCGCAAGGACTTCGACGCCGTCCTCCGCCTCTACGCGAGCTACGACGAAACGGGTGTCTGGCAGGAATTCGGCGAGATGAAGTTCGCCTCGAAGGACGACATCCCGGCCGCATGGGGCAATCCCAACCCGGCCAAGCCCCGCTGGATCCCGACGCGCTACGTCGAATGGACGAGCTGGCTGGCCGGCTCGCAGCAATGGGGCCTGTCCTCCATGCGCCAGGGCGAGAATTCGGGCACGATCACCCACGAGCTCGGCCACTTCGCCTTCAGTCTGCCCGACCTCAACAACAATCCCTACGTCAAGCCTTACCGGCGGGTCGCCGCCGGGACCTGGGACATGATGGACCGGGGCTGCTTCAACGGGCCGGGCGGACCGCACAAGCGCTGGGTCGTTCCGCCGACTCAGGGCGCCTTCATGCCCGCCGGGCTCATGGTCCGCAACCGCCTCGAGAACAAGTTCATCGGCGAGTCGGACCTTCTCTCGCTCGGCCGGGCGGCCCTGGCCAAGCACGGGATCGCCGTGGCCGAGGTCACTGCCCGGGCCGTCGACCCTCTCCCCGGCACTTTTGCCGGCATCGTCGTCCGCTTCGACGGCGAGAAGCCGGGCGATCTCACGCCTCCGGACGATCCCGCGACGAACCCGCTCTCCGCCGGCGTCCCGAACTACAACTTCTACACGCTCGAGGTCGTCCAGCGCATCGGCTACGATTCCTTCACGCCCGATAACGGCGTCCTCATCGCCAAGAACAAGGACAGCCTGCGCGGCCGCAACGGCGGCCCGAACCAGTTCAACAGCTACATCTGGGTCATCGACGCCCACCCCGAAGACATCAATGTCGTCGATTACGTCAAGCCCGGCGGCGAGAAGGTCATGCGGACGATCGCCGATTATCGCCAGCTCAACGACGCCCTCTTCCACGCCGGGCTCGAGTCGGGAAGCCGGTTCGAGTGGGAAGACACGCCCAACCGGCTCCACTTCTATGTCATCGACCTCAGGCATGACAAGGACGGGATCCTTGTCTATAAGCTCGCCGTCCGTTCGCTCGACGGGGCCGGGGCCCAGACGCGCGGCGTGGCCGTCAAGGCGCCGGCGGGACGATCGGCCGTCAAGGTCAAGGATGAGCCCGCGCCGGTCTCCTTCGCTGTGGCCAATACGGGCGGGACCCCCGCCGCGGAGGCGGGCGCGCACTTCGGCTCGGACGTCTATAGGCTGTCCGTTTCTATCGACGGCAACGGGTGGGACGCGCGCCTGCTCAATGCGCTGGCCGCGGTCAAGCCGGGCGCGTCGGAGCCCGTGACGGTCTATGTCAGCCGCGCCGACGGGGCCTCGAAGTCCGCGACGGTCACCCTCAAGGCGATCTCGGAGAGCGACCCGTCGAAGACGGCGACCGCTTCTGTCAAGGTTTCGCGCTGACGCGGCCTGTCATTTCCAGGTCATGTCGTAGCGCTTGACCTGGGGGAAGCCGTCTTCGTTTTCCTGGATCATGCAGTAGAGCTTGTTCTTCTTGGAGATGAAAGCCATCTCCCGCTCGGGGAGCGAGAACCGGGTCAGGTAGCGGCCCTCGGCGTCGAAGACATCATAGAAGTACCACGGGCCGTCCGGCTTTTCCTCATATTCATAGGTACGGACGAACAGCCTGTCCCGGTCGTCGATGATGAAATAGTAGATTGCCGGGAAGTGTCCGGGAAGCTGGACCTTATAGTTGGGCGGCAGGTTCGCGTCAAGGCCAGGCCGTGATGGCTTCTGTCTAGCGTGTATAGCGGATGGCGATGCCGACGATCTGGCGCTCATAGACAGGCCGGGGACCGCGCCAGTAGCTGTAGACCGTGCCTTCCCGGAAATAGCGGTCGGCGACGATGACCAGCGCTTCGGCCCCCATGCGGGC
>JBAVUQ010000102.1:0-5108 GCA_049696855.1 Candidatus Aminicenantales bacterium
GAAGCCGCCCTGGCCCGGATGAAGACGATGAAGTTCGACACCATCGCCGTCCACGGCCTCTACACCGTCGAAGAGGCCCTGGAGCGCAACCAGGGCGCGGTCATCGAGCCGCTCTATCTCTCGAGCTCCCAGGCCTACGCCGACGCCGACGAGCTCGAAGCCGCCCTGGCCTACCTCATCCCGACCTGGTGCTACACGCGCATCGCCAACCCGACGACCTACTACCTCGAGTGGGTCCTGGCCCTGCTCGAGGGCTACCGCACGGGCTGGGACACGTCCTGCCTGGTCACGGCCTCGGGCATGTCGGCCATCGCCGCGGCCGTCGATCCCTTCCTGGTCAAGCAGAAGGAGGGGCCGGAGCGGATGAACTTCGTCTCCTGCGTCCAGGTCTACGGCGGGACGTTCCAGCACTTCTCCGTGCGCAAGATGAAGGAGCGCGGCATCGAATGCCGCTGGATCCAGCATCCCTGGGACATCGAGGAGTGGAAGTCCAGGATCGACGACGAGACGCGCTTCGTCTACATGGAGATGCCCTCCAATCCCCAGCAGTCCTTCACCGACATCAAGGCCCTGGCCGAAGCGGCCCATGCCCGGGAGGTGCCGCTCATCGTCGACGCGACCTGCGCGACGCCGGCCCTGATGCGGCCGATCGCCCACGGCGCCGACATCGTCGTCCACTCCCTGACGAAATCGATCACGGCCGGCGGCTTCGCCATCGGCGGCGCGCTCATCAGCCGCAAGCCCATCACGACCAAGATCAAGAACGACCATCCCCTGTTCAAGGAAAGCTACGCCGAGTACGTCAAGTTCCTGCCCTACCGGGACAACGGCCCGGCCGCCTCGCCGGTCAACGCCATCTTCGCCTTGAACGACGTGCGCACCCTGCGCTCCAAGATGGACGTCGTCAGCGCCAACTGCCAGAAGGTGGCCGAGTTCCTCCAGAAGCACCCGAAGGTCTACCAGGTCGATTATCTGGGACTGCCGACCTTCCCGCTCCACGGCGTGGCGAAAAAATACATGACCCTCGTCGATTCCGACGACGGCACGGGCCATGAGGTCAACCGCTACGGCCACCTGATGAGCTTCCGCGTCGACGGACCCCCGGAGAACGCCCGCAAGGTCTTCGATCACTTCAAGATGATCTACCGGGCCACCGACCTCGGGCGGATCAAGAGCGTGGCCACGATCCCGGCCATCTCGACCCACCAGCAGCAGGGCGAGGAGGCCCGGCGCATGGCCGACGTGCCGCCGCAGCTCATCCGGTTGTGCGTCGGGGCGGAGCATCCCGACGACGTCATCGCCGACGTCGATCAGGCCTTGAAGTCGCTCTGAAGCCGGAAAGCGCCAGGAGAATACCGTGGCCGACGAAATCAAGACGACCGGATACAGGGGCCGCTGGGCCTTCGTCGATCTGACCAACCGCACCGTCCGGATCGAACCCGCCGTTCCCGCCTACGGCCGCGATTACGTCGGCGGCCGCGGCCTCCAGGCCCGGCTCCTGGCCGATCATCTGGAGAAGACGGGCCCGGTCACGGACCCGCTTGCGCCCGGGAACAGGATCGTCATCGGCTCGGCCGCTCTCAACGACACGGCCGTGGCCACGGCCGGTCGCGGCTCCTGCTCGTTCGTCGGGACGATGGCCCGCTCGCCGGAAGCGGCCCCCTGGATCCCCGGCCACAAGCCCGTTTTCGGGCTCGTCACCCACTCGAGCGCGGGCGGACTCTTCCCCAACATGCTCAAACGGGCCGGCTTCGACCAGATCGTCATCGACGGCCGGGCGGACCGTCCCGTGCGCCTGGAGGTCGTCCGCGGCGCCTGCCGCATCGTCGACGCCGAGGACGAGCTCTTCGAGACCGTCGCGGACCGGCGCGTCCCCCGGGCCGCATCCGTCATCACCGACGCGCTCACCGCCGGGCTCAAAGGATCGTCCACCCTGACCGTGGGTCCGGCCGGCTGGAACCTGGTCGACTTCGCCTGCCTCACCGCCGACCGCCACCGCAACTTCGGGCGCGGCGGCGCGGGCGCCGTGTTCGGATCGAAGAACCTGCTCGCCGTCACCGCGCTCGGGAGCGAAGCGATCACCTATGCCGATCCGGAGGCCTTCCGGAAGTTCGGCCGGGAGCTCGACGATCTGATCAAGGCCAGTGTCGCCGACCCCACACGGACGGCTTCGTTCCGCCCGACGACGGGGACGACCTGGTGGCTCGACCGGGCCTTCAACGGCCGCTACCTGGGGGCCAACGGCGGATATCTGCCCTGGCACAACTTCGACGAGGGCGCCTTCGACGCCGCCGATTACGAGAAGGTCTCGACCGAAGCCTTCCTGGCCATCTCCGAGAAACACAACGTCTGCAACAAGTGCCGGCACATCTTCTGCACGCGTGTGGCCCGGGTCGAGTCCGGGCCCTATGCCGGCGAAGGCGTGCGGCCGGAGTTCGAAACGATCGCCCTGTGGATCAACTGCGGCATCCTCGACCGCGAGGCCATCTTCCACATGAACGCGCTCTGCAACGAGCTCGGCCTCGACACGATGACCTTCGGCAGCGTCATGGCCGGGGCCATGGAGCTGGCCGAAAAGGGGCTGCTCCCCCGCTATCCCGGAGCCCCCGTCTTCGGGGACGCGCCCGGCATGATCCGGACCCTCAAGGAGATCGCCTACGCGTCGACCGGCCTCGGCCGGCTCCTGGCCCATTACAGCGACAGGGTCATCGCCGAGCTGGCGGCCGCGTCGCCGGCGTCCCGGTCCGCCATCGCCGACTCGTTGACCACGGCCTTCGGCGGTCTCGGCTACGCCGGCATCAGCCCCAAGGCCTTCCCGGGCATGTTCACGGCCTACGGCACCTCGAACCGGGGCCGCGGCGACCACACCTATGCCTGGACCGTCCAGGCCGAGGAGGGGGGCCTCAAGGACGCGCGGGACCTGGCCGCCTATGTCGCCGAAGGCCAGGCCGGCAAGGCCCTCGTCGATTCATTCGGACTGTGCGATTTCTTCACCGGCGACATCACGGCCGAGCCGTTCCTGTCGCTCTATCGCGCCCTCTCCGGCATCGAATACACGCCCGAATCGCTGAAGGCCTGCGGCCGGAGGATCTACGCGCTCGAGCGGCGCCTGAACAACGCCCAGGGCCGCGACCGGACCTACGACGCCTTCGTCCCGCCCAAGCTCAAGGTCCCCATGACCCGCGGGGCCCGCAAGGGCGGGGCCGTCGACGAAGCCTTCTACAACACCGTCCTCGACGCCTATTACCAGGCCTGGGGCTGGACGAAGGACGGACGGGTCGTCTGATGGAAAAGCTCGTCATCCGCGGCGATCCCGGCCTGCGCCTGAAGGGCGAGGTCCGCGTGAGCGGGGCCAAGAACGCCGTCCTCCCGGCGATCGCCGCGTCGCTCCTGACGAGCGACGAGGTCCGGCTCTCCAACGTCCCCCGGGTGAAGGACGTCGAGACCATCCTGACGCTCGTGGCCGACCTCGGCGGCTCGTACAGCGCCTCCGGGGACACAGTCTCTCTGCGCGTCCCGAAGATCCGCTCGGACGAGGCGTCCTACGAGCTCGTCCGGGCCATGCGCGCCTCCGTCCTCGTCCTCGGGCCGCTCATCGCCCGCTTCGGCAAGGCGGTCGTCGCCCTGCCGGGCGGCTGCGCCATCGGCTCGCGCCCGGTCAACCTCCACATCGCCGGCCTGCAGAAGCTCGGCGCGACGATCTCGCTCGAGCACGGCTACATCCGGGCCGAGGCCGGCCGCCTCCGCGGCGCCGAGATCGAATTCGAGAAGAAGACGGTCACCGGCACGGAGAACCTGCTCATGGCGGCCGCGCTGGCCAAGGGCGAGACCGTTCTGAGGAACTGCGCCCGCGAGCCCGAAGTCACCGACCTGGCCGTCCTCCTCAACAAGATGGGCGCGAAGATCGACTGGCCCGACGAGGACACGGCCCGCATCCGCGGCGTCAAGGAGCTGGGCGGAGCGGCCCACGCCATCATCCCCGACCGGATCGAGACGGGCACGTTCCTCGTGGCCGGGGCCCTGACGGCCGGCGATTTCTTGGTCCGCGGCGTCGTGCCCGAGCACGTCGGCAGCGTCATCGACAAGCTCCGCGCCTCGGGCGCGACGGTCGAGCCCGAAGGCGAGGGCGGCCTCCGCATCGTCGGCGCGAGCGAGGTCCGGCCCCAGGACATCACGACCTCGCCCTACCCCGGCTTCCCGACGGACATGCAGGCCCAGTTCATGGTCCTCCTGACCCAGGCCGCGGGGACGTCGATCATCACCGAAACGATCTTCGACCGGCGCTTCTCCCACGTCAACGAGCTCGTCCGCCTCGGCGCGGCCATCGAGGTCCAGGGCGACAAGGCGATCGTCAAGGGCAAGACCGCCCTCTCCGGGGCCGAGGTCGTGGCCACGGACCTCAGGGCCTCGGCCGCCCTCGTCCTGGCCGGCCTCGTGGCCGCCGGGGAGACGACCGTCACGGAGATCGAGCATCTCGACCGCGGCTACGAGCGGATCGAAGAGAAGCTCCGCGGGCTCGGAGCCATGATCGAGAGGGTCCGGGCATGAGCGCCGCTCAGGCCCCGGGCTGTCTCTTCTGCCGGATCGCGCGCCGCGAGCTGCCGGCCAGGATCCTGTTCGAGGACGAGCGCGTCCTGGCCTTCGAGGACATGCGGCCCCAGGCGCCGGTCCACGTCCTGGTCATTCCCAAAGCCCACTTCGCCTCGCTCAACGACGCCCCCGAGGGCTCGGAAGCCCTGCTCGGCGAGCTCCTCCTGGCGGCCCGCCGGGCCGCCCGGAACAAAGGGATCGCCGAGACGGGCTATCGCGTCGTCCTCAACACCGGCCGGGACTCGGGCCAGGAAGTCCTTCACATCCACTTCCACGTCCTCGGGGGGCGACGCCTCCACTGGCCGCCGGGGTGACGGGGGGACGCCCGGACGGCGGCATCGCATGGCCTATCTCATCGACGGCAACAACCTGCTCGGGCGCATCGCGCCGCACGAGCTGCGGGAGCCGTCGGGCCGCGACGGACTCGTCGTGCGGCTCCTCGCCTTCCAGCGCGTTACCCGCGCCCGCATCCACCTCGTCTTCGACGGAAACCCCGAAGTGACGCCGACGGACGTGGC
>JBAVUQ010000103.1:0-8822 GCA_049696855.1 Candidatus Aminicenantales bacterium
GGCCGAGGTCAGGGTCATCCGTCCGCGCTTGTACTCCCAGCGCGTCGTCGTCGCCTTGCCCAGGTCGTGGTAGAGGGCGGCCAGGAGCAGGGCCAGCCGCTTCGGCGCCGGGAGCCCGGCTATCCGGGCCAGAGCCCCGGCCTGGTCGACGCTGAGCTTGGTGTGGGCCCAGACCGTGTGATGGCCGAAGGCGTCCTTTTCGGGGTGGAAGACGGCATCCTGGATGATCTGGGTCAGGGCCTGGAGCTCGGGGAACCACTGTTCGAGGACGCCGAGGCGGAACATCTCCTCGAGACCGACGGAAGGCCGCGGCGAGTCGAGGAGCATCCTGAACATCTCGTCGTTGACCCGTTCGACGCTGAGCCCGGAAAGGTCGACCCCCCGGGCCGCCGGGTAGACGGACTTGTCGACCTTGAAGCCCAGGACCGAGGCGAAGCGGGCCACCCGGATGACGCGCAGGGGGTCGTCCGGGAAGGCCGAAGGGTTGGTCAGGCGGATGCGTTTGGCCAGCGTATCCTTACGGCCTTGGAAGGGATCGATGAGGGCGCCGTCCTTGAGCCGGAGGGCCATGCTGTTGGTCCGGAAGTCCCGTCGCTCGAGGTCCTTTTCGATGGGCAGGCCGGGGTCCGCGGCGACGACGATATCCTTGTGACGGCGCGGCCCTTCGCCACCGGCGCGGTCGACCCGCGGCAGCGCGATGTCGGTCGTCCGGCCGCCCTTGGTGAACTTGATGATGCCGAAGCTCCGGCCGACGAGGTCGACCCGGCCGTGTTTCTCGAGCTTGCGCACGATCGCCTCGAGGGGATGGCGGGCGACGAGGAGATCGACTTCCGCGGAGGGGCGTCCGAGGATGAGGTCGCGGACGAAGCCGCCGACCGCGTAGACGTCGCCGCCGAAGAGCCGGACGAAGAGCGCCCGTCCGGGAAAGTCGAAGGTCCGCTTGGTCATTTGGCGGCCGGGAATTTCTCCAGGACCTCCTTGACGGCGTCCTTGTGGACCATGAACATCAGGCACTTCAAGCGGATGTAAGCGTCCTGGTAAAAGAAGTATCCCTTGACCTTGCCCCACCAGGCGTTTTCCCAGGAGTCCTTGATCAGGTACCAGTTCCCCTGGCCGGACTCGAGATAGCCGACACACTGGACGGCGTGGTCGTCGGTCGAAGCGCCGTTCGCGAAGCGCAGCTCCCGGCTGGACTGGTCGATATAGGCCGGGGGGATGTCGAAGGTGGGCACCATGGCCACGTCGCTCTCGCCGAGATAGCCCGGCTCGGAGAAATCGACGGCCAGCGTGGCCGTGTAGCCCTTGCGCAGGGCCCGGAGCAGGGCCAGGGAGAATTCGTACAGAGGCAGGTTGCGGTAATCGCCGCTGTGCCACCAGTTGTCGGGGACCTTGTATTCGCCCCGGGTGTAGAAGGGCAGGTACATGAAGCTGACGAAGGAGACGTAGTCGTCCGGCACGAGCCCGAGGGAGGCGAGGTATTCGAGCGGCGTCAGGGACCGGCCGTCGACGAGGATCCGGTCCGGCGGCCGGCCCAGATGGCGGTCGAGGATGGCCCGCACGCCGGCCAGGCCTGAGGCCTCATCCCAAGCGTTCTTGGCGGCCAGGCCGGAAAGATAGTCCCTCAGCTCGCGGAAGAGGGGCCCGTGGTCGTGGGCGGTCTTGCCGTCGAGGAGACCGGGATAATCGGCCTCCCGGACAAGCCCGTACTGCTTGATCCGGGCCAGGGCCGAGTTGGGCTCGGAGCCCTGGCCGAGGAAGGAATTCCCTTTCTCCCGGAGGAAGCGCCGGGCTTTTTCGACGTATTCCCAATAGACCGTGTGCATCTCGGAGAGCTTGACCACGGCCTTTCCCTGGCGCCTCAGCTCGGATTCGAGGAGGGATGTCGCCGCGAACGACCAGCAGGTGCCGGTCTTGCCCTGCATGACGGGGGGCAGATGGAAGAACTGGGTGAACTCGAGCGGGTCGGTCGGATGGGTGAACGCCGAAAGGTCGGCGGCGAGAAAGGTCGAGTCCTTGCTTTCCGGCGTCTCGCGGGTGTAGATGGCCTGGTCGTGCTTGGGCTGTCCGGGGGCGGTCCCCGCCTGACCGGGCTCCTTCCGGCCGCATGAGAGGCTGAATCCCCCGATGACCATCAAAGCGAGGCCGAATACGGCGGATCGCCGCCTGTTCATGGCTGTCCCTCCTCCCGGAGATTCATGCCCGGCATGGATTCCCATTATAAGGTCCGCGCCCCGGAACTGCAATGGCCGCATTTTCCTTTCTTGTCAGTCGCCCGGGTTTTGGGTATTCTGTAAGGACGACATGAACGCTCCCAGACGCTCGACGGGATTCGCGCTCGGCGCCGCCTGCATGGGGGTCTTTCTGGCCGGCTCGGCCGCCCTGGCCGCTTCAGGATCCGCCGCCGGGGCGAAGGACGAGATCACACTGGCGCTCAAGGAGAAGGTCATCAAGGACCTGAGCTCCTCGGGCCTCATCCTGGCTTTCCACGTTGCCGTCGTCAACCCCGCCCCCGCCCCGCGCCGGCTCGTCCGCTATCGCTACCGGGTGAGGATCGACCAGAAGGAATACATCAGTACGACCGTCACGCTGGCCCAGCCCCTGGTCGTGCCCCCGGAGGGCGAGACCCTCATCGCCCTTCCGGTCAAGATCACCTACGACCTGCTCCGGCAGGCCATCGGGCCGATCGAAGTCCGGGGGCTCTGCGATATCGTCGGCGACATGTATTTCCTGACCGAGCGGGACAAGGAGCAGAAGGTTTCGTTCGCCTTTAGCGGCGAGTTCCCCATTTTCAAAGATCCGGAGATCGAACTGCTGCCGCTCGATGTCGTCGACCTGACCGTGGGCGGGGCCGATGTCGTCTTCCATCCACGCTTCCGGAACCCCAACAGCTACGACCTCATCGTCCGGGCCATCGATTTCGAGCTCACTTTCAGCGGACACGTCGTCCTCTCGGGGTCCATTCCGGGGGACAAGAGCCTGCCGCAGACGGGCGAGAAGACGTTCTTTCTTCCCTTCCTGGTCGATTTCTTCGAGGCCGGGGACGACGTCCGCGCCGGCTTCGCCAAGGACGAGTTCCCCTGCCGGTTCAGCGGCCGGATCACGATCGCCTCGGTCTGGGGGCCGCTCGTCATCCCCTTCGGCGCGACCCAGCCCTTGCGCCTCTCGAAAAAGTCCTGACAAGCCCGCAAAAAAGGGCCAGCCAACAGGCTGGCCCCTCTCTCAATCCTACTCAGATATTTCTTAGAACCAGTAGCTGATCCCGGCGGTCAGGGCGAGTCCGCCGAGCTCGAAGTCATCGAATCCCTGGAACAGGCCGTTGAACCGGCCCTTGGCCGAACGATAGCGGGCCTCGGCCTCGATCGTGGCCCGGTACCCGATGGGGAACTGGATGCCGCCGAACGCATGCCAGCCGAACGCCGTGCCGTTGTCGCGACTGGCGACGGGCTCCACGGGATAGATATCGACGTCGCCCAGATCGGGATCGGTATAGATCCAGGGGTCGGCGAAATTGACCGTGTCGCCGAACATGCGGGCGCCGTAGAAAACCATGCTGGCGCCGCCTCCGACATAGGGGATGATCCTGGCCCTGCGGCCGAGCGGCAGCAATTTCAAAGAAAGTTCGACGGGGGTAATGGTCACGCGGAAGGAGTGGACGATGTCGCCGCCAAAGTAGAGTTCAGAGGGGAAGGCGAAATCGACTTGGTCCACGGTGTTGACGACCCAGTCTCTGTAGAAGCCGACATTGCTCTTGTTGTAGGCGTCCACGCTCAAGGCGAGGCTGATGTTCTTGCTCAAGAAATAATCGTAGCCGATGCCGACCGTCCCGCCGCGATAGTCCTTTGGAAGGAAGCTCATATTATCGAACTCGATTGCCCAGAGGCTGTCCTGGTGGTTGATCAGATAGGAATCCGACAAAGCTTTAGGGAAAAAATAGCCCAGCCTCAGCGTGATCGAATCGGAGAAGGCCAGGGACGGGATGAGAAGGAGCAATCCTAGGGCGATAACAGTCAGTTTTTTCATTTCTTTCCTCCAGTTCAATCGATAGTATAGCAAAAAATATGCCAGGCTGGGCCTGGCTTCCAACAGGCCAGGGATCCCGGGGGATGTGCCCAAAACAGGTCAGGTGTCCTCCGGGCGGGGACGGCCGCCTTGTTTGACTTTTGCCCATGGGGCGGTTACCATCCCGGGCGGGTAGGAGGCCGGATTTGATCGAAACGCGAGCGGTCCGTCTCGACAAGAGGGCGGCGGATGTTCCCGGGGTCAAGGACATCGCCGCGGCCCTTCTGGCCGGGGCCGTCGCGGCCTACCCCACGGAGACGTTTTACGCCCTCGGCGCGGCGGCCCTTTCGAAAAGGGGGATTGACAGGGTTTTCCGGCTGAAGAAGCGGGATCCCTCGAAGCCCCTGTCCTTCGTCGTTTCCGACATGGACATGGTCAGGGACGTCGTGTCCTCGCTGCCTCCGGCATTTATGGTCCTGGCCGCGGAGTTCTGGCCGGGCCCCCTGACCGTCGTCCTGCCGGCCGCGGCCGGCTTTCCGGAGCGCCTCCTCGGGCCGGGCCGGACGATCGCCCTGCGGATCCCGCCCCCGGCCTGGCTGAGGTCGCTCGTCAGGGAGATGAGCGAACCCCTGACCGCGACCAGCGCCAACCTGTCAGGAGAGCGGGAGCTGGCCGACCCGGCCGAAGTGAAGACCTTGTTCGACGGCCGGATCGATTTCATCGTCGACGCAGGCCCGACCCCGGGTGGCCGGCCCTCGACGATCGTCGATCTTGCCGGCGACCGGCCGCGCATTCTTCGGGAGGGGGCGATCCCCGGGATCCGGATCGAAGAGCTCCTGCGCGATTGAGCCCGCGCCCGGGCCTTCCGCCGAATATTCCGGACTTACTTGACGATCGCCCCGGCCTGGATGTCGCGGTCGAAGAAGGGGATGACGGCCTTGTTGTCGGGGGTGATGGCCGCGAGCAGCATGGCCTGGGATTCGATGCCGCGAATGACCGCGGGCTTGAGGTTGACGATGACGATGAGCTTCTTGCCGACGAGCTCTTCGGGCGTGTAGGTCTCGGCGATCCCGGCGATCATCTGCCGCTGCTCCGTGCCGATATCGACCTTGAGCTTCAGGATCTTGGTTGCGCCGGGCACGCGCTCGGCTTCGAGGATCTGGGCGACCCGGAGGTCCATCTTCTTGAATTCGTCGTAGGTGATGATGTCCATGATGTTCGCTCCCTTCGTTGTCGGTTCAGGCCCCGCGGCCGGGGCGGCGGCGGTCGCGCCGGTCTCCTCGCCCAGGAAATCCTTCAGCGCCACCCTCGGGAAGAGCGCCTGCGGCATCCCGACCTTCCGGCCCGGGCCGAAGCCGCCGAAATCGAGAGTCTCCCAGAGGACGTCCGCCGGTTTTCGGGGTTCTCCGAGAAAGCCCCAGACCTTCTCGACCGACCGGGGCATGACGGGATAGACGAGGTAGCTCGCGCCGCGGATGGCCGCCGCGGCCTGGAGGAGCACCCGGGCCAGCCGGGGCCGGCGGCCCGCGTCCTTGGCCATGATCCAGGGCTCGTTATCGGCGAGGTACTTGTTGACCATGCCGATATAGGCCCAGACCTCCTCGAGGGCCTTGTTGAGGGCACAAGCCTCGTAGAGGTCGAAGACGCGGCCCTTGAGCTCGCCGAAATCCGTCCGCACCCGCGCGTCCTCGGCCGTCTCATCGGCCGGGTCGACGATCGCGCCGCCGAAGTAATTGCCGATCATCGTCAGCGTCCGCTGGACGAGGTTGCCGAAGTCGTTGGCCAGGTCGGAGTTGACCCGGTGGAGGAAGCCCTCGTGGGAGAAGTTGCCGTCCTGGCCGATCGGGATCTCCCGGAGCAGGAAGTAGCGCAGCGGGTCCGGCCCGAAGACCTTGAGGAGGACGTGCGGATCGAGAACGTTGCCCTTGGACTTGGACATCTTGGTGTCGTCCTTGAGCCACCAGCCGTGCCCGAAGACCGTTCGCGGCAGCGGCAGGCCCGAGGCCATGAGGAAGGCCGGCCAATAGACGGCGTGGAACCTGAGGATGTCCTTGCCGACGAGCTGGACGTCGGCCGGCCAGAATTTCTCATACCGGGCCATGTTCCAGTCGTAGCCGACGGCTGTGACGTAATTGTGAAGGGCGTCGAACCAGACGTAGATCGTGTGCTTCGGGTCGCCCGGGACAGGGATGCCCCACTTGACCGTGGTCCGGGTGATGCTCAGGTCCCTGAGCCCGCCCCGGACGAAGCTCGAGACCTCGTTGAGGCGGCTCTGCGGCCGGACGAATTCCGGATGCTTCTCATAGAGCTCGAGAAGCCTGTCCTGGTAGGCCGAGAGCCGGAAAAAGTAGGTCTCCTCGGAGACGAGCGAGGCCTTCTTGCCGCAGTCGGGGCAGGTCTTGCAGGACTCGGCATCGAGCGGCACGTCCTCCGGGAGAAAGTTCTCGTCGGAGACGCAGTACCAGCCCTTGTATTCGCCCTTGTAGATGTCGCCTTTATCGAGCAGGACCTGGAAGAGCTTCTGGACGCCCTTCTCGTGGAAGTCCATGGTCGTCCGGACGAAGAAATCATAGGAGATGTCCAGGGCCCGCCACAGGTCCTGGGTCCGTCCGACGACCGCGTCGGCCAGGGCTTTGGGCGTCACGCCCTTATCGGCCGCGGCCTTCTCGATTTTCTGGCCGTGTTCGTCCGTCCCCGTCAGGAAAAAGACTTCCTGGCCGGTGAGCTTGTGGAAGCGGGCTAGGGCGTCGGCGATGATGGTCGTGTAGGCGTGTCCGATGTGGGGCACGTCGTTGACGTAATAGATCGGCGTCGTGACGAAAAATGTCTTCTTAGAACTCGTGGACATTGCTGGGTCCTCCCCGGATGAGCATCATGGCCTCGGCCCGCGTCGCCGGGTTCGTCCGGAACGAGCCGCGGACGGCCGAGGTGACCGTGATCGACTTGGGCTTCTTCGCCCCGCGCATCGACATGCACATGTGCTCGGCCTCGATGACGACCATGACGCCCAGGGGCTCGAGGTGCTTGTCGAGCAGGTCGGCGATCTGTTTCGTCAACCGCTCCTGCACCTGGAGCCGCCTGGACAGGGCCTCCACCACCCGGGCGATCTTGCTCAGGCCGACGATGCGCCCGGATTTCGGAATATAGGCGACGTGGGCCACTCCCGCGAAGGGCAGGAGATGGTGCTCGCACATCGAGTAGAGGGGGATGTTCTTGATGAGGACCATTTCGTCGTGCTTTTCGTCCTCGATGACGCGGAGGTTCCGCGTCGCTTCGCGCTCCGAGCCGCCGAGGATCTCGGCCAGCATGCGGGCCACGCGGCGGGGCGTCGCCCGAATGCCCGGCCGGCGAACGTCTTCCCCGACCCCCTCGAGGACGAGTCCGACGCCCTTCTCGATCTTCTTGATATCCATGGTGGTCCTTCCGCCCGGCGCCGCTAGCGCTTCCTGTGAAACTCGCAGACGGCCTGGTGGGCGATCTCCTTGAGAGGCGTCCCGGTCCTACGGGCCGCCCTGAGCAGGTCCTCGTATTCCGGCTGAACGTTGACCGTCCGCCCGTCGAGTGAAGCCAGCTTGACGCCGATCTTCTCGCCGGAGACGCGGACGGTCCGGAAGCCGCGCTCGAGGACGCGGCGGCCGACGGGATAGAAGCGGACCCCGATCGACGTCGTCTCCCTGAAAACGGCCTCGATCAAGGCGTCCAGGCGGCCGCCCTCGACAAGGAGCGAGAGCTTCGTCCCCAGGCGGTTTTTCTTCATGACGATGGGGGAGAGAGTGGCATCCAGCGCGCCCTCCTCGAAAGCCCGCTCGAGGAAGTGAGCCAGGAGCTGCGGCGAGGCGTCGTCGATCGTCGCCTCGACGATGAAGACGGCCTTCGTTTCGTCGAAGGCCGCGGCCTCGCCGTAATAAACCCTCAGGATGTTGGGGATCTCGTGGAATTCCTTTGTTCCGGCCCCGCGGCCGATCTTCTCGTAGACGAGCTCGGGCAGCTTCGAATACTTTTTGGTCAAGGCCGCGACGATGGCCGCGCCCGTCGGCGTCACGAGCTCCGATTCGACCCAGGCCGCATAGACCGGCGCCTTCTTCAAGAGCTCGGCCACGGCCGGAGGCGGGACGGCCAGCCGGCCATGAGAGGTGTCGACCCAGCCCGAGCCGACGTTGAGCGGGGAGCAGTAGACATCGGCCACGTCCAGCTCGTCGAGGAGGTGCGCGGTCCCGACGACGTCGACCAGGGCGTCGTCGGCCCCGGCCTCGTGCAGGTGGGCTTCCTTGAACCTGCGGCCGTGGACCTTGGCCTCGGCTTCGAACAGCCTCTTGAAGACGGTCAGAGCCCGGTCCTTGACGGCCGGGGCGAAGCGGCTCTTGGCGATGATGCGCTCGACGTCGGCGAAGGTGCGCTCGACGTGCTCATGACCCTTGACTTCGACATCGACCTTGACGGCCGCGAAGCCGCCGCGGCGGACCCGGTGGACGGCGATCTCCACGGGCAGGCGCAGCCCGGCCATCCTCTCTTTGAAGAGGGCCGGATCGACGCCCAGGTCGAGGAGCGCGCCGAGGCACATGTCCCCGCTAACCCCCGACGAGGCATCGAGATAGACGTATTTCATGGTTTATGTAGGATATCGTTTTCAGCTGGAAAATGCAAAGACGGTTGACTCTCCAGCACCGAAAAGGGTATATGAAGGCGAGGAGGATTCATGGCCGGGACCAAGGCGACCCTGTTGCCCAAAGCTGCGATCGGCATCCTGGGCGGCACGGGGCTCTACGAGATCGACGGGTTCAGAAACAAGAAGGAAGTCCGTCTCCGGACGCCCTTCGGCGAGC
>JBAVUQ010000104.1:0-8491 GCA_049696855.1 Candidatus Aminicenantales bacterium
GAATTCGCCGCCGAGGGGGTGCCGGTCGGCGCGGCCAACATGCTGGCTCAGCTCATGAGCAAAGGATTCGTGCCCATCATCAGTCATCCCGAGAGGAACCGCGGCTTCATCGCCCGTCCGGAGCTCCTCTTCGAGTTCGTCTCGATGGGCTGCGTGGCCCAGCTGACCGCGGGCAGCCTGACCGGGGAGCTGGGACGAGAGGTTCGGACGGCGGCCGGCCTGCTCCTGGTCAACAACCTCGTCCACATCATCGCCAGCGATGCCCACCGGGCCATCGGGCGCCCGCCGGGGCTCAGCCGGGCCGTCGAGGCGGCGTCGAAGATCGTCGGCGAGAGCAAGGCCAGGGCCATGGTCACGGAAATCCCGCGGGCCATTCTCGAGAATAAAGCTATTCCGGAATGGGGGGAGCCGCAGAATCCTCTGAGCCGGACAAGCTGGACCCGGCGCCTCATCGGGCTCCCTCGCCGGCCTCCGCGAATGACGCGAGGGGAAGGGGAGATGAATGAAAAACGGGGACAGCGGCCAGGCCCAAGCAATACCACGGTTCTCAAGATTAAATAAAACAATGCTTGACCCCTGGGGATTGTTGTATAATAGGCGCAAGGAGGAACCGCATGTTTAGCAAAAGCGCGTTCCGGTCTAGGATTCTGGCCGGGGGGTTGATCGTGGCCTTCGGCATCTTGATGACGCCCGCGCCGATCGCCGCACAGACCCAGACGCCGGCGCTCGTCCGGCAGGGGACGATCCAAGGGGTGGTCTTCACCGAAGGCATGAGGTCGCGAGTCGCCAACGCCATCGTCAAGCTCAGGAACCTGAACAACCAGAAGGAATACGCCAGCTTGCCGACGGACGCCAAGGGCGGCTACAAGATCTTGGGGGTGGAGGAAGGCTGGTACACTCTCGGTGTCACTTCGGCCGCCGGGGACTTCAACTTGAACTACGGCGTCTACATCAAGGCCGGCGAGATCGCCAAGCTTTCCGTCGAGATGATGCCCGGCGGAACGCTCGAGGGAAAGGGAGCAAGCTCCGGCGGCGGCGGCAAGAGCTTCTTCGCGACCCCGGGCGGGATCCTGCTCATCGTCGCCATGGCCGGCGCCGCAGGATTCGGCGTTTACGAGCTGACGAAGAAGGAAGGCGAGGCTTCTCCCATCCGGTGACCCCCGGTCCGTGACTGTCCGTCAGGCGGGAGGGCAAGAATCCTCTTGACATAAACCGTTGATTATCCCATTATTATCGCAAAGCCTTGGTGGGAGGCAGACCATGAAAAAGACTCTAGCCGTATTCCTTGTCGCGGCCTTCTTGCTGCTGACAGTGCCGGGGCCGCAGACCGCCGCGGCCGCCCCGAAAGGGAACGGAGCGTTGGCCGGACACATCTTCAACGAGGACATGAGGACGCCGGTCCGGGACGCCGTCGTCAAGCTGCGGAACGTGGCCACGCAGAAGGAGTACGAGAGCGAGCCGACCGACCTTGACGGGACCTACGTGATCCCGGCGGTCGAGGAGGGGCGCTACGTGATGGGCGTCCTCGGCCCGGGCGGTCCCTACAACTTCCACTACAGCATCATGATCAAGGCCGACGCGCTGGCCAAGCTGTCCGTGGCTATGAAGCCGGGAAACGCTCCCGTGATGGTTCAGCAGGGGTTCGAGGCGAAAAAGAAGACGACGATCATGGATTTCTTCAAGTCGCCGGCCGGCATTCTGACCATCATCACGGCGGTTGAAGTCACGCTATTCGCCGTCGCCCTCAGCGAAGGCGAAGCGTCCCCCGTCATCATCGACTGAGTCCGCATTCTAGAGCCGTAAGGCTCGGAGAAAGGGGAACCATATGACCATTGCTTCATTCAAAAGACCTCGGTACCTCGTCTACTGTGTGCTGGCGGCTTTCGCGGTCTTCGCCATGCCTGTGGGATTGGCCGCGAAGAGCCCGGCGCCGGCCGCGGACAGCGGCTCGCTCTCCGGGTTCATCTACGCCAAGGACGTGACGACGCCGGTCGCCGGGGCGGTCGTGAAGATCCGCAACCTCGGGGACATGAAAGAGATGGCCAGCCTGCCGACGGACGCGAACGGCATGTACACGATCAAGGACATCCCCGAAGGGCGCTACATGCTCGGGGTGACCTCCGCCAAGGATGATTTCAACCTCGATTACTCCCTTTACGTCAAGGCGGGAGAGCTGGGCAAGCTCTCGGTCTCGCTCATGCCGGGCACGGCCGGCGGCCAGGAAGCGGGCGAAGCCGCGACGAAAAAGAAGGGCTTCTTCAGCTCTGTCGCCGGGCGCGTGCTGATCGTCGCCGCCGTCGGCGTGGGGCTGTACTTCCTCATCGTTCCGCATAACGAAGCCTCGCCGATCCGGTAAGCTCGGCTCTCCGGCTGTCACGCCGGATCTTTTTTGAGACTTCTTGTTTTGTCGGATTTTGCTTATGATACCCCCCGGTGCGTGACGTGATCGACCATATCGTCTTCTGGGGACTCTGCGCCGTCCTCGTCTTTGTCCCCCTGCCCATCGGTTCGGTCGAGGAGTGGTCTATATTCGTCTTCGAAGCGGCGACGATCGGCCTGTTTCTGCTCTGGGTCGGAGGCCGGCTCTTCGGCCGGCGGAATTCGCGACAAAAAGAACAGAACCCCGGCGGGGACTGGGCCGCGCATCAGTCCTCAGACCAGGGCTGGCCGGACGATCAAAGCCTGTCCGGCCGTCTGCCGCTTTTCTTCAAGGTCCTCATCGGGATCTTTCTGGGCTTCTCTCTCCTCCAGATCGTTCCCTTGCCCGCGGGCCTGGTCAAGATCCTCTCGCCTCGAGCCTATGACATCTACGCCGGCCTGGTGAGGGACGCCATCATCGCCCCGTCTCCGCGGCTGACTCTGTCTTTATCGCCGAGCGCGTCCGTCTATGAGCTCATCCTGATCGTCTGCTACGGGCTTTTCGGATACTTGGTCCTGCGCACGCTCCGTTCCCGCGGGCGGGCCGAGATCCTGGTCATCGTCATCCTGGCTTCGGCGCTCTTCCAGTCCTTCTACGGCCTGGCCGAGACGTTCAGCGGCCACGAGATGATCCTCGGCCGGGCGAAGCGCTACGGCCTCGGCTCCGTCACCGGGACCTTCGTCAACCGCAACCACCTCGCGGGCTTCCTGGAGATGGCCTTCCCGCTGAGCCTCGGCTATCTCCTGGTCAAGGCCCGCTACTTCGCCATGGAGAAGGGGCTGTCGCTCCGGCGGAGGATCCTCTGGTTCAGTCAGGAGAGCCTCCAGTGGACGCTCCTGCTGGGCCTCGTCCCCGCGTTCATCGGGGTCGGACTCATCTTTTCGAAATCGAGGTCGGGCATCATGGTCCTGGCCGTCACGGCCGTCCTGGCCGCCGTGGCGGCGGCGTCCTGGCGGGCATTCTCCGACGCGGACGGCGAAGCGAAGGGATCATCGGAAGAGGGACGTCTGAAAGCCCGCGCCGAGGGACGGATCGTGCGTCTCGTCGTCATGGTCGTCCTGGCCGCGGCGGTCTGGCTGGGGATCGGGCCGATCATCGACCGTTTCTCCGAGGTGGACATCTCGGCCGAAGTCCGGAAGACGTTCTATCAGAACACCCTGCAGATGATCGGCGATTTCCCATGGGCCGGAACGGGCAAGGGGACTTACGTCAACGCCTACGCCATGTACGAGAAGGTCGACGACCGGCTGCGGCTGTCCTTCGCCCACAACGATTACTTGGAGTACGCGGCGGAGAACGGGATCATCGGCGGCGGGGCGCTCATCTTCGCCGGCGTCGGGCTTGTCGTCTGTCTCGCGGGGCTTTGGCGCCGGCGGCGAAGCTCGTTCGCCAAGGGCATCGGCCTGGGGGCGCTGCTCGGGGTCACGGCCATCCTCCTTCACGGCTTCACGGACTTCAACCTCCAGATCACGGCCAACGCGGTCTATTTCACCGCGCTGGCGATGCTCGCGGTTGCCGTGCTGAATAAGAACCCCGGCGCGTCCTCGGGGGAGAAGCCCGCGGCGCAGAACAAAAACGGGGACACGTACCGGAGGTACATGTCCCCGATCAGGCTGATCATTGCCGCCGTCCTGGCCGTCGTCATCTTCGTTCCGGCCGTCCGGAATTTCCTCGGCTTTCACGATCTCGCCGGCTATCGCCGGGCCCGCGCCGCGGCCCGCAGCGTCGAGAGCGCCTTCCCGGCCCTCGAATCGCGTCTCGCGAAAGCCGCCGCCGTCTCGCGGCGCGCCGTCTTCCAGGTGGAGCTGGCCCGCCTCGATATGGAGATGGCCCGCGTGGCCAACGAATCCGGACGCGAGGAGGACCGCGATACATTCTGCGACAAGGCCGTCGCCCGCTACGGCCAGGCCATCGCCGCGAACCCCATCGACGCCGGCACGCATTACGAAATGGGGACCGTCTATCTCCTCTACAATTTCCCCCTCATGACCTACCAGGACCGGGCCAAGGCCTATTTCCGGCAGGCCCTCGTGTTCAAGCCGGCCGACGAGACCATCAACCTCAATGTCATCTTCCTCTATTTGACCTGGTGGCCGGCGCTGGAGGACGCCGACAAGACCTACGCGGCCGGGCTCTATCGGGCCATGATCGCCCGCGACGCCTCATTCCCGGCCAGGCTCGAAGGCCGCTGGGTCCAGAGCTTCGGCGCCTCCGACGGCCTCCGCGCGATCCTCGCCGGCCTGCCCCGAGCTCAATAGCTCTGTTGACGGGTGTCGGCGGCGACCATGAAAACGATTTTTTCTTTGTCGTCGACGATATAAAAGAAGCGGTAAGTCCCAATCCTATAACGCCAAGTTTCGGGCTTGAAACCCCTCAGCTTCTTGATATTCGGTCCGAAGTACGGCTGGGCCCTCAACTGAGGGTAGATAACAGCCCTTAGCTTCTGGACGATCTTGTCCTTCCGGGCCGGCGAGATCCGGTCGAGATCGGCCTCGAACTGCTCGGTTTCGAAGACCCGGAAATCATTCAACGAAGCGACCCTTTTTCGCTTTCGCCTGCTTTCTCCCTCCTGCGATCCTGGCCAGCAAATGCTTGTCTGCCAGGATTCCCTCCATCTCGATCCCCTCGACGAATTGAGCGCCCTCGAGCTGTTTCAAGGCCAGGGTCTCGATGGCGTTCGAAATCTTCCGGTTGTCCTGTTCAGCGTATTTCTTGAAGGCCTCGTAATGATCCTCCGAGACCCTCAGGGTGATGGTTTTTGACATGATGCGTTATCCTTTGAAATGCTTCAAATGTATTCTAAGCGCATCTATGTGATATGTCAAGTCATAGGCGATAATGCGACCGGGCGTGCTAGGCCCGGACTTCGAGGAGCTCAATTTTTGACAGGTCGTCCGTCCCCAGCCCTCGCGCGGCGCAGGCGGCGACGTGCGTCGCGACGGCCCTGACCGATTCGAGCCCGTGGGCCGCCCGCTTCTCCTCGAGGATGTCCAGGCCGATCCGGTCCATGGCCACGGGGTCGCGGCTGAAGAAGATGCGATTATCGCGGGCGATCTGGGCCCCGGCGACGCTGACCGTCGAGATCTTGGCCGCCTCGCCGATGTGCAGGACCGTCTTGTCCCGGATGCAGGGCTGGGCTAGGATTTCGGGGATGGCCTTGGCGCAGTAGTCGATGTGGAAGCGGACCTTGTTCGTGGTCACCCCGAGGGCGATGTTCTTCGTCGCCCAGGTGACGCCGCTGTCCTCGTTGTGCTTGAGGACGGCGATGTTGACGAGCTTGGTCGTCTCCCGGGTCACGATCTTGGCCAGGTAGGACTTCTCCTCGTCCTCGATCTCGACGCCGTCGAACTCGCCCGCGACCTCCTCGGCGATCCGGCGGATCCCCTCGCGGTCGCCGTAATCCGTATAGAGGCGGCGGATCTCCTTTTCGAACCTCGCGGCCTTCGGGTCGCCCTGCTCGATGAGCCCCCAGAGCCAGGTGACGGAATTGAAGATCTCCCGGTGCGACGCGGTTTTCAGGAAGCCGCCGGCGGCGAGCTCCCGGAACCTGGCCAGGGTCCCGTCCTTGAACGAGACGTAGACGGCCTTGTCGTAGCCGGGCACCCAGGGTACGACGCCCTCCCATTCGGTCGAACAGCCCTTGACCCGGACCCCGGTCGCGCTCCGGTTGAGGATGAGCCCCGTCTTGCGGAAATCGCGGTCCATCCGGTCCCAGACGATGATGGAGTTCTCGCGGACACCCGCGCTCCGGAGTCCGGCGATCGTCTCGGCGATGGAGGCGAGGGAGGAGGAGATTCGCGGGGCGCCGATACAGTTGATCTTGATGCCGACGACGTCGTCTGGGGAAACGAGCGAAGACCAGGCGGCGGCGAGCTTCCGCTCTCCGGTCAGCTCCTTGAGCCCGGCCTCGAACGCGCGGTGAACGGCCGCGGGATTGTAATCGAGGTCGACGAGCATGTCGCCGGCGGCGGCGGAGACGACCCGGCTCTTGGAGGAAGCTTTCGCCGCGCCGCGGCAGGCGAACGATCCCCCGAGAAGAGCCGCGCTTCCGGCCAGGACGGCCGAATCGCGGACGAATCGCCGGCGAGTGATCACTTCTTCACCGGCTTCAGGAGCAGGTCCTGGAAGTCGTAGCTGAAGTCGGTGTCCGGGGAGAAGGGCTTCATCCGGGCCTCGACGATCTGGCCGTCGGGATCGAGCGCGAAGGTGACGTAGGCGTCGGCCCGCAGCTCCCGGTCGCGCCAGCGGACGACGAACGTCTCCCGGCTCCAGGGCTCCATGTCGCCGACCAAGCCAGGCGTCCTGGCGAAGCTCATCGTCAGCCTGGCGGCTTCGCCCGCGCCCTCGACCGTAACGACGATGGGCCCGTACCAGGCGTCCGCGTAAGCCCCGGCGTATTCGGCGAGAGGGAGGGACGGGCGCAGCGCGGCGTCGCGCTTCGACGTCTCTTTCTTCTGCGCGTCGGCCGACCGGGCCCTCGATCTGTCACGCACTTTCAAGTAGGCGCCCGCCCAATCGTAGGGCGCCGCGCCCATGGCCTGGTCGAGCACGGCATAGATGACGGCGTTGTAGGCCTCGTCCGATTCCTGGTTTGTCAGGACGGCGACGCCCAGCTCGAGCTCGGGGACCATGACCACGCGCGAAACATAGCCCGAGAGCCCGCCGGTGTGGTTGACGAGCTTGCGGCCGCGATAGTCGCTGACCCGGAAGCCGAGGGCGTAGCCGTTGAAGTTCATCCGCTGCGCGGCGAGCTCCGGGGCCGGATCGCTGATGGGGATCGGCGTCACGAGAGAGGTCAGCTGCCGTTCCGTCCGTTCGCTGAAGAGCCTCGTTCCGTCCGCGAGCTTGCCTTCGCTGAGGTGGATGAGCATCCAGCGGGCCATGTCGTCGGCGCACGAGACGATCCCTCCGGCCGGGTTCATGTGGTCGTTCTCGTCGATGGCCCCGGGCGTGGGGCGATCCTCGAGCATGGCGTGGGGGATGGCCACGTTCGCGCCGGCCAGGTCGGCCGAGTGGCGCGGCCGGCTCGAGGTCATGCCGGCCTTTTTCAGGATGCGCTCGGCGACGAAATCCTCCCAGGTGACACCGCTCACGGCCTCGATGACCTCGCCGGCGGCGATGTAGAGCATGTTGTCGTAGGCGTAAGCGCTGCGGAAGCTCGTCGCCGGCCGGACGAAGCGCAGGCGGCTCACGATCTCGCGCCGGGTGTAGGTCGTCGCCGGCCAGAGCAGGAGGTCGCCCGCGCCGAGCCCGAGGCCGCTCCGGTGGACGAGCAGGTCGCGGACGGTCATCTCGCGGGTGACGTAGGGGTCCCACATCTGGAACCAGGGGAGGTAGCGCGAGACCGCGCCGTCCCATTCGATCTTGCCCTCCTCGACGAGAAGGCCCAGGGCAGTGGCCGTGAAGGCCTTGGTGTTCGAGGCGATGCCGAAAAGCGTCCGGGCGTCGACGGGCGCCGTCTCGCCGAGCTTGCGCACGCCGTAGCCCTTGGCCAGGACGACCCGGCCGTCCTGGACCACGGCCACGGCCATCCCCGGCACATCGAAGGTCTTCATCGCCCGGGCGACGACGGCGTCGAAGTCGGGCGGGAGGACCGCCGAGGCCGAAGAAGTGGGGGACGGGGGCGTCGATGTCTGGGCGGGAGGGAACGCGCCGGTCGCGGGTCGAGGGGCCTCCCCGCCGGGCAACAGCCCGCCGGCCATGAGAATGACGAGCGACGCGAAGCGGAGGGGAATGGGACGGTATTTCATGGGGGGATGGTAATTCGCCGCCCGAGCGCTTGTCAACCGCGTGGGCTTGGGACTAAGATACGGCCATGAAAAAGGTCATCACCTACGGGACGTTCGACCTGATCCATCACGGGCACATCAACATCCTGCGGCGGGCCAAGGCGATGGGGGATTACCTCATCGTGGCCCTTTCGACCGACGAGTTCACGGCCGGCAAAGGCAAGCAGACCTACTATACCTACGAGGAGCGCAAGCAGATCCTCGAGGCCATCAAATACGTCGACGAGGTCATCCCGGAGACGTGCTGGGAGCAGAAGACGGACGACGTCCTCAGGCACCACGT
>JBAVUQ010000105.1:0-7976 GCA_049696855.1 Candidatus Aminicenantales bacterium
GCGGTGACGATCATGATCAGAAGGACGCAGGCGACGCCGAGGACGAAGATCTTCTTCTTCACCGGACCGCCTCGAGCCCTTTTTTCAGGATGGCCTCGACTTCGCCGGCCGATTCGGCCTCGGCGTAACAACGGATGAGCGGCTCGGTCCCCGACTGCCGCAGGACGACCCAGCGGTCCTCCTCGAAGTCGAGCTTGAGCCCGTCGAGCGTTTCCGCGGCCACGACCTTGCGGCGGCCCAGCTTCGAGGGCGGGTTCTGGATGAGGGCTTTGAGCTTCTTCGCCCGCTCCGGGGTCGAGGGCACGGTCCTTTGCCCGCTGGTCATGGTTCCGTATTCCTTGAACAGGCCCTCGCGGAGGGCCCCCAGGCTCCGGCCGGTCACGGCGATCATCTCGGCGACGAGGAGGCCGGCGAAGATGCCGTCCTTTTCGGGGAGGTGGTCCCTGACGGCGATGCAGGCGCTCTCCTCGCCGCCGAACATGATCTGACCCTTGAGGTAGAGCTCGGCCATGTACTTGAAGCCGACCTTCGTTTTCGTCAGCGGCAGGCCGTATTTGCGGGCGATGCGATCGATGAGGTGGGTCGTCGTGACCGACCGGGCGACTCCGCCGCGCCAGCCCTTGACCCGGACGAGATAGTCCAGAAGGAGCGCCAGGATGATGTTCGGATGGACGAATCCCCCCGCCTCGTCGATGATCCCGAAGCGGTCCCCGTCGGCGTCCGTGGCCAGCCCGACGTGGCAGCCGGTCTTGACGACGTGGGCTTTGAGCTCGGCCAAGTTCTCCTCGGTGCAGGACGGGCTGACACCGCCGAAATAGGGATCAACATAGCCGTGGAGTCCCTCGACGTCAACGCCGTTCTCCTCCAGGATCTCGTCGAGATACTCGCGGCTCGTGCCGTAGAGCGGGTCGGCGGCCACCTTCAGGCGAGCCCGGCGCATGGCCTCGAAATCGATCTTCCCCTGGAGGTAGGCCAGGTAATCGGCCTGGAGGTCGATGCGCGTGACGGATTCGTCGAGGAACTGCGTCGTCAGGGAGGAGAAGCCGGGCATCAGCCGGCGGACCTCCTCTTCTATGGCGTCGGTCACCTCGGGCAGGGCCGGGGCGCCGGTCGCGGTGTTGAACTTGAGCCCGTTGTAACGCGGCGGGTTGAAGGAGGCGGTGAAGTTGATCCCGCCCTGGCAGCTCCGCTTGATGATCTGGCAGGCCAGGGCCTGGGAGGGCGCGTCGCGATCGGCCAGGAAGACCTGGATGCCGTTGCGGGCCAGGAGCTTGGCCGCCTCCACGGCGTAACGGTCGGAAAGGAACCGGGTGTCGTAGCCGACAACCACGGCGACCGGCTGGTCCCCGTACTTGACGCGAAGATAGTTGGCCGCGGCCTGGATGACGACGCGGACGTTGTGAAAGGTGAAGTCCTCGCCCATCACCCCGCGCCAGCCCGAGGTGCCGAATCGGATCATCATCGCCCAAAAATTAACATAGTCGCCCCCGAAAAGCAACGCCGGGGTCGAGGGCCTAATCTCGTTCGCTACATGGTTATTTTTTCTTTTTAAGGACTTCGCCGGTCATGGGGACGAAGCGGACGTCAAGGACCTGCTCGATATGGGGCCGGCCGTTGCGCTTGGTGACGACGGTCAGCCGCTGGTAGGTCTGGACGTCGCCGACCGGGATGACGAGGCGGCCGCCTTCCGCGAGCTGGGCGAAGAGGGCCGGCGGGATCTCTGGAGCGGCGGCGGTGACGATGATGGCGTCGAACGGGGCTTCCTCGGGCCAGCCGAAGAAGCCGTCCCCGGCCCGGACATGGACGTTCACGAAACCCAGCCGTTCGAGCGTCGACGCCGCCTGACGGGCCAGGGAACCGTTGATTTCGATGGTATCGACGCGCGCGGCGATCCGGGCGAGCACGGCCGCCTGATAGCCGGAGCCCGTGCCGACCTCGAGCACTTTTTCACCGCCTTTGAGCCCCAGGCATTCGGTCATGAGAGCGACGATATAGGGCTGGGAGATCGTCTGCCCCTCGCCGATCGACAGCGGATAATCCCCATAAGCCTCGCCGGCGAGGCCGGCCGGGACGAAGAGATGCCGAGGGACCTCGGACATGGCTTTGAGCACGAGAGGATCGCGGACGCCGCGGGCCGCGATCTGGTCCGCGACCATGGCCTTGCGCCTGGCGGCAAGGTCCTGGCCGCCTGGCGTCCCGCCCGGCCAGCCCAGAACGGCGATTTCGAGGCCCAGGACCATCACCCCCAGCGGTGACAGAAGGTTAACCCGGCGATGAATTCCGGCCCTCCCTTTCGAGCCCTCCTTCCCCATGGCCGCGCTCATGGCCGTCCCTCCCGTCCCCGATTATGGCACATCTCGGCGGTGTGATAAAGTCCCGAAGAAGGGTCTGTCCCCCCAGAATTTTCGTTGACAAGCCTGTTTTTTTTTGATATTTGGATAATCAAACGTGGTGAGGAACTAACTAGAAGTCCAGATGAGGGAAACGAGCGCCATCTATCCCGGATCGTTCGATCCCATCACCAACGGGCATGTGGACATCATCGAGCGGGGGCTCAAGGTCTTCGAGCGGGTGGTCGTCGCCGTCCTCGAAAACCCCAAAAAGCGCCCTCTCTTCACGACTAAAGAGAGGGTCAGAATGATTCACGAGATTTTCGCCTCAAGGAAAGAGGTCGAGGTCCTCGCCTTCGACGGCCTCCTCGTCGACTTCGCCCGGGCCCAGGGGACGAGCGTGGTCATGCGGGGCCTGCGGGCCATCTCGGACTTCGAATACGAGTTCCAGATGGCTCTGATGAACCGGAGCCTGGCTCCGGACATTGAGACTTTTTTCATGATGCCCAGCGTCCAATTTTCGTTCCTCAGCTCGAACGTCGTCCGCGAGGTCGCCGGCCTCGGCGGCTCCGTCGAGGGCCTCGTTCCCGGGCTGGTCGCCCGCAGGCTCCGGAGCAAGCTCGGCAGGTCGAATAAGGTCCAAATTCCATAAAGGCAGGCAAACATGTTCGGACTCTCTCGGGAAAAAAGCGTGGTCGGGTTGGACATCGGCTCCTACTCCGTCAAGGCCGTCGAGCTCCGTCCCCGGAAGAAAGGCGGAGAGGAGGCCTATGAGCTCGTCAAGATCGGCTACGAGCCGCTGCCGCATGACGCCATCGTCGAGGGGACCATCATCGATTCGGCCGCGGTCGTCGAGACCATCCGCCTCGTCTTCGAGGAGAACAAGATCTCGACCAAGGACGTGGCCATCTCCATCTCCGGCAACTCCGTCATCATCAAGAAGATCTCCCTCCCGGTCATGGAGAAGCAGGAGCTCGCCGAGAGCATCATCTGGGAGGCCAAGCACAACATCCCCTATCCCTACGAGGAGACCAACGTCGACTACGCCATCCTCAAGCCGTCGCGCACGACGGACGAGAAGAACCTGGACATCCTGCTCGTCGCGGCCAAGAAGGAAAAGATCGCCAACTACAGCAACGTCATCGCCCAAGCCCGCAAGAATCTCCAGACGATCGAGGTCGACGTCTTTTCTCTCCAGAACGTCCTCGAGATCTGCTATCCCGAAGTCTTCGCCAACAAGACGCTGGCCTTGATCAACATCGGGGCCAACATCACCAACGTCGTCATCGTCGAGCGCGGAACGCCGCAGCTGTTCCGCGACCTGTCGCTCGGCGGCTTCTTCTTCACCGAGAACATCCGCAAGGAGCTCAGCATCTCCTTCGAGGAAGCGGAAAAGCTCCTCAAGGGCATCCCGGGGAAAGCGACCACCCCCGACCAGTTCGCGACGCTGCTGACGATGAACGTCCGGGACCTCCTCGACGAGATCGAGAAGACTTTCTCCTTCTACGAGGCCTCGGAGAAGCGGGAGAGGAAGATCGAGCAGATCATCCTCAGCGGCGGCCTGGCCAACGTCATGAACATGGTCAGCGCCTTCGAAACCAAGTTCCGGATCAAGACGGAGATCCTCAATCCCTTCCTCAATATCCGGGTCGATGACAAGAAGTTCGACGCGGTCTACTTCACCGACATGGCGCCGATCTTCGGAGTCGCCGTCGGCTTGGCAACCCGAAAGGTGGAGAAGTAATCATGATACGGATCAACCTCCTCAAGCCGGAAACGAAGGACATCAGGGAGCAGGTCACGACCACGGGCGGCGCCGAGGAAGGGGCGAAGAAGGGGCCGAACGTCGGCAGTCTCATCTTCCTCGTCCTCCTCATCGCCCTCGGCGCCTTCTTCTTCTATCAAAGGAAGGCCTTCGACCGGGAGAACGCCCTTCTCGCCACGGCCCAGAAGGACAAATCCGCGCTCCAGTACGTCGAGAAGAAGCTCGAAGAGCAGCGGCAGGCCCGCGCTTCGCTCGACCTGAAGATCACGCTCATCGAGAGCCTGAACGCCCAGCGCGACCTGGCCCCCCGGCTCATGGACGAGCTGAGCCGCCGGCTCCCGGACTGGGTCTGGCTGACCGAGGTCGTCTACGATGCCAAGGGCATCCAGATCAAGGGTCGGGCCCTGTCGAACAATCTCGTCGCGGACTACATCGCGGGCCTCGAGGCCAGCCCCCAGATCATGAACGTCAACCTCGTCTCCTCGACGCAGAAAACGACCAAGGGCGACCAGTACCTGGAATTCTCGCTGCGGGCCGTGATCGAGAAAAAGCCGGAAGCCATTCCGGCCCCGGCGGCGCCTGGGCCAGGCGCGAAACCCGCCGCCAAGAAGGGGGTGCAGCCATGAAAAACTGGCCCTGGTACGGATATCTCATCTTAGCCGTCCTCATCTTCGCGCTGGCCTTCCTCTTTTACTTCAAGCCCCAGAACACCAAGCTCAAAGCCCTGACGGCCGAGCGGGTCAAGGTCGAGCAGGAGGTCCAGAACCTGAAGCAGAAGAAGCGGGAGCTCGACAAGATCGAGGCCGACATCGTGGCCATGACCGCCAAGCTCAAGACCCTCGAGATCAACATCCCCCAGCGCAAGGAGATCGCCGACATCCTCCGGCAGGTCCAGGCCCTGGCCTACGACTCCCGGCTCGACGTCCTGCGCTTCGCGCCGGGAAACGAGATCAACAAGGAATTCTACGCCGAGTGGCCCATCGCCATCCAGGTCTCCGGGAACTACAATAACCTCGGGACTTTCTTCGACAAGCTGAGCAAGTTCGCCCGGGTCTTCACCGTCGAGAATTTCAGCATCAAGGCCCAGAGCCGCCAGACGGACGTGAATACCATCTCCGCCAACTGGACGGCCAAGACCTATTTCTTCGCCGAACCGTCGGCCGCTGTGTCGGCCAAAAAGAAAGCAGCGAGGCCAAAATGATGAGAAAAGCCGCCCTTCTTCTTCTCTGCATCTCGATCGCGGGCTTGGCACCCCTCCTCGCCCAGGAGACGACGGCCACGCCGCCGCCCGAAGGGACGCCGGCCTTGACCGTCCAGACGGGCTTCACCTTCAACCCCGAGGGGCGCCGCGACCCGTTCAAGGACCTCCTGGCCGGGCGCGACATGCGGGAAAAGTCGGTCGGCAGCGAGCCCCAGATCTTCATCGACGACCTCGTCCTCTTCGGCATCGTCAAGAACAAGAATGTCTTTACCGCCCTGATCGGCATGCCCCAGGGCTTCCCCGCGTTCGCCAAAGTCGGCGACAAGTTCGCGGACGGGTACGTCCTGTCCATCAGCGAGACGCAAGTGGTCCTGCGGAAGACTAGCGAGCGGGGGATTCCCCTCGTAAGGCCGAGAGATATCATCAAGGAAATCACGGAGGAGCTGTAACATGAAAAAGAGAATCCTTCCGGCCGTGTTCGCCGGGCTGTGCGTGCTTTGGCTCTCCGCCCTGCACGCCCAGAGTCCGGCCCCCGCCGTTCAGATCAGCAAGATCCAGGTCGTGCAAGGCACGCTGGCGACAAAGCTGGTTCTGGAGACCAACGGGCCTCTGGCCGTCGACAGGGCCTACTATCCGCCCGAATCGCCCCGGACGCTCGTTCTCGACGTGTCCCGGGCCTCGACGACCGCCGCGCCGGCCGTCCCCTCCCCGGGCGCCGGGCTCGTCCGTGATATCCAGGTCGAGAAGGCCGGGGTCGACGCGCTGCGTCTCCTCGTCCATCTGAGCGAGCGCGTCCCGGCCCGCATCACCCGGGAAACCGGGCGCACCGTCGTCGAGCTCAACGGCGTCCAGAGAGGCCAGACCGGCTACGTCATCGACGCCGCGACCCAGGCCGAGCTCGACCGCAGGGCCAAGAGCGGGATCCTCCTCAGCCGGGTCGACACAACCGCCGGCGACGAGGCGATCTCCATCAAGGCCGCCCTGACCGGCGCCGTCGTCACCCAGGTCTTCGCCCTGGAAAATCCGCCTCGTCTGGTCGTCGATCTCTTCGACACGCTTCTCGCCGCCAAGTCCGACGTCTGGCCGATCGAGGATCCGCGGTCCACGGTCCAGCGGGTCCGGGTGGCCCAGTTCCAGTCCGCCGGCCCGCGGCCGATCACCCGGATGGTCTTCGACCTCAAGGAACCCGGCCTTTACGCCCTGGATTCCCGCAGCGACGGCTTGGTCGTCTCCTTCTTCCCGTCCACGGCAGCGGCTCCCGCGGCCCTCGTCCAGCCGGCCCCCGCATCGGTGCCGGCGCCTGTGCCCGCGCCCGTCCGGACCGAGCCCGCACCCCCGAGGGCCGAACCCAAGGCAGAAACCAAGGTCGAGGCCAAGGCCGGGGCCAAGGAAATCCCGGTCACCACCATCTGCCCGCCGACGGCGGTCGCTGACCCGCCTCAGAGCGAGGAACAGCCCACCGTGGCCGCCGCGCCGCAGGAAAAATTCAAGCCCAAGACGATCACCGGCGAAGAGGCAAAGTACTCCGGCGACGTCCTCAGCCTCAAGCTCAAGGATTCCGACCTCAGGGACGTCATCCTTTACCTGGCCGAGTTCGCCGGGCTGAACGTCGTCTTCGATCCCGATGTCCGGGGCACGGTCACGGTCAACCTCCAGGATGTCCCCTGGGACCAGGCCCTCGACCTCATCCTTAAGCAGAACAAGATGGGCAAGACGATCGAAGGCAACATCCTGCGGATCGCCCCCATCGCCGTCCTGACACGGGAAGAGGAGGACCAGCGCCGGCTCACGGAGAGCAAGGAGCTCGCAGGTCCGGTCATGGTCAGGACCATCGCCCTGTCCTATTCGAAGGCCAAGGACGTCGCCACGCTCCTGCGCACCAAGATCTCCGCCCGCGGCGAGATCATCGTCGACGACCGGACGAACACCCTGCTCATCTCCGAAGTCCGCGATAAGCTCGAGCTCCTCGAGAAGCTCATCTCGGTCGTCGATACGCCCACCCCGCAGGTCTCGATCGAGGCCCGCGTCGTCGAGGCTTCGACCAATTTCGTCCGCAACCTGGGCATCCAGTGGGGCTTCAAGGGCCAGGCCGACCAGTTCTACGGCAACGCGACCAACCTGCAGTTCCCGAACAGCATCCTCGTCGACGGGGCGATGATCCCCCAGGGCATCGTCACCAAGGGCATCGGCGGACCGCTCGGCGGCTATGCCGTCAACCTGCCGGCGCCGGCCTTCAATTCGGCCCTCGGTTTCTCGTTCGCCAACGTCCTCGACACCTTCCGGATCGACGTCGCCCTGTCGGCCTTGGAGACGAGCGGCACCGGGAGGATCATCTCCCGGCCCTCCGTGGTCACCCAGAACAACCAGCAGGCCGAGATCATCCAGGGCCGCCAGATCCCCGTCCAGACGGTGGCCAACTTCACCGTGACGACCCGCTACGTCAACGCGGCCCTCGAGCTGCGGGCGACGCCGCAGATCACGGCCGAAGGGACGATCATCATGATCATCGATATCCAGAACAACGCCGCCGACTTCGCCAACCTCGTCAACGGCATCCCGCCGATCACGATGCAGAGCGCCAAGACGACGGTCATGGTCCCCGACGGCGGCACGACGGTCATCGGCGGCATCTACCGGACGGAGGACTCGGTCACGCGGGAGCGCGTGCCCTTCCTCCACC
>JBAVUQ010000106.1:0-2004 GCA_049696855.1 Candidatus Aminicenantales bacterium
GTGCTGAAGACGCCGAGGCCGTGGTCGATGATGACCGTCTGGCCGCCGAGATAGAGGTCGCTGGCCATGGCCACCCGGCCGGCGTTCGCGGCCTTGATGGGCTGGCCGAAGGGCACGCGGATATCGAGGCCCGTGTGGAGCGACTGCAGGACGCTGTTGTTGAGCCGTCTCTGGCCGAAGTTCGACCACGAAGGAGCGTCGCTAGGCGCGGTGAAAGGCCCATCGCCCAGCCATTCGGGCGTGACGACGCTCATGGCCAGGGCGACGAGCTCGGCCTCACGCTTGATCCGGGCCTGGAGGGAGGCCGGCGGCGTAACGTATTCGGGCTTGAGCTGGAGCTTGGTCGAGGGGAAGGTCCTCTCGACGACGAGGAGGTCCTTGCGGATGTTCTCGACGAGACCCCCCGCCTTGCGCACTTTGACGGTCAGGACGTAGGGACCGGGTTTTGTCTGGACGTCGATCCCGAGAAACGCGAAGATGCTGCCGCCACCGGGGGTTGGTCTCAGCTCCGCGGTCCGGCCGAGGAACGTCACCGCGGCCGACCGGACCGCGCTGTCGGATTCGAGATAGACGAGGAGGGGCTCGCCGGGCTGCAGGGACCGGTAGACGAGCCGGATGACCGGTCCCGGCGGAGCCGCCGCCGTTTGGGCGCTCCGGGCGGATCCGGCGATGGCGATGAGCGCGACAGCGAACGCGGCGGCTTCGAGCGCCGGCGCGACGCGCTTCACGCCACCGACCCCCGCGGGTTCTTCCTCAGCACCCGTCCCGGCAGCCGGCCGGTGTGCGTCCCGTTGTCGACGACGACCTGGCCGTTGACGATGACCTTCTCGATTCCTTCGGGGTAGACGGCCGGTTCCTTGAACGTCGCCTTGTCGATGACCCGGGCCGGATCGAACACGCAGACATCGGCGGCCCAGCCGACCTTGAGCAGTCCGCGCCGGACAAACCCCATCTGGCCGGCGGGCATGGCGGTCATCTTGCGGATCATCTCCTCGAGCGGCACGATCTTCTCCTCGCGGACATACTTGCCAAGGACCCGGGGGAAGGTCCCGTAAAATCGAGGGTGCGGCCTGCCCTTGCTGAGCGGCCCGTAGGGCGCGATCGCACCGCTGTCCGCCCCGACGCCGACGAGCGGATGGGCCAGGATGCGCTTGAGAATATCTTCGTTGCCATAGAAGCTGATCATGCCGACGCGTCCCGACTCATCGACGAGCAGGTCGCGCATGAAATCGTACGCGGTCTTTCCGGCCTTGGCCGAGGCCTCGAGGACGCTCATCCCCTCGACCCCGCGGTTCTTGTCCGTGGCCACCTCGGAGATGAGGACCTTGTCCCACGAGCCATACCGCTCTTCCTGCTCGGCCAGGGCCTGGCGGAGACGCGTGTCGAGCGCGGGGTCCTTGAGCCGGGCGACGAAATCCGCGTCGACGCCCTCGCGCGACCACATCGGGAAAAGCAGGTTCAGGCTCGTCGCCCCGGCGATATAGGGATACCGGTCGCAGCGGAAATCGATTCCGGCGGCCCGGGCTTCTTCGAGCTTGGCCATGAGCACGTCGATCTTCGGCCAATTGGCGGCTTCGCCGATCTTGAGGTGCGAGATCTGGAGCCGGACGGGCGATTCCCTGGCGATGCGAAGGGCTTCGTCCACGGCTTCGAGGACGCCGGCCTCCTCGTCCCGCATGTGCGTCGCATAGACGCCACCCGTCCTGGCGGCAACCCGGCTGAGCTCGATGAGCTCCTCCGTCGGGGCGAAGCTTCCCGGAGTGTATTCGAGCCCCGAGGACAGGCCCAGGGCGCCTCCGGCCATGGCCTCCGCCACGAGCTCTTTCATCCGTTCGAGCTCGGCGGCCGAGGCCCGCCGATCGCCGTGGCCCATGGCCGCGCCGCGCACAGTGCCGTGGCCGACGAACGTGGAGTAATTCACGGCGGTGCCGCCCTGTTCGATTCGCGCGAAGAAGCCCCGAATGTCGCGCCAGCCCCCCTCGAGGCCGTATTCCTCGGCCAGGC
>JBAVUQ010000107.1:0-1564 GCA_049696855.1 Candidatus Aminicenantales bacterium
GACCTTCTGCATGGGCTTGAAGTAATCGTCGTTGTAGTTCTCGCTGCCGTTGAACATGAGGTGCTCGAAGAGGTGGGCGAAGCCGGTCTTGCCGGGCTTCTCGTTCTTTGAGCCCACGTGGTACCAGATGTTGAAGGCGACGATGGGGGCCTTGTGGTCCTCGTGGACGATCAGGGTCAGGCCGTTGTCGAGAACGAACTTCTGGAAGGGGATGTCGATCTTGGACGTCTGGGCGGCGAGATACGGCGCGGCCAAGACGACAAGGCCGATGACAAAGGCCGCGACGGCGGCCGGGACGGACAAGGGCTTGCGCATGAGGTCCTCCTGAGACGGGATAGGGACGATTATACGCCAGGTCCGCCTTCGCGGGAACCAGAAATCTTTTGGTTCTTCTCCGGATTTCGGGAGATCCCTCTCTGCGGCTTTAGCTCAGGGTATTGCCTCTAGCTCCCCGGCCCCCCGGGAACCAGTCGTCCGGTTCCCCCCGCTACGCGGGTCCCCTCTCCACGGACGGGGATCTTCGAGGCAACACCCATCGCCGCCTCGAGAGGGAATCCCGGAAATAGAAGAAAAACCAATTTTTTCAGCTTCTTGAGCATCGTCCGGCCGTTGGCGTTGCGGAATTATACGACGAGCGCGCGGCCCAGGGCGTAGGCCTTTTTGAGCAGGGCCGTGTTCTTCATAACCGCGCCGGCCCGGCCGCCCGGGCCGTGGATCATCCCCACGATCGGGGCGCCGAGATAGGCGAAGGCGTCCTTGAAGGCGCTCATGGCGTTGACGGCGCCGGACGAGCGGGGGTCGGCATCGCCCGAGGTCAGAATGATGCCGATCCGCTTCCCCTTGAGCTCACGGTAGCCCTTGGCGCCGAAAACATAGAGCCTGTCCATGAAGATCTTGGCCTGGGCGCTCATCGTGAACCAATAGACCGGCGAGGCGATGAGCAGGGCATCCGCGGCCTTCACGTCCTCGAGCAGGGGTCCGAAATCGTCCTTCTGGACGCATCCTTTCGCGCCGGGCTTCCGGCAGCGGTCGCAGGCCAGGCAGGGGCCGATCGACAGCCCAGCCAGGCTGACCATCTTGACCTCGGCGCCGGCCTCCCCGGCGCCGCGCCCGGCTTCGGCCGCGAGAAGCGTGCTGTTGCCCCGCGGCCTCGGACTGGCCGTGACGATCAGGACCTTTCGGGGTTTCGGCATGGCGGCCTACCTCGCTGAGGACGGGAAACGGACGTCGTCGAAGGGCGGCAGCAGGCGGGTCGTCTCGAAGCGGATCTTCTCCCAGACCGCCAGGTCCATGCCCCGGAAGACGTCGACGACCTTGGGATCGAACTGGCGTCCGGAGTTCGTCTCGAGCTCGCGGCGGGCCGCCCGGAAATCCCTCGGCGCGCGGTAGGGCCGGTGGGAGGTAACGGCATCGAGCGTGTCGGCCACGGCGAAGATTCGCGCTTCGAGGGGGATCTCTTCGCCCTTGAGCCCTTTCGGATAGCCCGCGCCGTCGTAGCGCTCGTGATGGCAGAGGATGATGTCGCCGACCTCGCGGACGAGCTTCACGTCCCGCACCAGGCCGT
>JBAVUQ010000108.1:0-3277 GCA_049696855.1 Candidatus Aminicenantales bacterium
GCGCATAATCCCGAGCATCGGTGTATACTGGGCACGGAGAAGAAGATGCCGAATGCCCATGTTCATATAGACGTCGAGGCGCCAGCTATCGCCGAAGCCGAGGCCTTTATCCAGGCACCGATCGAGACGGTCTGGAGCATTTTGAGCGATTTCCAGAACTGGCCGGCCTGGAACAAGAGCGTTTTGAAGATGCGGGTGGACGGACCGGTCATGACCGGGACCACATTCGAGTGGCTGGCGGACGGCTGGAGGATCACCTCCCGGCTCGAAGAAGTAGACCCGCCCAAGAGGATCGCTTGGTCGGGAGCGACGTTAGGAATCCGGGCCATGCACGTTTGGGACCTCGCCGAAGAAGGGCAAGGCACGCACGTCCACACGGTGGAATCCTTCGAAGGGTTGGTCCCGAGGCTGCTTCGCGGTTTCACAAGGAAAACGTTGGCCGAATCGCTGAACAAGGGCATGGCGGCCCTCAAGGCAGAGGCCGAGTTGTGGGCCCGGCGTTCCTGAAATAATTCGGCGTGGTCTCAGTGTGACTTGGCGGGGAGCCCCAACATGTGGCGGAGTTTGTCGAAATCGACCTTCGGCTGGTCCGGTTCCGCGTCCTGCAGCCGGTCGAAATCGTCGAGGAGGTCGACGAGCTTGCGGCGGCCCTCCTCGGTCTTGGCGGCCTGGAGAGGCGTGATGTTCCCAAGGGCCGGGACCTTCGTCCGGGGCCACTTCTCGAAATAGTGCCGCTCCTTCTCCCGGCGCAGCGCCTCCCGGACCTCCGGGCGGGCGTTGAGTTCGTCGGTTTCCCGCTCGAGCTTCTCCATTTCCTCGGGAGACAGCGGAGACGGATCGTCCACCTGCCGATAGAGCGTCTTCTCGAGCACGAGTTGGCCGGGGAGATGCCCTTTGAGCTTCTGCTCGAGCCACAGGGCCCGTTCCCGGGAATTCGTCTCGGCGACGAGCCGGCCGTCCTTGAACCGGAAGCAGCCGCGCGACGTTCGGGGCTCGTCGGGAAACTGGCGGCTCGGCGGCTTGAGCCAGGTCCAGGAATCGTCCTTCTCATCGTAATCGAAGGTCTTGAGCTTGGCCAGGCGCCGCCGGACCGCTTGTTCGTCCTTGACCCGGAAGTGCATCTCGGTGAAGACGATGTCCTCCTTGTCGGTGTTGACGATGTGCGGCAGGCGGGGTGCCGGCCGTTCGCTCGGAACCGAGGAGAGCGTCTCGGTCGTGGCGTTGTTGCTGAAGTGGATATATTCGGCCCAAAACAGGGCCGACTGCTTCTGGCATTCAGCGAAAAAGCGCTCGGAAGGCACTCCGATGGAGCGTGGGTCCTTGAAAAAGTCCTTGACCTGCCGGTCGACGCCGCGCTTGAACTGGGCGCGTGTATCCGGCTCGTAGACGTACGGGGTTGTGTAGCTCATGGCCCGCTCGGGCGGGCCGATGAGCCGCGTGTACCAGATCTCGCCTTTTCCGGGAGGGGCATCGAAGAGCTCACGGTAATGATAAACGTTCCAGCGCCTGCCGGTGCCGAGTTCGTCCAGGACGAGGACTTCGGGGCCGTCGTCGAGGACCTCGTAGAACGTGGCGTAGCTTTCGGCCATCTCCCGGATGAGGGAGAGGCCCTTTTCGCTCAGCCGGCTGGCGATCAAGTGGTCGGCGAGGACACGCTCGGCGATCGTCCGGCGGCTCCGGCCGAAACGCAGGTCGAAAAGCTCCCAGCCGGTGAAATGGCTGTCAAGAAGACCGCCTTCCTCGCCGGGGCGGAAGTGCTTCTCGTAGCGCGTCGATATCTTCTTGAGCTCAGGGCCGTCCGGCTCGAACTGGACGATCTTCTGTTCGTGGAGGGCGAAAAGGGGCAGCAGATCGAAATAATCGTCCATAGGGGTGCCGGTCCGCTCGTCGTCGGGGATGCGAATGGACTCGACCGACGGGCCCTCTTCGCGGCCGCAGCACTTCTTGAACTTCTTCCCGCTGCCGCAGGGGCAGGGGTCGTTCCGGCCGGGCTTCGCGGGCATCAGGACCTGATGATACGAAAAAGACTTCCAGGAGGCAAGTGGAGAGGCGCTGATTCCCGGGCTGACGGGATTGAATCGGTTCTCATGTTCACCCCAGAGGTGAATAAAGACTTGACAATCGCTGGCGATTCGCCTAATATATTGTTATTCACCCCAAGGGCGAATGATTAGCGCGTCCAACGTGACAGAACTGTGGAAGTCATCTTCGGAACCAAAAAGCTCGAGAGAAGCTACCTGGAAGAGCTCCAGGGGCGAAAAGCTTGGGGCCAGATCATCGCGCGAAAATACATCCTGAGAATAGATATTCTTCAGGAGGCGGCGAATATGGCTGAGGTGAAAGCATTGCCAGGGCTCGAATGCCATCCGCTCAAGGGCAAGCGCAAAGATAGATATGCCATCACCCTGCACGGTCGCTGGCGGCTAATCTTCAGTCTGTGTGGAGAAAAGGCGACGATTATTCGCGTCGAGGAGGTTAACAAACATTATGGCGACTAACAGACGGACTTATTCGGACCTCGCGGTTCCTCCCGGTGAATACCTCGCCGAGGTGCTCGACGCCAAAGGAATGTCGCAGGCCGAACTGGCCCGGCGCACCGGACGGCCGATTCAAGCGATCAATGAGATCATCAAGGGCGAAAAAGCCTTGACTCCGGCCACGGCCCTTCAACTCGAAAGAGCCCTGGATGTCCCTGCCCATATTTGGACGGGCCTCGAAAGCCGATATCGGCTCATCAAGGCACGAAAGGAGGAGAAGCAGCTTATTCAGAAGGAGTTGCCTTATCTTCAGAACACGCCGTATAGGCAATTGGCAGAGTTGGGCTGTGTCAAGCGGGCGCGAAATGGTGAGCATAAGATCAGGGAGCTCCACCGGTTTTACGGCGTATCGTCCCTCGTCAACCTGCCCGAGACGTGGGCCTATGCGCCGTCTTTTCGTTGCAGCAAGAAATGGGACGCTTCGAGCTACTCCCTGGCTGCCTGGCTCAGATGTGCCGAGCTGCGCGCAGACGATGCGCCGGTCGATGCATTCGACAAAGCCGAACTCAGGGCGGCATTGGATGAGATCAGGACCTTGACGAAACGAAGCCCGGGGGATTCCATCCCCACGCTGGCGACTCGGCTGGCCCACTGCGGGGTGGTGCTTGTCTTGCTCCCTCATTTTCAGAAAACGTATGCCCACGGGGCGACGTTTTGGCTGAACGTCGACAAGGCTGTCCTGGTGATGAGCCTTCGCGGAAAGTGGGCGGATATCTTCTGGTTCAGCCTGTTCCATGAGA
>JBAVUQ010000109.1:0-6494 GCA_049696855.1 Candidatus Aminicenantales bacterium
CGGCCTTCCCCGAGGTCGAGCCTTCGCCCGGCCTGTACGCGAAGCTCTACGACATCCCCGAGGCGGCGCGCGGGAAGAGACATGTGGCCAGGACGGTTTTCGAGTGGCTGACGAAGCCGGCGCTCCAACCGGTCTACGCCACGCTGACCGGCCTGTTCATCGTCCTGTCCTTCGTCCTCTTCCATCCGGAGGGCCGGGGCATCCGCAAGAAGATCGACATCGAGCTCCATCGCGGCATCGGCACGGTCGAGAAGCTCTACGCCGATGCCGGCACCATCAAGGGCGAGGTCGGCGCCTTCGCCGGCAACGTGGTCAAGTCGTTCAACACCCTGGGCCTTCTCGGGGGGGACGAGAAAAAACAATAAATTCATCAACGGAGGATCACCCATGGAAGAAAGAACAGCCGTTCCGCAGAGGCCGCAGAAGTCGCCGGGATTCGCCGGCGTGCTCGGCATCTTCCCGTTCGGGGTCGGCGCGCTCTACAACGGGCAATACACCAAGGCTCTGCTCTATCTGGTCATCTTCGCCGGGCTCACCAGCATGCAGGGCCACGGCGGCCAGCCCTTCGTCGCGCTGCTCCTGACCGGGTTCATCGTGTTCCAGTTCTTCGACAACATCCAGTCGGCCCGGGCCATCAACGCGGCCGCTCTCGGGGAGGCCCCGGCCAGGGCCGCCGCCCAGCCGTTGCCGGAGATCGCGTCGTCCGGATCGATCTTCTGGGGCATCGTCCTCATCGTCCTGGGCGCCGTGCTCATCATGGCTAATTTCGAGGTCATCAGCTATGACGCGCTGTTCGACTTCTGGCCGATCGCGGTCATCGTCGTCGGGCTCAAGCTGGTGGTCGATTCCGTGGCCCGGACAAAGAAGTCCCAATAACGGAGGTTTCCCATGGCTAAGCAAAAACGCAGCGATTCACTCATCTGGGGCATCATCCTCATCGTCGTCGGCGCGATCTTCCTGCTCCAGCAGTTCCACGTCGACATCTTTGATCAGGTCTGGCGCCTCTGGCCGGTCATCCTGATCATCTGGGGCGCCAACAAGCTCTACCTCGGGCTCAAGGAGCGCAACGAGCATCCGACCCCGGGCCCGGACAAAGGCCATGAAATTTAGGGAGGTCCTCCTCGTCATCGTCCTGATCCTGGGGGGCCTCGTCCTCTACCAGGTCAAGACCGGTCATTGGAACTTCGACTGGGACTGGGGCTGGGGGGAGGATCTCGGCTTCGGCGGCCAGGAGGTCACGGCGGAAGAGACGCGGACGATCGAAGCCCCCCTGCCTCGCACGATCGAGATCCAGAACGGCCAAGGCTGGGTCGAGGTGCGGGGCGCGGACCAGGACTTCGCCCAACTGACCTTCAAGAAGGTCGTCTGGCGGAGGAAGAAAGAGGACGCGCAGGAGATCGCCGGCCAGATCAAGTACACCTTGACGACCGCCGCGGACAGGCTGACGCTGGCCACCAACCGGGGCGAGTTCCGCAGGAAGAATTTCGAGACGGCCTTCATCCTGACCGTTCCCAGATCGATGATCGTCAACGTCACCAACGGGTACGGCGCGGTCAGGGTCGAGGGGGTCCGGGAGGCCACCGTCCGCAACCATAACGGCAAGGTTTACGCCTCGAGCGTGGACGGGCCGTGTGTCCTCGAGACGAGCCACGACGACCTCGAGGCTCGGGACATCAAAGGGTCCTGCCGGATCGTCAGCAAGAACGGCGACGTCCTGGCCGCTTCGGTCGCGGGCGACCTCTCGGTCGAGACGACCTATGCCCGCATCCGCGTCGAGGACATCGGCGGCAAGGCCGACCTGCGCGCCTCCAATACGAGCGTCGAGGCTTTGCGCGTCACCGGGGCCGTCACGGTCGACACCTCGTATGAAAAGGTCACCCTCGCCGATGTCGGCCCGGCCAAGGTCAGCGGCCACAACATGGCGGTGACCGCCGGGAACGTCCGGGGCGACCTGGAGGTCCGGACGAGCTACGAACCGGTCCGGATCGACGGCGTCGAGGGCAAGCTCCTCGTCGACGCCCACAATGCGCCCGTCACGGCCAGGGGCGTCGGCGGACCGTCGATATCGGTCACGACATCCTACGAGAACGTCTCGCTGGCCGATTTCTCGGCGGAGACGAGCGTCATCTGCCATAACGGAAACGTCACCCTCGAGCCCCGGGACCTGAAAAGCGCCCTGGACGTCCGCAACGAAAACGGGGCGATCGACCTCATCTGGCCGTCCGGAGAAAGGGCTCGGCTCGAGGCCCGCTCGAAGGGCGGCTCGGTGAAGTGGGGCCTCTCGGACAAGCCGGACGTCGACGAGACCAACGGCGTGTCGCTCGTCAAGGCCTTCTCGGCGGACGCCGCGGCCCCCTTGATTTTCCTTTCCACGACCTACGACGACATCCGCATCCACGAGGGCGGACGCCGCTTTTAGATTATTTTTAGCGCACGGCGCCTGGCCGGTCCATCATTGGACCGGCCTTTTTTTTTAGCCGTGCTTGGTCTTGCAGGCGAGGATGCGCGGGGCGATGACCCCGTTGACCTTGATGTTGAAGAAGGAGATCAGGTTGGTCACGTCCTTCTTGTATTTCGTGACATAGCGCACGAAATCGGAGCGCTCCTTGTAGCGCAGCAGGGTCTCGAACTCGGCGACCGTGTCGTGGAGCTCGATGACGAAGTGGTTGATCGTCCGGTATTGGGCGTTGATGTCGATGAGGTCGTGGCCCGAGAGCTTGGCGAAATCGAGGTGCGGCGGCAGGCTCTGGAGGATGAGCAGGCCCTCGTTGTGAAGCTCGGTGACCGAATCGCCGATCTCCTGGAAGTAGGACCCGAAGTCCTGGGCCTTCCTCAGCTTGGCCCCGGCGCGCTCGGTCAGGCGCTCGAACTGGGACTTGAGCGAGACGATCGCGTCCTTGACGCCGAAGTACTTGCGGTCGGGGCTGAACAGGTCCAGGAAATCGCGGCCGATGTAGATCTTGTCCTCGTAGCGGGACAGGAGCTCCTTCGGCTCGTGAGTATAGAACTTGATCTCGAAGCGCCGGCCCTGGGAATCCCGCTCGCGCAGGCGGGCCAGGACAAGGCCGCCGTTCTGCTCGATAAAATAGCTGCTGATGTCGACGAGGACCGAATAGACGGCCAGGTTCTGGACGATGGTCTCCTTGAGGTGGTCGAGGAGGGTCTCGTTCTTGGTGATGAACTCGGTGATGGCCTCGTCCGGCGTCGGGTTGAGGACCGAATAGCTCGGCGAGAGGAGATAAAGGATGGGACCGCGGCCGAGCTCGAGATGAAGGTTCTTGAGGACGCTCTGGTAGAGGTCGTCGAGCAGGACCGGCTTGAGAGGCGGAAGGCGGGCCGGGTCAAGCTTGGAGAGTTCTTCGACTTCGTTCATGGCGTCGACCTCACTTCGGGCCGAGTTTAACACCCGGGGGAAAGAAAATCAACGCGCCGAGGGGCCCCGGCGGAAGGTCCAGGAGTCCGCGGCATACTTGGATGTCTGGAGGAGGCGGACGGCCTCCTTGTCGGCGGCGGTCAGGGCGAAACGGTCGAAGCCGACCCCGAAGTGATCGGCGAAGCCCTGGACGAGGGGCCCGACGGCGGCATCGAAGTCGACCGGGCGGCCGAGGGCCTCGGAGAGCGAGGTCATGCCCAGGCTCTCGGCCGTCTCGCCCGGACGGGAGACGGCGGCCAGCAGGGCCTCGTCCTTTTCGAGGGGGATGGAGCCGTGCTGGAGGAACAGCGGGCCGGTCCTCTTCTGGGCGCTGCCGATGATCTTCCGGCCGTCGATCTCGATCTCGTCGCGGGCCGGGAAAGCGAAACAGGGCATCGTGCCCCTAATGTAGGCCGGCGGGGAGGTCTCGGCCAGGCGGGCCGAGATGCCTATCAGGGCAAGCCCATCGAGAAGCGCCCTCGAGATGAGGCGGTAGGATTCGCGGAGGGTGTTGGTGAAGACCTCGGTGTCGGCGGAGGCCAGGGAATAGGTCACTTCCCGGTCATGGAGGACGAGCTTGCCGCCGGTCATGCGGCGGACGATGTCGATGCCGTGGGAGCGACAGAACTCGGCGTCGACGACCCGGGAGGCGTCCTGCGAATAGCCCAGGGAGGCGGTCGGCCTCTCCCAGCGATAGAAGCGGAGGAATGTCCGGGGGGACTCCCCGGCCAGGCGGAAGAGATGCTCGTCGACGGCCATGTTCCAGGAACCGGGGAGCGGCTCCGGCTCGACGATCAATTGCCACGTTTTCATCAGGGACCTTCAAGGGAAAAAAATGGAGCGGGCAATGGGACTCGAACCCACAACACCCGGCTTGGGAAGCCGGTACTCTACCATTGAGCTATGCCCGCTCTCAGGCCTTAGAATTCTAGCATAAAATGGGGCGCGTTGACAGGACGGAGACCCGCCCCTATAATCCGGAGAGGAACGCCCGGAAAGGGAGAAACGCCAATGTCCGATGAATCCGCAAGCCGGTCTCAGTCCCATGATCCCGAGAGGCCGCTGGCCCCGGGCGTCACGCGTTTGGGCTCGACCGCCGTCCTCACAGGGGACATCGAGGCCCATGAGGACATGCTCATCGAGGGCCGCGTCAACGGGAAGATCATTATCCCGTCCGGGACGCTGACCATCGCCAAAGGGGCCAAGGTCGAGGCCGAGGTCCGGGTCCGCGCCCTCGTCCTCCACGGCGAGCTCAAGGGAACGGTCCGGGCCGGCGAAAGGACCGTCATCTCGGAGACGGCCGAGATGAACGGCGACGTGATCACGCCCAAGATCACCATCGCCAACGGCGCCCGCTTTTCCGGCGGCATCCGCATGAAGGAATAAAGGCCGGCTTGCGAAGACCTGGTCCGTTCTTTTTGACCTCGGATTTCGTCCCCCAGGGCGACCAGGTCCAGGCCATCGAGCGGCTGACCGAGGGGCTCCGGTCGGGCATCCGCCACCAGGTGCTCAAGGGCGTCACCGGGTCCGGCAAGACCTTCACGATGGCCAACATCATCGACCGGGTCAACCGGCCGGTCCTGGTCATCTCCCACAACAAGACCCTGGCCGCCCAACTCTACCAGGAGTTCCGCCGCTTCTTCCCGCGCAACGCGGTCGAATACTTCGTCAGCTACTACGATTATTACCAGCCCGAGGCCTTCATCCCGTCTTCGAACACCTACATCGCCAAGGAAGCGACGATCAACGACGAGATCGACCGCCTCCGGCTCTGCGCGACGAACTCGCTCTTCGCCCGCCGCGACGTCATCATCGTCGCCTCGGTCTCCTGCATCTACGGCATCGGCGCCCCGGACACCTATTACTCGATGAGCTTCTCGCTCGCCGTGGGCGAGCCTCAAGGCCGCAAGGCCCTGCTCGAGAAGCTCGTCTCCGTTCAGTACGAGCGCGAGGAGGCGGATTTCAAGCGGGGTACCTTCCGCGTCCGCGGCGACATCGTCGAGGTCTTCCCGAGCTATTCGGACTCGGCTTTCCGCATCGAGCTCGAGGACGGCCGCATCAAGGCCATCTCGGCCGTCGACCCGCTCCTCGGCAAGGTCCGGGAGGGCCTCGAGACGGTCATGATCCATCCCCGGACTTTCTTCTCGACGCCCGCCGAGACCCTCCGCTCGGCCGTCGCCGGCATCGAGGCCGAGCTCAAGGAGCAGGTCGCCTCCTTCCAGGCCCGCGGCAAGGCCGTCGAGGCGGCGCGCATCGAGGAGCGCACCCTCTACGACCTCGAGATGCTGCGCGAGTTCGGCTACTGCCCCGGCATCGAGAACTATTCGCGCCACCTGACCGGCCGCGCGGCCGGCGACCCGCCCTTCACCCTGCTCGACTACTTCCCGGAGGACTTCCTGACCATCATCGACGAGTCCCACGTCACCGTCCCCCAGATCGGCGGCATGTACGCCGGCGACCGCTCGCGCAAGCTGACCCTGGTCGAGCACGGCTTCCGGCTGCCCTCGGCCCTCGACAACCGGCCCCTCAACTTCGGCGAGTTCGAGACGCGCGTCGGCCAGACCCTCTACGTTTCGGCCACCCCCAGCCCCTTCGAGATCAAGCAGTCGCCGGGGCACGTCGTCGAGCAGGTCATCCGGCCGACCGGCCTGACCGATCCGGAGATCGAGATCCGGCCCGTCCGCGGCCAGGTCGATGACCTCATGGCCGAGATCCGGGCCCGCGCCGCCCGCGACGAGCGCGTCCTGGTCACGACCCTGACGAAGAAGATGGCCGAGGACCTGGCCCGCCACTACCACGAGCTCGGCCTGCGCGTTCGCTACCTCCACTCCGAGGTCGAGACGCTCGACCGGGTCAACGTCCTCCGCGACCTGCGCAAGGGCAGATTCGACGCCCTCATCGGCATCAACCTTCTCCGCGAAGGCCTGGACCTGCCCGAGGTCTCGCTCGTGGCCATCCTCGACGCCGACAAGGAAGGCTTCCTGCGCTCCGCGACGTCGCTCATCCAGACCTTCGGCCGGGCGGCCCGCAACGTCGCCGGCAAGGCCCTCCTTTACGCGGACACGATCACCGACTCCATGAA
>JBAVUQ010000110.1:0-11270 GCA_049696855.1 Candidatus Aminicenantales bacterium
CGGCCATGGCCAGGAAGAGCAGGAAGGCCTCGCTCCAAACCGGGCCGCCGGCCGCCTTCGAATAGGCCAGCGTCTGAAAATAGTAATACCAGGGATGGGCGTGGGCGCCGGGATGGCCGGCCCGGGCGAACCAGGCGCCGATGGCCCGGACCGAATCGGTCAGCCCCTGCGGGTTATGAAAGAACGAGGTGTAAAAGGCGACGACGGTGACGACGCCGGCCACGAGGAAAAGAGCGAAATGGAAGGCCGTCGGAAGCTTCGTTTGGGAATCCCGCCAAACCCAGGCGTCTCCGGTGGTGACGACCCCGCGATGGCGGGTCCCAAGGCTTTCGACGAGCGAGAGTGCCGTGACGGCCGCCGCGATCGCGGCGAAGAGGATGACGCTCGTCTCCTTGGTGGCATACATCATCCCGCCCGATACGCCGGCGGCGACGGCCCATAAGGCGGAGCGCTTCCGCGCGTACCGCCAGCCGGCGCCGAGGAGAGCCGCGAGAAAGAAGACGAGCAGCGTCTCCTGGATGTAGAAGCGGCTGTAATAGGTCAGCGCCGGCGAGACAGCCGCCAGCGCCGCGGCCGCAAGCGTCGCCTCGCGGGAGAGGCCTCCGGAAAAGAGCAGCAGGACGAGAAGAAGGGCGGCCCCGAACAGGGCCGGGACGAGCCGGAGGACCCGCTCATCGAGCCCGGCCAGGGTCGTCTCGCGGGCCGCCCAGGCCGCGGGCAGGGTCAGGTAATAGAGTGTCGGGCCGTGATGGTCCCGGGGGTCGAAGCGGTATTCGCCGCGCTCGAGGAGATCGCCGAACTTGACCGCCTGGTTGGCTTCGTCGGCGTGCATGGGCCGGATGTCCAGGCGGACGACCCGGAACGCGAGGGCGCCGAGGACGGCGCAAAGGAAGAGACCCCGGAAGGCCTTATTCGTCATTTGGCCGGGAGACCGTAGACCTCGACCTCCACATAATGATTCATGTCGTTGGACGTGTTGCCGCCGCTGTAGAGGCGGAGGTAGCGGGCTTTGACTCCCTTGGGATCGAAGAGCTTGCCGTCGAAGGTTTCGATATACTCCTTATCCTTGCCCGCGCCGAGGCCGGACGTGTTGTCGTGGTCATTGTTGAACACGGTCGTGACGCCGCTGATGAAATCCTTGTCGTCGGACGCCTGGACGATGACGTCCCGGTAAACGCGGGCCTGGCTGTGGTAATGCCAGGCGACGATGGCCGTGAGCTCCTGGGACTTGCCGAGGTCGATCTGGACCCACTGGAGCATCGGCCCGAGCTCGACGTAGTAGCCGTCCTCGCCGGATTTCTTGCCGTCGGTGACGCAGGAGATCTCGCCGATGACAGGCTCCTTGTCGCTCGAGGTGACGGGCTTGCCGGCCGAGAGGAGGACCGTGCCGGCCGGGACCATGAAGGGTCCGCGGGCTCTGCCGGTGATCGTCTCGAGGTTGGGGGTGCGGATATTCTTGGGGGTGCCGACGAACATCGGCTTGGGAAGCTGGATCTTCAGGACCTCTTTCCCCTGGTCCTGGGCCGGAGCGGCCGGGGCCAGGATGGCCAGGCCGAGGCCGAAGATCGCTATGGTACACAGGCATCTCTTCATCGATAGGGTCTCCTTGTTCTCGCGGACCGCTTGGCTGCCATCGCGGCCGCATTGAATATTCTACACGTTTTCGGCCCGAGTTTCACGAGGGCCCAGACGACGGGGTGCCGGCCGCAGAACGCGGCCACCTCCGCGGTCGACATGACCATGAACGCCGTCGAAAGGGCGTCCGAGGCGGCGGCCGAGGGGTGCGAGGCCCAGGCGGCGGCATGCCCGGCGGCCGGTCGGCCGGTCCTCGGGTCGATGATATGGGCGCCCTTGATCTCCGTCCCCGACCCGCTCAGAGCCCGGTTGCGGAGGATGACTCGCCCCGGGCCGGACGTGATTCCAGCCGTCGAACCGGCGCCCACCGGCCAGCCCCGTCCCTGCCCGTCGCCCGCCGGGCCGGTTCCCGCGGCCAAGGCCGTGCTCGTCCCCGCATGAAGGAGGACGTTCCCGACGTCCCAGATCCGGAGTATGGACAGGGCCGCATCCAGGGCGTATCCCTTGCCGATGGCCCCGAGGTCGAGCTCGATGGCCGCGGCGGAGGCCCTGCCCTCGGGCCGGAGCCGGGTCGCTTCGAAACCATGACCGTCCGTGCCCACGCCCAGGAGCGCCGGGAGCGGGCCCGGGCGGGATCCCCTCCGGCGCCCGGCCCTCCGGCCCTGACCGAGATAGTTGACGTCAAAGGCGCCGCTCGTCTCCGATTGGACGAAAGCGGCCAGGCTCAGGACCTCGGCCGTTTCGATCCCGACCAGCAGGGAGCCGCCCGGCTCGAGCCGCCCGATCCGGCTGATCTCGCTTGACGGGTCGAAGCGGCTGAAGAGCCGCTCGAGCCGGTCGACCTCGTCGAAGGCCGCCCGGGCCGCCTGCCCGGCATAAGCTTCCTCCTTGCCCGCGATGAAGATCTCGAACGTCGTCGCCATGGCCTCATGGGCGAACCGATGGATGAGGAGTTTCTCGGCAGGCATGCGCCGGATCCTATTCGGAGGTCTTTGGTCCGAGAGGCAGTTCGCGGACGAGATCGGAGCCGATCTCGAGGCGTTTGGCGACGTCCTTTTCTCCGCGGATCTTCTCGTCGGTCAGGAACTGGACCTCGAGCAGGCCCTCGGAATGGAAGCCCGTCCGGAAGTAATTCATCTCGGCCAGAGACAGGCTCCAGCCCTGGAGCCAGGTCTCGAGCTCCTTGCGCTGGCGGCCGCCGCCCAGGAAATGGATGGCCATGCGGATGGGGCTGGACGGGTCGACCTCGCCGCCGTCGCTCGTGTCGATGAAATAGACCCCGCGGACGCCCCATTTCTGGGCCCCGCTGTGGAAGGCCAGCCGTTCGGCCATGCGTGTCCGCCAGTGATAAGAGTCCTCGTCCTCGCAGATCGCCGTCCCTGCCGCGGCGCGGGCCATCCGCACCGCCGCCTCGGGCGCCGCGAAGTAGCCGACGGCGGCCTCCTGGTCGGCGTTCATGACGACGCGGAGGACCTTGCCGCCGGTCGCCTCGACGACGTCGATGACCCGCAGGGCGTCCGAGAGATTGGCGCACTCGGGGCAATGGTCGGCCAGCTTGTTGGGCGACTCGCGCAGGAACTTCTCGTTGAACTTGACGCCTTCGTCGTCGGGATAGAGCGGCAGGTAGCGGATGTCCGACTCGACGAGGTCCTGGAAGAAATGCGTCCCGAACGAGACGTCGGGGACGTAGTTCCCTTTCTTGCGGGCGACCTCGATGAGCATGGCCGAGTTGCTGATCTCGGAGTAGGTGACGCGGACGCCGAGCCTGATGTCGCCGCGGCTGCCCCATCGTCCCGGCCCCATGAGGATGAACTGGCGCCGGGGCAGGGTCTTGTTGAGCTTGCCGACGGCCTGGCCCACCGTGACGAGATCGGCGAACTCGGCCAGGTCGCCATAGCGGTCGGGGTCGACGTAGACGATGTGAGTGATGTCGGCGACGCGGCCGTTCGAGACGTGCTTCCGGGCCGTGAACAGGACCGCGTCGTCCGGCAGGTTCGACGGGATTTCCATGGCCACGTCCTCGGCCCCCTGACTCTGGGGCCGGCACTGGAGCAGGTAGAAATCCGCGCCCGTCGATGCGAACTCGATGTCGACCGGGACCCCGAGGGCCGCGGACAGGGTCTTCAGGATGGCCTCGAGCCGGAGCATGAACGGGCTCCCGGAGATGAGGCCGTCGAACGTCACGACGGACTCGGCCGTGGACATATCCGTGGCCAGGCCCATGGGCCTCTGGAGCAGGCCGTCCTTGTAGATGGAAAAGATCTTGGTCAGCGCCGGGAAGTCGGGACCGACCTCCTGCAGGACCTCCTGGATGTCCTTGGTCAGGAAGGTGTTTTCCTCGAGATCGATGACGTCGATCTTCTTGGGCGAATAGCGGACGACCTCGTCGGTCGACACGTTGACCCTCAGGTTCGGCTGGCCGGGGGAAACGAGGACCGGATAATCGTCGCTGACCCGGTCGACGGCCCGCGTCCCCAGGCCGGGAACGAGCCGGAGCAGGCCGTCCTCGCGACGGATGCGCGGCGACCAGCGGAACTCGTTCCGGCTGAACGCGACGCCGGCGTAGGCCGGGAAGAAGTACTTCCCGGCGCGGGTCCCGACGACCTCCTGGATCATGACGGCCATCTCCTCGTAAAAATCGAGCAGGCCGCGCTCGGCCCGGTACTGGATCGGGTCGGGGCTGAAGATCGAGGCGTAGACCTCGGCGACCGCGTCGAGCAGGGCCTCGAGGCGCTGCTGCTTGTCGCCCTGGTTGGCCAGGAACAGGCTCTTGTACTTGCCGGCGAAGGCCGTCCCCAGCCGGTCCTCGAGCAGGCTCGAGCTGCGGACGATCAGGGGCACCTCGCCGAAATCGTCCAGGGCCACGGACAGGCCCTTGGCGATCTCCGGGGGGAAGGTCGAGTTCTTGAAGACCTGGACGAGATGGGGGTACTCCTGGCGGACGATCTCGATGTCCTTGTATTTTTGCTCATGAACGTCGTCGAGGTTGTTGTAGGTCGTGAAAGAGATGAGCCCGTCCGATGTGACGTACCACGTCTTGGGCTTCTTGACCTCGCCGATGATCTTGGTGCGGCGGGCCGCCTGATCCAGGATGCGGCTGGCCAGGAACAGCCCGGCGCTCTTGCCGCCGAGCTTGCCGTGGCTGCCGGGCGAGAAGACGATCCGCTCCATGAGGTCGAAGAAGTCCTCGATGTCGATGTACTTCTTGGCGATGTTGATGAACTCGAGCTGTTCGGTGAAGAACCGCCGGATGAGGGCGACGCGGACGCTGTTGGCCAGGGACCGCGGCAGCTGGATGCCCTCGGGGGCCACGATCTTGATCCGGCGCATGCTGTCGAGGACCTCGGCCAGGTCGGCGTAGACGTTCTCCAGGGCCTTGACCGCCTCGCTCGAGCGGTCTTCGTTGATCCACTTCTGGATGCGGTCGAGGACCTCTTCGTCGGTCAGGTTGGCCGAGGCGATGCGAAAGGTCTCCTCGGTCAGCTCGAAGAAGCGGTCCAGCGATTCCCGGGTCTGGGGGAGATTGGATTCGCCGAAGAGCCCGGCCACCCGGTCGCCGCTGAAGCGCTGCAGCAGGTCCCGGGCCTCGGAGACGCCGCGCCAGCCGAGGTAGTTCATCATCTTGCGCGAGATCCGGGAGAGGAGGTTGGGGTTGGTGTTGCGCAGGAGGTCGAGCGCGATCCGCCAGCCCTGCTGCTTCCCGTCGGCCCCGTCCCGGCGCTCGTCGCTGATCTGCTCGTACATCCCCCGCAGGCGCTGGTGGAGGATGAAGTGGCCGAGCCGCTCGCCGATCGACTGGATGAGCTTGAGCTCACCCTTCATGAACGGACCGCAATCGCTCTCCGGGGTCGGCTTCTTGTACGACACGCACAGCCGGCCGACCGAGGCGTCCTGGACGCGGATCTCGGTGCAATGGGTGTAGGGCGTTTCCTCGAAATCGGGGGACTCGTAGACGTCCGAGCCGTAGGTGATCTGGGCCTGGCAGCAATCCGGGTACTGCCACCCGGGGGGGATGGCCTCGATGACCTGGCGGAAGACCTCCTCGAGGGCGACATCGTAGATGCTCAGGATCTCCTCGATGCGGTAGAGGCAGTTCAGCTCCTTGGCCCGCTCGTGCAGGGTGGAGAACAGGGTGTTGACGGCCGTCGGCGTGCGTGGATTCGTCATGTCGCGGCGTCCCTCCTCGGCCGCTCCGGCTCTCCCCCCCACGGGGACTGTCCCCGCAGGGGACTGTCCCTCCGGAGAGGGCGAGTCAGGACGGCCCTGCCCGTTCCGGCCCGAGGCCGGGTCATCGAGATCGCCCCGCCCTCCCCGGTTTTCGCCGGGGCGGGCGGGACTATGGCGTCGCGAAACGAAAAGGCGATCAGACCCAGCCGCGGTCCCTGCAGGCGTTGGCGACGCGGCTGACGGAAATGACGTAAGCGGCGTCACGCATGTAGAGCTTGCGCGTCCGGGCCAGCTCGCTGACGGCCTTGAAGGCGGCCGTCATCTTGTCGTCGAGCTTGATCAGGACCTCGTCTTTGGTCCAGAAGAAGTTCATGTTGCACTGGACCTGCTCGAAGTAGCTGCAGGTGACGCCGCCGGCGTTGGCCAGGAAGTCGGGGATGACGAAGATGCCCCGGCTCTTGATGACCGCGTCGGCCTCGGGGGTCGTCGGGCCGTTGGCGCCCTCGGCGATGACCCGGACCTTCTTGCCGATCTTCTTGACGGTCTCGGCGTTGATCTGGTTCTCCAGGGCCGCGGGGATCAGGATGTCGACGTCCTGCTCGATCCAGGCGTCGCCGGGCAGGCGCTCGTAGTCGAGCGATTCGGCCTTGGCCTTGTCGATGCCGCCGAAGCGGTCGGTGATGGCCAGGAGCTCCTCGAGGATGACGCCGCTCTTCTTGCGGTAGGTGTAGGAGGCCTGGTCGCTCTGGTCCCAGCAGGAGACCGCCACGACCTTGCCGCCGAGCTTGGTGTAGAGCTGGATGGCGTACTGGGCGACGTTGCCGAAGCCCTGGACCGCGGCGGTCGTCAGCTCGATCTTGAGGCCCAGTTCCTTGAGGGCCTCACGGAGGGTGTAGACGAGGCCGTAGCCGGTCGCTTCCGTCCGGCCGAGGGAGCCGCCCATGCCCACGGGCTTGCCGGTGATGAAGCCGGGGTACTTGGCGCCGTGGATGGCCTCGAATTCGTCGAGCATCCAGAGCATGTGCTGGGGGTTGGTCATGACGTCGGGGGCGGGGACGTCGCGGAGGGGGCCGATGTCCTGGGCCAGGACCCGGATCCAGCCGCGGCAGAGCCGTTCCTGCTCGCGCTGGCTGAGGTCGTGCGGGTCGCAGATGACGCCGCCCTTGCCGCCGCCGAGCGGGATGTCGACGACAGAGCACTTCCAGGTCATCCACATCGACAGGGCGCGGACCGTGTCGATCGTCTCCTGGGGGTGGAAGCGGATGCCGCCCTTGCAGGGGCCGCGGGCGTCGTTGTGCTGGCAGCGGAAGCCGTGGAACACGCGCATGCTGCCGTCGTCCATGCGGACGGGGATCGAGAAATGGTACTCCCGCAGCGGCTGCCGCAAGAGGTCCCGAGTGGGTTGGTCAAGCTCGAGGAGGTCCGCAACAGCATCGAACTGCTTTTGGGCCATCTCGAAGGCATTAAACCCTTTGGTCGCCATGGGAAAACTCCTTGTGAGATGATGAAGATCTATCGGCCCGCTTCAGAGCTAAAACCTGTGAAGCCCCGACTAAAAATCATATCCGAACAGGGCCCAAATAGCAAGACCCTATCAGGGGAAAACGAGGCCGGGGACCGGCGGACTACTTCCACTCCATGGCGTAGCGCTTGACGAGAGGGATGCCCTCCTCATTCTCGGTGATCAAGACGTAGAGGCGGCCCTTCATAACGGCGAAAGGCATCTCTTCGCGGGGGAGGGAGAAGCGGGTGATGCAGCGTCCCTCCGTGTCGAAGACATCGTACAGCAGCCAGCCTTTGGCGTCGGTCTCATAAGTCTGAGCGTAGAGGCGCCCCTCGGGATCGCCGATGAAGATGAACACCGGCGGGAAGACGTCGGGGAAGACGAGCATGCTCCGCATGTCGGCGGGTTGGCCCTCGAGGATCCTGTCCTTGTCCGCCTTGGTCAGCTTCACCGGAGAATAATCCTTGACGATCCTCCGGACGGGCTTCCCCTCCGGGCTCATGACGTGGAACTCGTACTTCGCGTTGGTCATCCAGATCAACCGGTCGTCCGCGGTGACGTGGCAAAAAAGCAGGATGGGGAAGGGGCTGATGGCGCCGATCTTGAACGGTTCCTCGACCTCCGCCAGCGTGGCCAGCGGGTTCAAGGCCGGGTCGTGCTTGATCAGCCGGAGCAGGATTTTCTCGCCGAACTCCATTTGATCGCTGTAGATAACGCCCCGGGAGTCGATCTTGAATCGCGACATACTCGTCTTGGCCGTAGAGATCTCCTTGAGGCAGGTGCCGTCGAGGGCGTAAAAGGTGAGTTTGTTGGTGTCGAGAATGACTCCCGTGCCGTTGGGCAGGACGATCATCCGGCTGGGACTCTCCCATTCTCTGGGACCCTGCCCTTTCCGACCGAACGTGCTGATAAGCTTCCCCGTCTTGTCGAAGACGCGGACCTTGATGTCCTCCCAGTCGAGCGTCCAAATGTTCTCCCCGTTATCCACACCGATGGAACGGAGCTCGGCGAAGAGGTCGGGGCCGCCGGCCGGATCCTTGCCGATGACCAGGTCTTGGGTCAAGATGAGCTTCGACGGGCCGCCAGGCCTGGGGATGGGGGCTTTGGGGTTGCGAACGACAGTGACGCCGTCCTCGGTCGTGATCTGGACCTTCTGCCCAAAAGTGGCCCCGGCTTCGACCGGTCCGGCAGGGAGGGCCTCATGAAATGCCATCGCGACCAAAGATAAGGCCGCGACTTGAGCCAATTGCTTGACGAGACGCATGGTCCCCTCCTTGGACGTGAAGCCCGGATTTTGATTTCATATTGGACCGACCGGCCGGACGTGTCAATATTGTCCGGCGCTCGTGACGCCCAGGCGCGGCTCGACCGCCCCCCCGGGGCCTGGGATTGAAAAAACCGGATCCGGCGCATAGGATAGGGCTTCGCCGAGAAAAGGAGGCCCCATGACCGAGCGAGACGAGCTCCGCGAGGGCGGGCAAAGAGCGGTCGACCGCCGCAGATTCCTGGCCTATTTCGGCGCCGCGGGGCTCGGCGGGACGCTGCTGCCGGGAGCGCTTCTGGCCGTGGCCCAGGATGCGGCCGAGATCAAGCCCGAGATGGTCGCGGCGGCGGCCAGGATCGCCGGCCTGACGCTGGCCCCCGAGGCCGAAAAGGCCGTCGCCGACGGCCTGAATCGCCGCGGCGGATTTCTCCAGGATTTCCAGGCCCTGCGCGAGATGGGTCTCGGCAACGACACGCCCTCGGCTCTCGTGTTCGATCCGGTCCTTCCGGGGACGAAGATTCCGGCCGGGAAGACCGTCCTGAAAACGGCGAAGATCCGGGCGATCAAGCCCCGGACGGACGAAGACTTGGCCTTCCTGCCGGTAACGCATCTGGCCGCCCTGCTCAAGAAGCGCGAGGTCAAGTCCCTCGACCTGACCCGGCTCTGCCTGGAGCGGCTGAAGAAATACGATCCCGTTCTCCATTGTGTCGTCACGCTGACGGAAGACCTGGCCCTGGAACAGGCCGCGCGGGCCGACGAGGAGATCGCCACCGGACGGTACCGCGGGCTTCTCCACGGCGTGCCCTGGGGCGCCAAGGACCTCCTGGCCGTCAGAGGATACCGGACGACGTTCGGCGCGTCGCCGTACAAGGACCAGGTGATCGACCGGAACGCGACGGTCGTCGAGCGGCTGACCGCGGCCGGCGCGGTGCTGGTCGGCAAGCTCACGCTCGGCGCCCTGGCCATGGGCGACCGCTGGTTCGGCGGCCAGACGAAAAGCCCCTGGGACCCGGCGAACGCCGGCCTGGGCTCGAGCGGCTCGTCGGCCGGGCCGGCGGCTTCCGTGGCGGCCGGACTCGTGCCTTTCGCCATCGGCTCCGAGACGCGCGGTTCGATCATTTCCCCCGCGAGCCGCTGCGGCGTCACGGGCCTGCGGCCGTCGTTCGGCCGGGTCAGCCGCTACGGCGCAATGACCCTGAGCTGGACGATGGACAAACTCGGTCCGCTGTGCCGGACGGCGGAGGACTGCGCCGTCGTCCTCCACGCCATCCAGGGACCGGACGGCCGCGACAACTCCGTCCTTGATCTTCCCTTTGACTGGAATTCGGGGCGCGACGTCCGTCCGCTCAAGGTGGGCTATCTCAAGTCCGACGTCGAGCGCGACATCCCCGACGACCCCAAGAACCCGGAACGCGTCCGGAGAATGAGAGAGGGCCAGGCCTTCGATAAGGCTTCGCTCGAGATCATGCGCGGGCTCGGCCTGAAGCCGGTCCCGGTTGAGCTGCCGAAGCTGGGCTCCGGGCCGATGGACTTCGTGCTGACGACGGAAGGCGCGGCCGCCTTCGACGACGTGGTCCGAAGCGGCCGGCTCGATCTGATGTCGGCCGAACCCGAGAGGAGCGCCTGGGTCGGGTCGTTCCGCCTCCATGAATTCGTCCCGGCGGTCCAGTACATCCAGGCCAACCGGGCCCGCTACCGGCTGATGGAGGCCTATCACGAGTTCTTCAAGGATCTGGACGTACTCATCGGAAGCGCCTTGGGGCCGACGAATCTCACCGGCCATCCGGAGATGGCCATCCCGCAGGGGTTCGACTCCAAGGGTCAGCCGGCGGCCCTTCGGCTGACGGGAAAGCTCTTCGGCGAGGCCGGCATCCTGCTTCTCGCCCACGCTTTCCAGCAGAAGACGGATTTCCACCTCCGACGTCCGAACCTCGGCTGAGGCGCGGAGGGTCCCATGGGCGAATTCCTGAGAGGACTGAGCAAATCCTTGGGCCTGAGCTATACCTGGTGGCACTGGAGATGGCTCAATTTCAAGAAACGCTGGGCGGGGTTCTTCTCCACGGACACGAATGCCATCCGCCATCTCAGGTCGGGTCAGAAGATCTGCCGGAAATGCGGGGCCCTGGCGGGCGCGGATGAACGGCGATGTTCCGTCTGCGGCTCCAGACTGCCGACGGCAGCCGGGAATTTCCTCTACAAGGTTTTCGGCCTCATCATGCCCGGCGTCTCATCCGTCACGGCCGCTCTGACGGCGGTCATGGGGGCTGACTTCATCCTCCAGGTCGTGTCCTCGGGCGGCGCGGCGCTCCTCTCCCCGGGGCTGGACACGCTCGTCCGCGCCGGTGCGCTGGATTCAAGGCTCGTGGCCTCGGGCGAATGGTGGAGGCTTCTGACCTGCATCTTCGTCCATATCGGCGTCGTCCATTTCCTCTTCAACATCTACGCGTTCCTCAGCGTCTCGAGCTTCCTCGAAGCGGAGATCGGACCCGCCCGGTACCTGACGCTCTTCCTGTTCTCGGGGATGTTCGGATCGGCGGCCTCCTACCTGCTTCACGCCCGAGTCGTTTCGGCCGGCGCATCGGGGGCCATCTTCGGTCTGATCGGATTCGCCATTCCCTACTTCCGCCGTCTCGGAAGCGACCGGGGACGGGACATCCGGAGCTTTATGATCCGCTGGGCCCTGTATGCGTTCCTTTTCGGCCTCCTCATCCGGGCGGACAATTATGCCCATGCCGGGGGGTTCGCGGCAGGCTTCGTCCT
>JBAVUQ010000111.1:0-35000 GCA_049696855.1 Candidatus Aminicenantales bacterium
GCGCGAAACGGCCCGTCCGGTCATCAATCCGGCCGGCAGGCCGCCCCCCGGGCTGGTCCACTGGCCGGCCATATAGAAGCCCTCGAGGCCGGGCAGGACCGGAGGGAGCCCCTTGAATCCCGTGGCCGGCGTCAGCAGCCAGCCTTCCATGCTGCCGCGCCAATTACCGGTGTAGCGGATGACGGTCGACGGCGTGGCCACGTCGACGACCTCGATCGTCCCCCGGGCTTGGGGAAACCGCTTCTCGAAAACACGGCGCACCTCGTCCGCGACCCGCATCTTCTCGGCTTCATAGCGGGCCCGGTCCGTTTCCCGGAGATGCTGCCAATACTCATAATTGTCGGTGGCGATGAACGCGACAACCGCCGTCTTGCCGGGCGGGGAAAAAGCCGGGTCGAAGTTGAAGACACGGAAGGAAAGCCAGCTCTCGCGCGTCTGGGGGTCCACCTCGATGGCCTCGGTCAGGAACACGGACAGGAAGCCGGGCTCGGCAGCCAGGTCGGCGCCCACGCCGAGCGAAACCTGGACATAGGAGGGGAACGGTTTGTAGGTTTCGTAGGCTCTCCGGATCTTGTCGCCGACGAACTTCCCTTCGAGCATGTCGAAGATCGTGGCATGGCCATCAGCCGCGGAAACCACGATGTCGGCGGCGACCGTCTCCCCAGCGGCGAGCTTCACGCCCTTGGCGCGGCCGCCCTCGGCCAAGACGCGCTCGACCCGGGCCTTGAACCGGATGCGGCCGCCGAGGTTCCTGTACGCCTCCTCGATCAGGCCGATGAGCCTGGGGGAGCCGCCGAGCGGATACCCGGCGTTGCCGGACGCCATCCAGGCCAGCGAGAAGATGATGGCGACCACGGTCAGGTCCTTGGTCCCGGAAGAGAAAAAGCCCTTCAGAAGGGGATTCTTGAATCTCTCCGAGAAATCCCCCATGGTCAATTTGCCGTACTTTGCCAGAGCCGGGAGATAAGGAACCATCCTGACCATCGCCCAGAGGTTGGCCGGCAGGGAATCGCCCTCGGGGAAGCGGAGCCTCTTGAACTTCCGGACGAGCCGGGTGAATTCCCTTATGGCCGGCGCGTCCTCGGGGGCCTTGGCCAGGAGCTCTGGTTCCAGACGGTCGGGATCGCGGAAGATCGTGATGGTCTCATCCCCCCGCTCCATGACGAGGTAAATGGGATCCTCATGGAACCGGATCCGGCCGATATCGAAGACTTCCTTCCAGAGGGCGTTCAGCGACCCGCCCTCCTTGGAACCGACGAGCCAATGGACGCAATTCTCGAAAGTGTAGCCGCCCCTGGTCCAGGCCGTGGCCAGGCCGCCCGGGGCCGTGTGCATCTCCAGGATCTCCGTGTCGAAGCCCTGTTTCTTCAGGTAAACGCCGGTGCAGAGCCCGGCGATCCCGCCGCCGATGATGACGACCTTCTTGGGATTCATGTTGCCCCTCGCAAATGAGGATAACGCGATCGGAGAGAGGGGTCAAGAACTCGCCGGCAACCTTAATCACTCGCCCAGCGTCTTATAGTCGAAGAGGTGATCGACTATGCCCTGCGGGAGACGGGAACGATGAAAACCCGGCTTCGGACGATCGAAGCGCTCGGCGTCTTTCTCTTCCCGTTCGTCGTCCTGCTCCAGACGGCCTCCTTCGGATCCCAGACTTCTCCTCCAGCCGCCGCGCCGGCCTCCGAACCTCGAGTCGTCCAGCCGCCGTTTTTCGCGGCGCCGCCCAAGATCGACGGCCGCCTCGACGACTCGTGCTGGTCCCTGACGCCGCTGGAAAAGGAATTCACCAGCTACAATCCGCGCTACGGCGACCTCCTGCCTCAGAAGACGATCGTTTTCGTCGGCTACGACCAAAACGCCGTGTATTTCGCGTTCCGCTGTCTCGACCCGGAGCCCGACAAGATCAAGACGTCGGTCGCCCGCCGGGACGCCATCTTCAGCGACGATTGGATCGGCCTCTCGATCGACAGCCAGGGTCTCCGCCAATGCTCCTATGATCTCTTCGTCAACCCCAGCGGCATCCAGGCCGACATCTACGACTCCACGACGGGCGGCGAGGACAGCTCGACCGATTTCGTCTGGGAGAGCGCCGGCCGCAGGACCGCCGATGGCTACGAGGTCGAGATCGCGGTGCCCCTGCGGACGCTCCGCTTCCAGAGCGGCAAGGATGTCCGGATGGGGATCCTGTTCTGGCGCAAGATCAGCCGGACGGGCTACAGCGGCTCGTGGCCGGACCTCAAGCCGGGCGTGGGGCTGTTCAACGTCATGGCCGATCTCAGGTTCGGAGAGCTGAAAGCGCCGCTCAACCTGGAGGCCTTGCCCTCGTTGACCGTCGCCAACAGCCGGGAGCGGCTCTCGCCCGACGCCTGGGGCAAGCGGGACAGCGCCCGGAGCCTCGGCATCGGCCTGAAATACGGGCTGACCTCCTCGATCACCGTCGAGGCCACGGTCAACCCCGATTTCAGCCAGGTCGAAAGCGACGCCTTCCAGGTGACCGTCAACCAGCGCTATCCGATCTTCTACGAGGAAAAAAGACCGTTCTTCATGGAGACGTCGGGCCTGTTCAATATCGCCGGCACGGGCGGCGACGGGAACATGCTGACGTCCTTCTACAGCCGGCGCATCGTCGATCCCGGCTGGGGGACCCGGCTGACGGGAACGGCGGGCCAATTCACGTTCGCGATCCTCGGTGCGGGCGACGACGCGGCCGGCCGCGAATGGGAGGGAACCCCGGATCCCCGGGCCGGAAGAGCGGCCGGCTTCGTCGCGGGCCGGGGAAAATTCAGCCTCTCGGGCGATTCCTATGTCGGCGTCCTCTACAGCGGCCGCGAGTTCGCCGGCGGGTTCAACCGGGCCGGCGGCGTCGACGTCCAGCTCCGGCCGTTCCCCAATCATCAGCTCAGCCTGTCCGCGCTGCAGACCGCGAGCGAAGACCCGGTGAGCGGCGCCAGGACCGGAGGCGCCTCAATTTCCGCCTTATGGGATTATATGACCAAGCCGCTGGGGGCCGAGCTCTGGTTCGAGCATTTCGGAACCGGCTTCCAAATGGACTCGGCCTTCTACTCGCGGGTCGGCTTCACGCGGCTCACGGGGTACATCGGACCGAACTTTTTTCCCAAGAAGCCGGCCTGGATCAAGAAGGTCAATCCCTTTTTCTTCGGCTTCCTTCTTCACGACCTCGGGACGGGACTCAACGAGCGCCTGGGCGTCTTCGCCGTCAGGACCAACTTCGCCAAACAGTCCCAGCTCCGGCTCGACGCGGTTCTCTACCGCGAAGGCTGGATCGACCGGACCTACGACCAGCTGACCTTCCGCATGCAGGGCTACCTCCAGCTCACGAACTGGCTGTACTTCGACGGCCAGGTTTCCTCCGGCGACCGAATTTTTTACGACAGCACGAATCCGTTCCTGGGCCGGATGGAGAGCGCGCGGGCCGGGATCGTGCTCCAGCCCGGGGTCAAGCTCAGCCAGAGCCTGTCCCTCTCCCAGAACCACTTCACCCGCGGCGGGATCCCCGTCTACGACGTGACGGTCCTGAACGCGCGGACGACCTATCAGTTCAATAAATACCTGTTTGTCCGGGCCCTCTTCCAGTACGATAGCTACGCCCGCAAGTGGCTGACCGATCTTCTGGCGTCCTTTACCTACATCCCGGGGACCGTCGTCCATCTCGGCTACGGCGTCCTCTACGAGAAGCACGGCTGGGAGGCCGGCCAATGGCTGCCGGGCGGAGATCTCGGCGCGCGGTACTACGCCTTGAAGAACAGCCTGTTCTTCAAGGTGTCCTATCTCTGGCGCTTCTGAGCTCCGGCGCGCGGCCCGCTCTTTCATCCTCGGGGCGCTTTTCGGTCCGGACGATCCGGATCCCGAATACCGTTCCCGTTTCGAGGCCATCCATCCCTTCGAACCGGACCGTGACCTTCCGCTTGCCGGCGACGGCCTCGGCCGGGATGGGATAGGCCACGTCGAAGAATCCTTCTTTCTCCTGGGGACTGCGCCGGGCGATGCGCTTGTCTCCGACCTTCCGGCCGTCGACAAGGACGGCGAAGGCGCGGTCGGCCCGCTCATCGCGGCTGTAGGTCACGATCAGGCTGATCGGCGCCGAGGGATCGACGCCGAGGTCGAACGAGAACCAATCCGCGGCCCGGCGGCCGTAGCGGCCCCTTAGCTGAACGGGAGATGTCTTTCCTCCCTGCTGGTTGAAGTCCCGCTCGGACTGCATCTGGCCCGGCTGGGCGAAAGCCACCGTGGCCGACTCGAGCGACCTCCGGGCCTCTTCGGCGGCCTTCATGGCCGCCGCCCGCTCGTCCCATTTCCCGGGGGTCAGAATATCCCAATAGGCGGCGTAAACGCGCCGGTGGAGGCGGTAGAACGGGACGAGGTCGACGTCCCTGTCGCGTCCGATACCCGCGGTCCGGAAGACCCCCGGCCGGCCGGCCACGGGCTTGATCCATTCGTCCGGCGAAGTTGCCGCGGTCACGAGGACCGGCGTCTTCGGCCATAGCGCCGCCGTCGCGGCCGTGGCGACGGCCTCGTCGCGGGGCTGTCTCGGCGGAATGGGGCCGAGGTCGCCGGCCAGGACGAGCGGACCCCACAGGATCGCCGCCCGGTCCGGATTGTCGGGAAGGGGCTCCAGCCGGAGGGCCTTGGGCAGGACCAGGGCCACGTTGTCCCCCGTCTTCCACGTCCGCTCGAGGCGGATGGTGGATCCGGCCGGGCCCGGGTCCTTGACGGGAACGCCGTTGACCGTGACCGAGAACCCTTCGCCCGCCCAGAACGGACGGCGGAGCGCGATCGTGAAGCGGCGCGGCTTCTTCATCTCGAGGACGAGCCCGGCCGCCTCCCCCTCGGGAAAGGAGGTCGTCATGGTCAGCCGGGCGCCGGCCGCCGTCCAGGCCGCCGTCGAAGGCGCGTAGATGTTCACCCAGAGCGTGTCCCCCGACTCGTAATAGAGCCCATCCCCGTGCAAGGCATGGCTTTCCATGCCCGAGCCGACGCAGCAGGTGAAATCCTCCTGCATATCCTGGTATTCGCGGACGACGCCTTGGCCCACGGGGACCATGTAGCAGGTGGCGCCGTCGGCGGGATCCATCGATCCGAGGATGTGGTTGAAGAGGGCGCGTTCATGGAAGTCGGCGTAGCGGACCTGCGGGTCGAGGGCGAAGAGGGCCCGGGTCATCTTGATCATGTTGTAGACGTTGCAGGTTTCGGCCGTCCGGCCCTCGATCATGTCGTCGAGCTTGTCGGGTTCGCCGAAGTATTCGTTCCGCCCGTGCCCGCCGGTGGCGAAGCTGTGGTGAAGGGCGACACGCTCCCAGAAGAAGGTCGCCGCGGCGCCGTCGGCCGGCCTGCCCGTGGCGATGTAGCGGGCCAGCACCCCGAGGAGCTTGGGAACCTGGGTATTGCCATGCTTGCCGCGGAGGATATCCTCGCCGCGGGCGAGAGGCTCGACGATAGCCCGGTGGTCGAAGCGGTCCGCGAGAAGGAGCCAGCGCCGGTCGCCGGTGTCGGCGTAGAGGTCGACCAGGACCTCGTTCATGCCGCCGAATTCGGTGCCCAGCATTTTCTGGATCTGGGCGTCGTCGAGCCCGGCCAGGATGCCTTCCGCCCAGGCCGCAAACCGGGTCTCGGCCTCGAGGGCCTCGCGGCTTCCGGTGAAGCGGTAGGCGTCGCGCAGGCCGGCGAAGATCTTGTGCTGGACGTACCAAGGCGACCACATGCCGTTGAGGTCGAAACCGGACGAGCGGATATCCCCGGCGGCCAGCTGGCCGTAGAGGATCTTGCCCGGCGTCTTGGCGCGGTCGGTTTGGGCGCCGATGTATCCGTCGCCGTGCTTGTCCTGGACGGCCCTCATCTCGGCGACGAGATAGTCGGCCCGCTCCTTGAACCGCCGGTCCCCCGTCGCGGCGTACATCAGGCTCACGCCGGAGAGGTAGTGGCCGGCGATATGGCCGGTCAGCTGGCGGTCAGCCCCGTCCCATCCGCCGTAGCCCCGCGCCTTGGGCTCGAGCCCGGCGGCCTTGCGGAGGAAGGCCATCATCCGGTCGGGCGAAAGGGACAGCAGATATTCGGCGTCACGGTCCTGGGCCACTTTCAGCGGACCGCCGGTCAGGCGAACGTCGCTGAGAGGCAAGGGACGGGCTTTCGGCGCGATCGCGGGCTTGACTGGCCCGGGCGCGGCCATGACGGGAAAGGCCAGCAGGAGGCCCGGCACAAGAACGAGGCCGGCTCGCAACAGTCTGTTCATGATCACCTCGCGGGAGCGGGAAGAATCGTCATCCGTATTATACCGGAAAGCCGGCCAATCCGAGCATCGCCGTGAGTTTCAGGTCCCTGACCTCCGCCGGCGGACCCCCGCATCCTTGAAGATCCGGCGCGAGACGGCCCGTCCTCCGAATGATATGCGCCTGATCGGCCTACCAGGCCTTCTCGGCGTGAAGCTCCCAGACCTCCTCCTCGGGGTTCTCGCGGAGATAGAAATAGCGGCCCTGGTAGAAGCAGAACAGGATGCCGTTGGACAGCCGGCCGGTGAAAGGCAGGTCCAGCCGTTTCAACTCGCGTCCCTCCCCGTCAAAGAGGGCGAATTCGACTTTGTCCTGGCGATACCGCCATGTTCGGGCAACGAATTTCCCGTCGAGCACCTCGAAATAATCGAGGCCGGGCGTCCGGTCGGGGAAGAACAGCCGCTTTTCATATTCCTGCCATCGAGCCTTGATTTCCGGGCTCTCCTTGATCGGCTTGACGATGGCTTCCTTCAGGGCGGCCGTCATCTTGAGCGGCTCCAGAGGCAGGCGGATCTGTTTCTGCTGGGCGCCGTTCCGGTTATAGACTGTGACGACGGTATCCTGAGCCGCGTCGATCACGTAGAGTTCGTCGCCGGCCACGCGAGGGGCGTAATAGTCCGCCACCAAGTTGATCTTCGGGAAGCCCCCGGAGGAGGTGCGGGCGCCGATCTCTTTGACCAGCTTGAAATTCTTGTCGTAGAGACGGATCGTTGTCGTGGCGCCCTTCTCGTCGATATTGACGTCCCTGATTACGTACCCGTCGCCCAGGCGATAAACCGCCCCCTTGAACGCGCCGACCGTGACCGCGACTTCGCTGACATAATCGCCCTCCAGTGAAAAGCGAGCCAGCTTATTGGAGCCGGGAATATCCAGGTGGTCCTTGAAGACGCGGACCGTATAAATGAAGTCGAACTCGCCCGGCCCCTGGCCCTCGCGGCCGAATGTTTTGATGAAGCCGGGGCCTTGAGGGCCCAGCGTGTAGATGTGCACGGCCACGGAATTCTCGACGATATACATGCGGCCGTCGGCGATCGTGAGGAAGAAGGGGTTCAGCACCTCCGGCAGCTTGGCGATCAGTTCGGCCGAAGCCGTCCCGGCGGAAAGCGCCAGGGCCGCCGCGATAGCCAGACGAAGAAATGAATGCCCGGCCGCTATGCCCTTAACTTGCCTCTCCCAGGATCTTCCTGATTCTCGGCAGCACATCTTCAGCCGTAAATGGTTTGGAGATAAAACCTTTGGCCCCCATTTCCTTGACCTGTTGCTGCAACTCCGGGCTGGGATAGGCCGTAATGACAATGACCGGGGTCAATACGGTTTCCGAGGAATTCCTGAGATGGTCCATCACACTGACGCCGCTGCCCGCAGGCATCTTGATATCCAAGAGGATGAGATCCGGCTTCTCGCGAATGGCCTTGTCCACAGCCTGGACCGCGTCATGGGCCACGATGACATCATAGTGATTCGCTCTTAGCCGAGCGGCGAGAAGTAAAACGATGTCCGCATCATCGTCGACGACCAGAATTTTCTTAGCCATGATTGTCACGCCCCTTTTTGGCCGTTTTCCATGGTCTGTTCTTAGTTCTATTTCATTTAACAACTCTTCAGCTGTATGTGTCAAGGCAAACGAGCGCTCCCCCAGACGTCGATGTGAAGGCGCGCGTCGAGGTTCTCGGGCGTTTGGCCCTCGGGCTCCGTTCTCGGGAAACCGATGGGAATGACGGCGGCCGCCTGATATCCCGGCGGCGCCTCCAGGACGTCCATCAGACCTTGCCCGTCGTACGGGGTATAGGTGCATCCGAAGAGGCCTTCGGCCGCGAGCGCGAGCATGATGTTCTCGATGCACATCCAGACCGAGGCCAGGGGATTCAGCTCGAAGAGCGTGCGGCATCCGGCGATCGGTTTCATCCTGTAGCAGACGACGAGGACCTCGGGGGCCTCGAGCATCATGCTCAGCTGCACCGGCAGGGAGCGCCGATAGACCGACTTCAGCTCTTCGTCGCTGAACCGGGCGACGAACCGCTCGATCTCGTCCCGGTCCTTCATGTCCCTGGCTTTCAGGCCCTCGGCCACGGCCCGGAGCCTCCGCTCCCGGTCGCGCAGCAGGATGAACTGCCAGCTCTTGAGGTGGGCGTTGCAGGGCGCTTTCAGCCCCGCTTCGAGGGCCCGCCGGATCGCCTCCTCGGGTACGGGCTCGGGTCCGAACTGCCGCACCGTCCGCCGCCTGGATACCGCCTCATGGAATTCCATTCGCCGCTCTCCTTATGGCAACCGGCTCGAAATCTCTGGCTTCAGGGTTTGGGCCGATCCCTCCCCTCATGAGATGAGGATAGGCCGGCCGCCGGCGGGAGTCAAGAATATGGGACCGGCCGGCCTCTTCGGGAGATCTGGCTGTCCCCAAATTGGATGGGATTATTTTGTCTGGAATCGGCTGTTGCGCTATGCCAATTTATTGCGTTATCCTGGTCGCGACGCCTGCGCCGGGAGAAAAACCATGATGCTCACGATCGACAGGAAGGGGCCGCGGCCCCTGTATCGTCAGGTCATCGACAAGGTCCGGGCCCTCGTCGACGCCGGAACGCTCCAGACGGGCCAGGCCCTCCCCTCCAGCCGGCGGCTGGCCTCTCAGCTCGGCGTCGACCGCACGACGGTCGCCCACTCCTATGCCGAGCTTCAGGCCTTAGGCTACTTGCGCCGCCGGCCCGGCTCCTACACCATCGTCCAGAAGAGAGGGGGCGTCGGCGCCGACGCCGCCGTCGCCGGGCATGAGATCGATTGGCGGGGCCGGGCCAGGCCCGAAGCCGAGCGCGCCTACAGGGCGTATCAAGGTCCCCCGGCGGAGGCGCCCGCCCGGTCCGGTCCCGGGGCGGACGCGATCAGCCTGGCCCAGCTCGATCCCGACCCAAGGCTCTTTCCGTTGGGTCCGATCCGCCGGACGTTCAGCCGGGCCCTCGGGGGCGATGCCGCCGAGCTCTTCGAGTACGGCTCGCACCGGGGATACGCTCCTTTGCGGGACCACCTGGCCCGAAGGATGCGCCTCCACGGCGTGGCGGCGACGGGGGACGACATCCTGATCACCAACGGCGCCCAGCAGGCCCTCGACCTCCTCATCCGGATTCTCGCGCGGCCGGGGAGCACGGTCGTCATCGAGGCTCCGACCTACGCCCTCATCATCCCCCTGCTGCGGTTGAGCGGCGCGGCCGTGACCGCGGTCCCCATGCGCGACGACGGCTTGGACCTCGACCGGCTGGAGAAGATCCTCAAGAAGGACAAGGTCGCGTTCGTCTATACCATGCCGAACTTCCAGAATCCGACGGGGATCACGACCGGCCACGAGCACCGGACGCGGCTTCTCTCCCTTTGCCGCGCCCGGCACGTTCCCATCGTCGAGGACGGCTTCGAAGAGGACATGAAATATTACGGCCGGGTGGATCTGCCCATCAAATCCATGGACGAGGGGAACGTCGTCATCTATGTGGGGACCTTCTCCAAGGCCCTCTTCCCCGGGCTCCGGGTGGGCTGGATCGCGGCCGACCGGGAGTGCATCCGGCGACTCACCGCCGTCAAGCGCTACACCGACCTGACCTCGAACCACCTGGCCCAGGTCTTCATGCACCGGTTCTGCGAGGAGGGCCACTACGACAAGCATCTGAGGCGGCTGCACCGCGCCTACCGCAGGCGTCTGGACCTGACCCTCAAGACGATGAAGGCGGCCTTCCCCGGTTCCGTCACGTGGACCGAGCCGCCCGGGGGCTACACCCTTTGGGTCCGGATGCCGGAACGGCTGAGCCGGGCCGAGCTTGAAGCCTTCCTCGAGCCGTACGGCGTGATCGTCTCGGCCGGCCAGAATTATTTCCTGGGCGCCGCCGCTTCGGAGCACTTCCGGATATGCATCGCCCGGACCGACGAGGAGGAGATCCGGGAGGGCGTCAGCCGGCTGGGCCGGGCCTTGCGCGACCGTTTCGGAGCGCCGGCGGGGAGCCGGACGGCATGATCCTCGAACTCAAGAAAGGCCTGACCTATGGGCCCGTTCGATCGAGGCGCCTGGGGGCGTCCCTGGGGATCAACCTCTTCCCCGGCCACGTGAAGCGCTGCCCTTTCGACTGTGTCTATTGCCAATACGGCTGGACCAAGGAGACGGCCGTTAGCCTGAGTTCCGAGACCGCCGCCCTGCCCACGGCGGACGAAGTTGAACAGGCGGTCGTCCGGGCGCTCGAGGCCCTGCCGGCACCGCCCGCCTATCTGACGTTCTCGGGAAACGGCGAGCCGACCCTCCATCCCGATTTCCCGGAAATGGTCGACCGCGTGGCCGCCATCCGGGCGCGGTTCGGCGGAGGCCTGCGGACGGCCGTCCTCTCGAATTCCGCCGGGACCAAGGATCCCGATGTCCGGGCCGCCCTGGCCCGCCTGGACGTTCGCATCATGAAGCTCGACTGCGGGACAGAAAACGTGTTTCGACGCTACAACCGGCCGGCCCGGGGAATCACCCTGAAGGCGATCACGGAAGGCCTGCGGATCGTGGCGGAGCGGGCGCCCGTCACCGTCCAGTCGCTTGTCGCGGCCGGCGCGGCCGGGAACCTCGACGAGTCGGAAGCGCCGGCCTGGATCGAGAGGCTCGTCGCGATCGGACCTGTCGCGGTCCAGCTCTACACGCTCGCCCGCGGCTGTCCCTCGAGTGACCTGTCCCCTGCCCCCGGGAGCGCGCTCCGCGGGCTGGCCGAGAAGGCCCGGGCGCGGGGCGTCCCGGTGATCGTCTTTTGACGGGCGTTCGGCTCCATCGTCCTCGTTAACTGGTCAGGCGTTCACGGACTTGGTAATGCTGCGAGCGCTGATCAAAGCGGGACAGGATCGCCCTGGCCCGAGGCGGAACGACACAGGCTTCATAATCGGGCCCGGCGAACGCGCGCACCGCATCCAGGGAGTCGAACCACATGACCGTGATGAACTCGACTTCCGCGCCGAGGTCCCGGCGAAAAAGCTGTATTTCACGAAAACCCGGGATCTTCCGCCCGCGAATGCCGACAAAGATCTCTTCCTTTAAAAGATTCTCATAAGCATCGGCCTTCGCGGGGGTTGTGTAGCCATGCCAAATCCGGCTGATCACTTGCCTGTCTCCTTTCATCCGAGCACGGATCGATGGTATTTCCGCGCACGCCCGGATGTCAGGATTCCGTTTTCGCTTCCGGCTCGTCCTGGCGCATCCGCTCCCGGAGCTTCGCCCTCCGCCATCGGGCCCTGCCCGCGCGGCCGGCGTGCCCGCCCTTGAAGAAGATCTGCGCGAGCAGGAGCAGTCCGACGGCCTGCCAGAACCCGATCTCGGGAAGCTTGAAGATCGCCGGCATGAGCCAGTTCCACAGCCACATCGTCACCGCGCCGAAGAGCGCGAGGAAGGCCGGCACCATCACGGCGGCCCCTACTATCAAGAGGACCTTCGCCCTGACGGATCGCTCCGACCAGCCTTTATGACAGTTCTCGTTCCGTTCAGAATGCCACATGATTGACCTCCGATCATTCAAAGTCGTACCACTCGATGAGCGCCGCCGCGAGCTTCTTGACCGCGTAGCGCTTTCGCGCCATGAGCGTATCGATCGAGGCGCCCGTCCGTTCGGCCAGCTCGCGAAAGGTCAGACCCTCGACGGCCTGGGCCAAGAGGACCTCGCGCTGCGGCGCCGGCAAGGCGCCGATCGCCGCCTCGATCGCCCCGGCGAGCTCGCCGCGGACGAGCTCGTCATAGGGATCGAATCCCGCGGCGGTCGCGATCTCTTCGAGGATTTTCTCGGGAAGCTCCGTCGCCCCGGCCCGACGGCGCGCGGCTTTTCCCCTCCAGAGATCGGTGAGCCTGTTCCGCATCGCGGCGAAGATCCATCCGGCCATGTCCTCGACGATCGACAGCGCGCTTGCGTTCGCGAGGGCCTTCATGAAGGCCTCCTGGAGCACGTCCTCCGCCGTCGCGAAGTCGGGGGCGTGCCCCCGCGCCCAGGCCAGGAAGCCGCTCCTGCGTTCGCGATAGGTCCTTTCGATCTCGCTCCGCGTCGAGGCTGCGTCCGTATTCGTTCTCATGGCCTTCATCTGTATCGACGATCGAGGAGGGATTTTCGTGTCTGAGGGCTTCAGGTCCCGCCGAGGCGCTCAATGGTCCGGTCGTACTCCGGGATCAGACGCTTCGGGACTATGCTTTGACGGCGATGCGAAAGCTGCACCTCGAACCGCCGCGCAGGACCGATTCCTCGATCTCGACGGCGACGGGCTTGCCCAGCACGGTCGAAAAGGCCGCCTCCTGCCAGCCGAGGGTGCAGTCGCAGAACTCGCCCGGGGTTCGCCCGGCTTTCACCAGGGGACATGAGCAGGGACTGGGTTTGCCGATGAGGCGCAGAATGCCGTTCTTTTCATCGTACTCGGCCCGTTCGACCCAGGCCGTCTGTATTTTGGCCAGAAAGCCTTTGAGATCGCCGCGGTGTTTCTGGAAAAGCGCGCTGTAGTCCTGGGCGCATTCCCGGCCCAGGCTCCGCAGGATCTTGAGACGGACGGCTCCGTCGAGATCTTCACCCATGATGGACAACAGTTTGGCGAAGCGCTCTTGGGCTCCATCGATCTGCCGTTTCAACTGGCTATTATCGTCCGGGACGGTCGTTGTCTGTCCCTCCCTGCCCTCAGCCGAGGCCGAAAGCGGAGCCAGAAATCCCAGCACGCCGCAGCCGCATACACCAGCGCACGTTTTCATAAAGTCATTTCGTTTCATGTCGCTCTCCCGTTTTTATTCGCCGCCTTCAGTTTCCACTCGTTCTCAATCTATCCTTCCCCTGACCTCCCTGGTCAAGAAAAGATATTCCCCAAATCGACGCGCGGGTCCTTGAACCGGGACGGCGGGATCCCGGCCCCGGCCTTGATGATCTCCAGAGCGGCCAGGAACTCCTTCGTCCGGCCCATGGCCGCCACCGCCCGCAACGCGCCTTTCCGGTAATAGCCGATGAGGACTTTCTCCGCTTCGAGGTCGCCCCGAAAGACGATGCGATCGGTGGAACTCGCATAGCCCGCGTATTTTATGGAAACGTCACCCTGGTTCGTCCAGAAAAACGGAATCTCGCCGTAGGCTTTTTCGATGCCGGCCAGGCCCAAGGCCGCGTGCCGCCCTTGCCGCTCGGCTTCGGCCCAGTGCTCCACGCGCCGGAGCTCGCCGGTCACCGGATCCGGGACCAGGGCGATATCCCCCACGGCGAAGATGTCCGGGTCCCGGGTCCGGAGCCTAGCGTCGACCGGCACGGCGCCCTTGACGACGAGGCCGCTCTTCTCGAGATATCCGGTGGCGGGGACGACGCCGATCGCCGCGACGGCGACCTGGGCGGCGAGCCGGAAGCCGTCCGAAAGGATCACGCCGCTCACTTTCTTGTCGCCGGAGACTTCCGTCACCGTCCTTCCGAGATGGAAGACAATGCCGCTCTTCTCGTGCTTTCTCTTGAGAAACGCGCCGACCCGGGCGCCGAACACGCGAGCCATCAGAACGACTTCGGGCGCGATGACATGGACGTCGAGGCCCCGCGAGCGGAGCGATGCGGCGACCTCGAGCCCCAGGAAGCTGCCGCCGATCACGGCCACGGTTTTGGCCCCGGAGAGCGCGGAGGCGATGGCGTCGGCGTCGCGGAGGCTTCTCAAAACGAAAAAGCCGGGCAGCCGGTTTCCTTTAATTTCGGGAATCCTGGGCGTCCCGCCGGTCGCCAACAGGAGCTTGTCGTAGCGGAGCCTCCGTCTATTTGAAAATGCGACCGTCTTCTTTCGTCTGTCGACGCCGGTCGCCCGGTATTCTCTGAGGACCTCGATGCCGATCTGCCGGTAGACGGGCTCGGGCTCGAGGGCCAGCTTGTCCCTGGCCGTGTCGCCGGCCATGAATCCCTTGGAGAGGTCCGGGCGGTCGTACGGCAGGTCCGCTTCTGCGGTGGCCATCAGCACCCTCCCGGCAAAGCCGATCTTTCTCAACGCCAGCGCCGCATTCAGGCCGCCCGCCCCCGCCCCGAGAATGAGAAAGGTCCGATCGTCATGTCCGCAGGGGACGGAGAGCACCTCCGCCGGAATTTTCCTGACATAGACGCTGCCGGCCTCGACCTTCGTCTCGTAGCGGGCCAGATCGTCGAGGGCCGGGGGCGCCTGCACCTGTCCCGACCGGACATCGAACCTCGCCGTGTGCAAGGGACACGTTATCGTATGGCCCTGGAGCCGCCCTTTCTCGAGGGGCCCGCCGTAATGGCTGCATTTCCCGCCCATGGCGCAGATCCGGCCCTCGACCCGAGCCAGGAACACGGCCCGCGTGCCGACTCGAGCGCCGAGAGGCGCCCCTTCCTTGAGCTGATCGTCGGCGACGGTCTTGTGCCACTTGTTCTTTGTTGTCATGGCCCTTCCCCCAAGGCTTCATTGGGAAGCCCGCTATCATTCTCTCAGAATCTCCGCTCGATTCCTAGTCCCCTGCCGTCGGAGGGAGGCGGCTTGGGGCGTCCGCTATAATGGAAATTGGGAGAAATGAAAACGATCCATGTTCCGAATGAGAGTCGTATTGATGTCGCTGGCCTTGGCCTTGCTGACGGGCCGTTGCCGATACGGCGTCGAAAACGGCGGATATGACCTGTCCCGGTTCCGCGAAGACGAGACCCTCATCACGCTGCCGCAGGAGATGCGGGGACTCGTGCCCACGAACCTCGAAGCGGCGCGCGCGATCCAGGCCGGGCGCCGCGGCCGGGACCTGAGGTTCGTCATCATCGGGGACACGGTCTCCGACCACAACGAGACCTTCAGGGGCTTCCTCCGCGAGATCGGGGCCCTCGACCCGCCGCCCTCGTTCATCGTCCATCTGGGGGACCGGGCCGTCTCGCCTGTCATCGAGTCATTTGGCGCCTACCTGAAGGTCATCGAGGATCCGCCCTGCCCCATCCTCCACGTCGACGGGAACCATGACGTCCGGGAGGAGGGCGAGCGGCTCGCCCGGGCCTTCTTCGGCGACCGGGACTTTTACTTCGACCTGGACGACAAGCGCTTCGTGTTCATGGGCGACTCACGACCCCACGGGGCGCACGGCTTCAGCCGCGAGCAATTGGACTGGCTCGAGGGCGCCCTCAGCCCGTCCGCCCCGGCCCGGAAGTTCTTCTTCGCCCACGTCCCGCCGCGGGCCCCGTTCAGGAGGATCGACCCGGGCTTGGCCTCCCTGCTCACGCCGGCGATCGAGAACGAGAAGGAGTTCCTGGATATCCTGGCCCGCCATCACGTCGTCCTGGCGGCGTTCGGCCACCGGCACGTCCACGCCACGCTGGTCTACAACGGCGTCCTCATGGTCATCACGGGAGGCGGGGGCCAGCGGAACTTCCTGGACCCGAACGTCAAGGAGCCCCTGTTCACCAAGAAGAACCACTACACGCTCGTGGATATCCCCGGATCGGGGCCCGGCGAGCCGCTGCAGGGCGTCCTCTCCTGCATCGGGAGACGGCATGAGAACCTGTTCATTTCGTCGTTCAGCCAGCCGAGCCTGCTCCCGGGGGACGCCGGACTCGCGGTGGCCCTCCGGCCTTACCCGGCCTCGGAGTCCGGTCCGCTCCGGCCCGGCGATCCCGCCGCGGCCGTCCTGGCCGGCTCGCATTGAATAAGCGCGGGGATTCCTTTACAGTGGCCCCATGCCGGAGACCGACGGGCGCGTGAACATCCTGGGCTTGACCCGTCCGGCCTTCGAGACGTTGGCCGGCCGCGGCGGACGTTCGCGGGCCCTGGGCCGCCTCTATAGGCGGGCCTTCGCCGAGGGCCGCTTCGAGCCCGGTTGCGAGGCCATCGCCAAGCAGACCGCCGCCGCGCTGGCCGCCCGCGTCAAGCTCCAGCTGCCCGCCGTCGAGGGCGTCATCGAGGAGGCGGGGCCCTTCGGGGCGACGGCCAAGGCCCTCCTCCGGCTCGACGACGGCCGGCGCGTCGAATGCGTGCGCATTCCCGTGGCCCGCCGCGGCCCCGAACCCGGACCGGCCACCCTCTGCGTCTCCTCCCAGGTGGGCTGCCGGATGGGATGCGTCTTTTGCGAGTCCGGCCGGCGGAACTTCGTGAGGGACCTCCGGTCCGAGGAGATCGTGGGCCAGTACGCGGCGGCACGCTTGACCTTGGGCTGGGACATCGGCCAGATCGTCTTCATGGGCATGGGCGAGCCGCTCGACAATTTCGAGGGCCTCGCGGGAGCCCTCGCTATTTTCCTCGACGAATCCGGTCCCGCGTTTTCGCAGGACGATATCACGGTCTGCACCCTCGGCCTGCCCGAGGGCATCACCCGTCTCAGGGGCCTCGGGCTCAAGCGCCTCAATCTTTCGGTGAGCCTCAACGCGCCTGACGAAGGGCTCCGCGGCGAGCTCATGCCGGCGAGCCGGGGCGTGGGCCTCGGGGCCCTGGCCGCCGTCTTGGCCCTTTATCCCCAGCGCCGCAATTTCGCGCTCGCGGTGAACTACTGCCTCATCCCGGGCCGGAACGACGGCCCGGGCGCGGCGGAAGGGGTGGCGGCCTTCCTCCGGACAGCGGCGCCGTCCGGCCGGGCTGTCCTCAACCTCATCCCCTACAATCCCGGCTCCTCCCCCATCGGCCGCGCTCCGACCGAAGCCGAGATCGAGTCGTTCACAAAACGTCTCGAGGCGGCCGGCGTGTTGGTCAAATTGCGCAGCCCCCGAGGCCGGGCTCTCATGGCGGCCTGCGGCCAACTCGGGCTCGTCGACTAGCCACCGGGGCGAGTATGTGATTCTCTCTCCGTATCGCTCCGAACGGAAGCCCGGAACCGTTCAAGCGATCTACCATCAAGCTCTTCGTTTTATCTCCGAACAGGATCTCTATCCTCATTTCTACGGAACCGGCTAAGGAAGGGGACACGTACTCAATTTCTCTCGAAATTTGTACGTATCCCCAAGAATCGGGGCATGTCCCCGGTACGACGGCGGGCTGCCCGGTTGCCCTAGCGTCCGACCGGGCCTTTGGCCAGTATGGCTTCGAGGGCGGGATCGCGCAGGGCGAGATAATCGTCGAGGGTCAGCTCGACCAGGACATCCGGCATCAGGGAGGGGTCATCTCCTTCGACGAATTGGAAGTATTTGGTCGAGTAGGATACACCGAGCTTGAGATGAGGAAGAGTCAGGGTCTCGATCTCGCCGTAATGGTTCGGTTTTCCGCCTGTCGGCTCGCCGTAGAAAACGGCCTCCGTTTTCTTCCTGAGGTCCAGGGCGTTGAGGATCGCCGAGGAGAACGTCCTCCGGCCGACGATGACGAATAGACGCCCCTTCCGGTTGATCTCCTTCGCCGCGGCCAGCTCCCCGATGAACGGGTCGAGGATCGACGAATCCCCGCCGCCGTTGTTGCGCAGGTCGATGACCAGCCGATCGACGGGATTCTTCCGGATCGTATCCCAAAGCCCGGCGGCGAATGCGGCGAACGGCCGGTCGGGAAGGTCCCGGCAGGAATTGTAGGCGAAATAGAGCGTCCGTGATTCGGCGAGATAGGCGAATTCATAGGCCGAACCGGCGGTCCGGCGGTAGAGGGGGAGGCGCGAGGGGTCGACCGCCGGCGCCGCCCAGGAGATCGTCCCGATCGCGCTGCGGGGGAGGCTTCTCATTCTCGCCGAGGCCGTCCCGCCGGCGGGCGTCCGGACCGAGACCGTCGCCTCCTCGGGTTCCGCGATGAGCCCGAGCCCGATGAGATGCTCGGAAGAGCCCAGAAACCTCGGCACGAAATCCTTGATTTGGGCTTCGTTGTCGTGGGGAATGATTCCGGAGAACGCGCGGACGACCTCTTCGACCGGATGCCCGTCGACGGCCGCCAGCCGGCCGTTGAGGAGTTCCGCGTATTCCGGCGTCGTGTCGGTGACGCAGATCCCTTCCTTGAACCAGTAGAGCTTCAAGGGGAAGGCCTTCTGGGGGATGACCGTCAACGACGTGTGGGAATCCCCGGCGGTCGCCACGAGGCGGGCCAGGCCGACCAGGAACTGGGGCCGGCCGAGCTCCGGGATCCGCGCTTTCAAGGCCGCGACCTCCGCCTGGAATCTTACGGGTGTGATCTTGAAGAAGAGGTTCTTGTGCCTGGCCGGAAGCTCTTTCGCCAGGAAATCGAGGTCCGCGGCCCACTGGTCTCGTTCCGATAGCTGCTCCCCCGCTTTCTGAGGGGCGCCAGGATAAGCCGCCGATAACACCGCCGCCATCAAGACAACGAGAAAAACAGAGGATTTTCGCATGTTCTTGACCATTCCTTTAAAAGTCCAATCGATTATACGTATCAGGAGCAAAGAGGTATCATGCCCCGAAAAAGACCGCAAAAAATTGGGCGGGCTCCCTACCGGGGCATACGCCCTTTGCGTTCGTATTATTCTTCTTTGTTGGGAGCGCTCAAGGCTTGCTCAAGACCCCTGTTGCCGGCTCACTCGTTCTTGCCCGGTTTGGGCGGCGCGGCCACGGGCGTCAGGCGGATCCAGTCGATGCCGGCGCCATGGTTCGGCATGACCGTGTTCGGATTCGTCCCCACGAGGCGCAGCGCCAGAACATTGTCGCCGGCCTCGAGCGTGAACGCGCCCAGGGTGACGGTGAAAGGCGACGCGGCGTCCTTTTCGGGGTTGCCAAACATGTCCACGGGAGCGCCGGCCTCCTTGCCACCCATCAGGAATTGGAACGTGCCGAACGTGCGGTAACGGACCAGGCCCACGGAGAGGGCGTAATGTCCCGGCTTCTTCACGGGCAGCGCCAGCTCCAGAACGGCGCCGGCCTCCGCGGCGTCATGCCAGTACAACGTTGTCTCGCCGCTGAACTGGCCGGGCTCCGCGAAGCCGTCCTCGACCATCTTCCATGCGGTCGTCTCCCCGGACGTGCGGCTGACCACGCGCAGCTTGTCCGCTTCGTAGGTCACCGCCGCCCCCGTCGCGCCACCGCCCCCGACGGCGCCGGTCGTTTGAACAACCGGGCCCTGGTAGGCCGGCTTCACCCAGTCCACGGCGACTCCGTGGTTGCCCATGATGGTGTCCTTGTTCGTGCCGGTCAGCCGCAGCGCCAGGACGTTGTCGCCGGCCTCGAGGGTGAACGTGCCCAGGGTGACGGTGAAGGGCGACGCGGCGTCCTTTTCGGGATTGCCATACATGTCCACGGGAGCGCCGGCGGCCTTGCCGTTCACCAGGAATTGGAACGTGCCGAAGGTGCGGTAGCGGGCCAGGCCGACGGAGAGGGCGTACCGTCCCTGCTTCGCCACGGGCAGCGTCAGCTCCAGAACGGAGCCGACTCCGGCGGCGTCGTGCCAGTACAGCGATGTCTCGCCGCTGAACTGGCCGGCCTCCGCAAAGCCGTCCTCGACCATCTTCCATACGGTCGTTTCCCCAGAGGTGCAGCGGATGACCCTCAGCTCCTCGCCTTCCAGCTTTTCTTCAGCCCTGGCGGGCAGCGCCGCGAGGACGCAGGCCGCTGCCAGGACCATACAGATCGTTGTTCTCATGGGTTTCTCCTGATCATATTCCCCGTGATTGTTCCAGCCGCAGCAGAAGGCGGCCGGGCACTTCCCGCATTCTAAGTCACATTTTCAGGACTGTCAACGGAGTGCAGATCGGCTTCAGATGCTCCATCCCGATCGAACCCCCTTCAAACATGGTAAAATGGAGCCAGAGGCGTATGGGGAGGGGAACATGTTCCTGTCGAGAGAAGACTACGAGATCGTCGCGCTTGTCCTGATCGCGCTGGGCCTCGTCGTGGCCCTGATGTCAATCCTGGAACGCCGCGTGAAGTGGGTCCAGCGTTTCTGCGCCTTCTTCGGAGAGGGGTGCCGCCGCACGGCGACCTTCACCCTGTTCCGCGTCCCCATTCCCTGGTGGGGGATCGCTTACTATGCCGCCCTGGGAATCGTCTTCTTCCTGGCCCGCCCGCTGATGTTCTTGGCCGTCATGGCCGGGTTCGGGATCGAGGCGACCTTCGTGACGATCATGGCCGCCATCCGGGCCCTGTGTGTCTTCTGCCTGCTCAATTCCGTTATCGTGGCCCTGCTCGCGATCTTCACCTTCGACGTCCATCGCGCCTTGCAGGGGGCCGCGGCGGCCGCCCTGTCCTTCGGCGCGTCCCTGGCGCTCATCTTCCGCGAGAACCGGCTCCGCTTCAGGAGGCCCCCGAGGGAGGAGGTCCTGGCGGAGATCGAGGAGGAAGCGGAAGAGGGCCGCAACCCGGCCCTGGGCCCCGAGGACGCTCCCGTCGAGGTCATCGAATTCTCCGATTATCTCTGCCCCGTCTGCCGCGGGGCGCGGCAAATGGTCAACCGGATCCGCGAGGAGTACAAGGGCAAGATCCGCTGGGTCTACATGGATTTCCCGCTCGAGATGCACGAAGGAGCCAGGGAGCTGGCCAGGGCGCCCCGGTGCGCCGGCGACCAGGGGAAGTTCTGGGAATACCAGGAGCTTCTGCTCGGCGCGCACGGCCGGCCGGGGCCCCGGGACCTCGAGGAATATGCCGGGAGACTGGGCCTGGACATCGGGCGTTTTCGCGCCTGTCTGGCCGGCGCCAGGCACGCCGACGAGATCGAACAGGATATCACGGAGGGCGTGCAGGCGAGGGTCTCCGCGACTCCGACGTTCCTGGTCAACGGCAAGGCCTTCGTGGCCCCTTCGTACGAGGAGCTCAAGGGGGCCATCGACTCGGCCCGGGGCGCCAAAGGGGCGGGGAAATGACTTGGAGCGTCGTATCGAGATCGGCGAATCAACCCGCTTTCCGGCCCGGCTTCTGGGCGTACATGGCTTGATCGGCCTTGGCCAGAAGCTCTTCGATCGAGTCCGGAGACTTGGGGTCACAGCAAACCACGCCGATGCTCAGAGACAGGTTGAAAGGAAAAGCCAATCCGGCCAGTTTCATCCGGAGCTTTTCGACAAAGCGGGCCCTGAGCTCTTCGGAACAAGGCGTCGGGGCCTCGATCATCAGGGCGACGAACTCGTCCCCCCCGAGACGGGCCGTGAGATCCGAACTCCGGAACGATTCCTTGAGAATTCTCGCCGTCTCGGCGAGGGCGGTGTCGCCGACATCATGACCGTAAGTGTCGTTGATCTTTTTAAGGCCGTCCACATCCGCGTAGATGAGCAACATTTCGTTTCCCGTCCGGCCGGAGATCTTTTGTTGATGTCGAGCCAGGGTCAAGAAGCCTCGCCGGTTGTACAGGCCCGTCAGCTCGTCGATGAGGGAAAGGGCGCGCAATTCCTCTTCCAGGCGCTTTCGGTCCGATATATCCCGGGAGACGCCGACGATTCCCAGGATCATGCCTTTTCGGTCCTCGATCATCGATCCCGAAAAGATCGCCGGGATCCGTTCCCCCGGCTTCGTCCGGAGAAGGATCTCGATATTCTGGACGGATTTCTCTTTTTTAATCCGGTCGATCAGCCCGCGGCAGGCCGGCTCGTCGCTCATGACCGCACCCACGAGCTTCCCGACGAGCTCGGTCTCTTCATAGCCCAGAACCTCCCGGGATTTTCGATTCGTCCGGATGATCGTTCCCTCCGGGCTCAAGAGGAATAGCATCTCGTTCATCGTGGCGATAATATTCTCGGCCGCCATGGCCGGACTGATGGCGAAAAGCTCATACTTCCAGACGGCGTACCCGATGAAAACGGCCAGCCCGGTCATGGACACGCTCGTCAACTCGGGAATTCGGATGGCGAGCGCCGGGAGCACGATTTCGCTCAGAATGCCGCTGACGATGGGAAAGCTGATTCCCAGGGCGATGTACTTGGCTTGTATCTTCTTCTTTTCATCAGAAACCAGGAAATGGTAGCGCAACACCAGGATCAGGGCGAGGATCCCCAGCAGAACCGTCCAGCCATTGCAGAGCCAGTTGACCCAGGAATCGGGGATGCTGTAGGTATACCCCCACGGCATCATCACCGGCCGCCCCGTGATTGAATACGTGCCGATGTCCACGATGGAAAAAAGAACGGCCGGGGCATAGATGAGAAGCAGGGTCTTTTTGGACTCGAGCCATTTCGTCTTATTGGTAAAAATGAGGAGAAAGTGGAATAGAAAGGCCAAGGGATAGGTCCAGGCGAGGGCCCTGACCTTTATCCAGAAGTTCGCCGTGGCATAGCTTTCGGCTTGACGGTACATGAATTCGGACAAGGACCACAGCGAGACGAAGAAACACGAGCAGCCGAAGATAATGTTGAGGATCTTCTTTTTATTCTGGAAGAAGACGACAACCCCCACCGCCAGGGAGACAACGAATCCTAAAAAGGACAGAACGGCGAAAACCTTGATAATCCCCTCCTGGAAATATCCTTACCACAGGTGCTTCCTCGAGTCAAAATGATCCCGACGTCGGCGCCTTCGTTCAGATTCGCAACAGGCGGTGTGACCGGAGCAGCCGGTCGCGGACCCGCAGCCCATGAGGACAGGCTTTCTCACAGGGCGCCTCGCAGCCGGCGCAGACGGTCGGCTTCCTCGTCGTCCCAAGCCTTCTGTAGAGAGCGCAAGCGTGCTTCTCCATGCCGTAGTGTTCGAAGTACATGGCGTAGCGGAGGACCTCGTTGACGGCGACGCCCCTCGGACACGCCGCGAGACACTCGCGGCAGCCGACCCGGCAGTATTGCGTCCCGGCCTCGCCCCGGTAGCGCTCGAGAATCGCAGCGTCCGTCCGCCGCGGCGCCGCGCCGGAGGCGGCGACGTATTCCTCGACGTGGGAGAAGGTGCTCATGGTCACGATCAGCGCGTCGATCCAGGGACTGCCCAGGACCCAGCGCATGGCGGCCTGGGCGTAGCTGACTTTGTCGTTGACGAAGGGTTTCAAGCTCCCCTGCATGCCGCCCGCGAGAACCTTCATGGCGATGATCCCGATCCCCCGCCGGCGGGCCGCGGCGAGGAGGCTCTCGACCGCCGGGCCTTCCATGTGATTGTAGATGGTCAGAAGGACCTCCCAGACCCCCGAGGCCGCGGCTTGCTCGAGCACGAGCCCGGGGGCGTGGGTGGAGAAGCCGATGAGGCGGGCCTTGCCCTGCCTCTTGAGCTCCGAATAGGCGGCGACGACTTCTTCGTGAGCGAGTTTCTCCGGCTGGTCGGCGTCGTGGACCATGGCGATATCGAGATAATCGGTCTGAAGCCTCTTCAGGCTGGCTTCGACGCGCCGGATGAGCGCGGCGCGGTCGTAGTCCGCGGGGGTGCGGAGCAGGTACTTGCTGGTGATGACGACCTTGGGGCGGATGTCTTTGAGTGCCTGGCCCAGGGCCTTTTCGCTGTTGCCGTTCATGTAGCCTTCGGCCGTGTCGAAGTGGTTGACGCCGCATTCGAAGGCATAGCGGAGGACGTTAGGGTTGAAGAGGTTGATGGCGCCGCAGCCGACGTCGGACAGCTCGAGTCCGGTCTTTCCGAGGGCCCTCCGGGCCTGGATCCGCGGCGGGGCCGGCGGTTCCTCCGTTGCCGTCTGGGATGGCTGCCGCCCCGGACCCCCGGCGCGGTCTTTGCCTTCGGCCGACTCCCCGAGAGCCAACCCGGCGGCGCCGAATCCGGTCATCGAGATGAAGCTTCTCCGGCTGATCATGGGTTTCTCCTTCACTTGAGCCTCCGGCCCGTGATCGGCGCCAAGGTCCCGGCCCGTGATCTCAGAAGCTCGTATCTGTCTTTCGGCGCGCAATTGTTGAACTGGACATAGAACACGGGGTACCGCATCGGCGCGTGGGTCATGAGGGAGTGGCCCGGCTCATAGACCTGGTGCCGCGGCTCGACCTTGTCCTCGGTGAAATAGAACCGGCTTTCGAATTGAGCTCCGTTGCACTCGACCAGGATGAGGTCGCCGTTCCGCCAGCCGGCCCGGGCGACGTCGCTTTCGGTCCAATTGGTGAAGATCCGGACAAAGAGGTCCTCGTCTTCGAAGACCGCGCCGATGACGCGGCCGGAGATCTCGCCGGCAGCCGCGTCCGCGCGGCCGGCGGTGATCTCCAACCGGCGAAAGAAGTCGTCCGGGAGGTCGATGTTGACAGCCAGGTCGGCGAGCGGCCTGGCCTGGGGACTGGAGGTCCCGCCCACCCCCACCTCCGAGAGATAGAGCATGGCCGGAAGCGTCAGGCCCGGAACGTCCGCCTTCCCGTCGAATTCATAACATCGCTCGCGGCGGGAGCCGGAGGCATCAGGGATGCTCAGGATCATGCGTTTAAGGCGATAATCGCCGGAATCGACGAAGAACGCCGCTCGAAGCGTTTCCACCGAGGTCGAAAGAACGTGGTAGCGCTCCGGCCCGTAGACGCGGGTCCCCTCGAGTCTCCATGGCCCGGGAAAGTTCCGCAGGGTGAAAAAGCCTCCGGCCAGCCGTCCGAAGCAGATCCAGGCGGCGCGTTCGTCTCCGGTCAAGTCACCCAGGTCATTGACCCGATTGCGGCGAGCGCTTCGTCCGTCGACCAGAAGCGTCTCGAAAACGGCGGACCGGTCGAACGCGGACTCCACCTTCATCCGCCCGTCCCTCGCGACGAAGTAGCTCTGGACCCCCCAGGAAAAGGAAAGGTTCCGGATTCCGGCGACCGCCGCGGCCTCTCCGGCGCTGGCGATGTTGCGCCGGACGACCTCCTCGGCCGTCAGTTCCCGCCCCGGCGAGGCTGAGGCCCCCGGGGGCGTCAGGAGGAGCGCGGCAAGGAGCGCGGCAAGGACTGAGACCTCGGCCCGTCGGAAAAGAGGATCCAATGGCTTCATGATCGCCTCCCGATGCCGAATCTAGGTCGATGACGCGTCCGGCGCAATCGGGAATCAGCCCGATTTCGTCGTTTCAGTCAAGAACCTGTCCCCTGAATTCCAGGCCGGGCTGGCCCCGTTCTCGGCCGCCGGCCTTCATTTCCGGAGTCCTCTCCCGATTGCGCGGTGAATTCGTCTTGTGATAGAAGGAATTGTGCGTCCCGACAACGCCCTGGCCTATATGGTCCTGCTCGCGGTCGGCATCCTGACCGTCCGGCTGGGAATCGTCCTATCCAGGCGCTTTCCTCTGAAACCCCTCCGCTTTTATGCGATCTACCTGGCGGCGTCCCTGGGCGTCGGCTTCCTGAAGATTGTGGGCAACTACACTTCGCAGGAATTGCTCTTTCGCCAATCCGCTTCTCCGACGATCCATGCCTCGGTGGCTTGGGTTTTCGCGCTCCTCGCCTGGCCGTTCAGCATCGCGGCCGTCTATGCCGCGATCGCCATGATCCTCGCCTGGGCCGGAAAGCGATTTTCCCTCGGCGGCCGCGTCGCTTATTTCATCCTGCAGATCGCGCTGCTGGCCGCCGTTATGGGCGCGGGGCCTGCTCTGCTGTCGGAAGAGAAGGTTCGCCTGGCCGGGATTTCCGTCTCCTTGCCGGCCATTTCCTCCGTGAATGTCCTCCTCCAAGCCGCGATGCTGGCGGTCCTGGTGCTCGTCTGGCTTCCCCGTTCGAACAATCCCCTGCGCACCGGCCTGACGAACTTCGCCCTCCTCTGGTGCCTGGTCCTTATCGGCGGCTTTGTCCTCCTGAACGTGCTCACGTCCGGCAGGGCCTACCGCGTCGCCGACCCCCTGGTGACATTCCTCTCCAACCTGCCGCCGCTTCTTTATCTGCGGGCATGGCTGGCGCGGTATTCGTCCGCGCACCCGCTGCGGCCTGTCGCCGAGGACCGCATGGCGGCGGTCTTCGAGCGCTACCGGATATCGGAGCGGGAGGCTGAAATCATCCGGCTTCTTCTGGACGGGAAGAGCTACCGCGATATCGAGTCGGAACTCTTCATCTCCTTCAAAACGGTCCAGTCCCACGTCTACAACGTCTACAAGAAAATGGGCGTCAAGAGCCGGTGGCAGCTCCTGAATCTGTTTCAGCACGCTGAAGACGGCCGAAGCCGGACCTGACCCGAGAACGGACGGCTGTTGGATCCGGTTGACGGCCCCTTAATCCAGACACCCGCTTCCCTCGATCGCCCAAACGTCCTCGACCATCCCGTTCCGAACGGCGAAGAGGCGCCTGTGCAGGTTGTGCAGCCGTGAGACGGGAACAGCCTGACCCTGTCCCCGACCTTCAGAGGACGGCCGCCGACCCGGACGGACGCATGTTCCTCCGACTCGAAGCGCGAGATCACGTCCTCCGGGCGGTCCGCCAGGACGGGAGGGCCGAGATCCGCCCCGACCCCCTTCACGCCGACATCAAGGACGGCGTGATCAGCACCGTTGCTGGAGATCACGGTCGTGATCACGCTCAGGGCGAGAGCGAATTCGGGCCGTCTTTTCGCGTAGTAATGGTCCATCAGGGCGTAAGAACCGGCCTGGACCTCATCAACGCCGTCCATGAGGCCCGTCATATCATAGGACCCCGTTCCGCCGCCGCTGAGGACTCGGACAGGCAGGCCGGCCGCTTCGATGAGCCGCCTCGTGTCCACGGCCTTCTGCATCGAAGCAAGGACCTGCCGGCGCCTGTCCTCAGGGTCAAAGACAGTGATGCAGTGGCCCTCATAGGCCTGGATGCCGAGGAAATCGACTCCGGCGGCGGTCGCCGCGGTGCGGGCGATCTGGAGCGCCCGCTCGCCGGGCGGGACGCCGCAGCGGGCTAATCCGACGTCCACCTCGACCAGGACGCCGACCGTGGCGCCTGTCCCGGCCAGCGCGGCGGAGAGCTGCCGCACCTGGGATTCGTCGTCCACGGCGACGCTGAGACGGCATTGCCGAGCCAAATCGGCGATACGCTCGAGCTTGTCCCGTCCGACGATCTGGTTGGCGATGAGGATGTCCCGGATCCCGCCCGCCTCAAGGACTTCGGCCTCTGAAAGCTTGGCGCAGGTGATGCCGACGGCGTTGCCATTCTCGAGCTGACGCCTGGCGATCGTGACGCACTTGTGCGATTTGAAGTGCGGGCGCAACTTGGCGTGGCGGCGGGCGAAGAAGTCGGACATGAGGCGCAGGTTGTGCTCGAGGGCCTCCGTCTCGACGACCAGCGCCGGCGTCGGGATGAGCGACGCCGGCTTCCCGACCAAGTCTGTCATGCGACTGGCCACTTTCGAATGCCAGATTATAACTTGAAGGAGACTCCGATGGCCCAGAGGCCGGCTGTGCCTTCCTTGTTAGAGGCGATTCCGAGTTTTAGAAAGACCCCGGTGCCGGGTGTGAAGAAGTAGCGCGCGGCGCCGAAGGCCTTACCGCCGAATAGAGTTCTTCCTTCCGAGCCGAATCCGACGAAAAGGGACGGGCCTGCTCCGGTAAAAACATCGAGGCCCCGGACGTTGACATTGAAATGATATTCGACGTCGGGGAACAGGGACAAGCCGCCGGGGGATACAAGGTAGATCGAAACGTCCCCTCCGACCGCGATGACTTTCGATAAGAAGTATTCGACATTCGGACCCAGCGCGAATTTTCCAGCGCTCCCTGCGCTAACACCAACCAATTGGGGAGAGAGATAAAAATCCCCAGCTTTGAACGCGACAGTGGGGGCCTCGGCCGAAAAGGCCAATGACGCAGCAAGCGCGAGGAACAGAACCAGGCACTGCATTTTCTTGATAGTCATCTTGGACCTCCTTACGAAACCCCACTTCTAGCACTTCCAGGGGAAATAGGCAATAAAAAGATCTGCCCCGAATCAGAAACCGGCGATGACTTACTCGGCCTCGCCTTTGTTTGGTATCTCTCCTTACGTCTTTACCCTTGCCCTGGACGTGGTCTCTCTCATCCGGATCACCCGTGGCCCTCTTCCCTATTTTCCGAGAACTCAATATACTTGGTGGGTCTTTTTATTCCCAGGCCGTAGCAGGGGCCGGATATCATGATGCATCCGAGGAGATCTCATGGACGGTGAAAAGCGACAAGGGTCCCGTTCATTCGCCGTCGCAGAAGTGAGCTTTGACCACAAAGAACTGAATTTCCATGGACGGATCAACGATCTGTCCCATGGCGGGATGTACATAGATACCATTAATCCGCTGCCTGAGGGTTCTTCCATCAGCTTCCGGTTCAGTCCCCCGGGCGATGAATCGGGAAGCCCCATCTCGGGCGAGGGACGGGTCGTCTGGATGGCCCACATGCAGGGCATGGGGATCAGTTTCACCCGGATGTCAGATGATGACCAGGACCGTTTGAAGACCTATCTTTCGCGCAGATGAGCAGGATACAGAATTCAAGCGAATTCGTTACGTGTCCCCGAAGAGTGAAATCCCCCCGAAAATAAAAAAGGGCGGATAGCCCTTTCGAGCTTCCGCCCTCTTGCGTTCGAATAAAGTTCGCTAAGCGATCAGTACCGGCCGCGGCCGCCGCCGAAGCCGCCCCTGCCGCCACCGCCGCCGCCCGTGCGGGGACGATCGGTCCGGGGCCGGGCCTCGTTGACCGTCAGCGGACGGCCCTTGAGGTCCTTACCATTGAGGCCGGCGATAGCCTTGTCGGCCTCTTCCTTGTTCGGCATCTCGACGAAGCCGAAATCGTTTAAATCTTCGTGACGTCCGCCAGATAGAACACCCAAGGGACGTCCGGCCCGCCGGATCGCGACAGGTAGCAATGAATGCCGACCGACCTCCTGTCTTCCGGAAGAGCCAGCCCGTCCTGGTCCAAGGTCCAGACGACGAGGATGTGCTGCGGGCCATCCGTCTTCACCACGGCCTTCGTCTGAAGATCATTCTGCCCGACCAGCACGACGCAGCTATAATAGGTACCGACCGGCGCATCAGGGAACTCGGCCAGGAAATCGAAGACATAGGTCCCCGGCTCTCGGAGGACGACCATGGGGCCGTTGAACATCCTGGGGATGGCATGCTCCCCCGAAGGAGTGAACTGCACGTGGTCGGGATAGACCACGTCGGGCCCCAGCAAGTACATATAGCCCTTGCCTTGGGCGTTGCTTTGGCCGGGGGTGAAGCGGGCATAGACGTTGGACGGCACGACGCTGATACCAGCGCCCTGGAGGGCCTCGCCGAGCTGCGCTGGTGCGAGGGTCGAGACCGCCGAGTTCGGCTTGGATCCGGACATCATCCGCAGCGAGAAAAGAGGGTCCGCGGCCCGTTTCGGAGGCTTCTTCTCGCCGGCCACGTTCCTCAGGTCGATGACGGTGACCGCGGCCTTCAGCCCGGTCTTTTCCCGCGGCGGAAATGTCCGTCGAGCAGGCACCTGGGCCAGGGCCAGCGCCGCGGTCATTGCCAGTAACACAAAACCGGCCAGAATGCGTCTTGGCATGGAAACCTCCTGAATGGGAATCTCCTGTCCGTCGGTCGGGGGTCGTGAGGGAGGCCTGGGATCGGCTTTCCCCGTTCGGAGATAAGAATAGACCCGCCTCGATCCGGAGTCAAGGACCGGCCGGGCGGCAGCGCGCGGTGCTGCCGCGGCCCCTGAGGCCCTTCTCGGTCCGGGGCCGGGCCTCGTTGACCGTCAACGGACGGCCCTTGAGGTCCTTGCCATTGAGGCCGGGGATAGCCTTATCGGCCTCTTCCTTGTTCGGCATCTCGACGAAGCCGAAACCGCGGCTCTCGCCGCTGAACTTGTCCTTGATGATCGAGGAGCTCGAAACCTCGCCGAACGCCGCGAACGCTTCCTTGAGGTCCTGCTCGGTCGCCGTGCGGGAAATGTTACTCAAGGAAAACGTTCGGCCGGGCCGATCAAGGGAAGCGACGACTTTCGCAACGAGTGCTAGTTGATTTCCGTTAGCGCAGGCTCTCGAGCCTCGCCACGAAAACGTCGGCCTTGTTGGATGGAAATTCCGTCCCCTTGTCCGAGAACAGCCTGATGGGCTGGCCCCAAGTATCATAGCTTGATCCAGCGAGAAAGATCCTGCCTTCGGCGTCAGTCGCGATACCTTTTCCGTAGTCGATTTCCGAAGAACCACGAAAGGCATTCGCGAGCAAGCTTCCGTTGCCGTCCAACTCGGCTACGAAGGCGTCCGAGCCCCCTTCATGGTAGCCGGCCGCGCCCGGGCCCCAATCGCCCCAGCTCGACCCAGCAACGAAGATATGGCCTCGGCCGTCCAGGGCTATATCTGCGGCGTCCTCCCAATCGGAAGAGCCAAGGAAAGTGTTCCATTCGAGGTTTCCGGAAGCGTCCAATCTGGCTACAAAGACGTCGTAATATTCATAAGGACGAACGGGCGAACCCCAGCTTCCCCCTTTGCTGGTGCCGGCCACATACACGGCGCCGTTGCCATCAGCGGCGACATCTTCGGCATAATCCTCCGCGCCGCCGTCCGTTCCCAAGAAGGTATTCCAGAGGAGGCGGCCGTTCCCGTCGAGCTTGGCGACAAAGGCATCAATTGAATCGGGACTCGAGATGGGCCTGACCGGCGAACCCCAGCTGAAACTGCTGTTCCCGACAACATATACATTTCCGTTGCCGTCCGCGGCAACCCCGTGGCCGTCGTCGCCATAGGAGGCCGAGCCAAGGAATGTATTCCAGCCGAGGTAGCCGTTATTATCCAGCTTGGCCACGAAGACATCGGGCGGACCGGCGAAGGGCCTGACAGGCGTCCCCCAACTCTGGAAGCTGGCCCCAATCACGAAAATATCGCCGTTGTCGTTCAAGGCGATGCCGCCGTCGTAACCGGAATCGTCCGAATTGAGGAAGGTGTTCCAGACAAGCCCACCGCTGTTATTTAGCTTGGCAACGAAGGTGTCGAATCCGAAGTCATGCGGATTGATGGGCGAGCCCCAGCTATCCGTGCTGAGCCCCGTGACGTAGATATTCCCCTGATTATCAATGGCGATACTGCATCCGTGGGCGCCCGATGTGCCCGTGGGGCCGAGGAAAGTACTCCAGAGCAGGTTCCCGTTCTTATCGAGTTTGGCGACAACCGTGTCATTGAAACCAGTGTAAGCCGCGATGGGAGAGCCCCAGGAGGCGTAGCTGTATCCCGCGACGTAAACGTTGCCGCTGTCGTCAGCAACAACGCCGCATCCGACGTCGGAATCTCCTGAACCGAGAAACGTGTTCCAGGACTTGGTCTCGTTCGGCTCTATGCCGTCTTGAGTGGACGTTCCGCAGGAGAATGCCGCTAAGCAAAAGACCAGGAGAAAGCCTGGCGCAAAAAGCTTGTCCTTCATATCATCAGCCTCCTGGCCAGCACCGTTTCCCCAATTCTAGATCTCGATGGGGAAAAAGTCACCCAAGCGGAATCATGAAGCGTCCTTGATCTATCGGGTGTAGTGCCATAGGTCATTAAGGTAGCCGCCTTCGGCTGAACCTATGCCTGAACCCCCGAAGAGCCAGAATCTCCCCTGTGAATCGAACCAAGATAGGGCGGCATGTCTTGCGCCCGGCATATTGAGCGGATCGGCTTGGCCCTTGGTCCCGTAGATCCCCGCAAGACTAAGAGAGTCGCTCCCGGAAACCCAGACCCATTCCAGCCTCACGGGATCGAATTTCCACAGGTCATTGAGTCCACCCCAGTGGCTTGTGGCATCACTTCCGTCTCCCCCAAAGAGCCAGAGCACGCCGTCGGCATCGAACCAAATGGCGGGCTCCAATCTTGCTCCCGGAATATTAGACGGATCGGGCAGGTACTTTGTGCCGTAACTGCCAGGCTGAGCGGCTGAGTCGCTGCCCGAAATCCAGGTCCATTGAAGCGTCGCCGGATCGAATTTCCAGAGATCATTAAGAACGCCGCGCGTCCCCTCGTACCCTCCGAATAGCCATAGACGGCCGCTGGGATCGATGCCGGAGGACGCCATATGCCTCGCTCCGGGGACATTCGAGGGAGCGGGAATGTTCTGCGTCCCGTACACTCCCGGCTGCCCAATGACATTGCTGCCGGAAACCCACGTCCAGGTGAGGGTCGCAGTGTCGAATTTCCACAGGTCGTTCAGCGTAAACACGTGATCCTCGGAATCATGGCCCACGCCCCCAAAGATCCAAAGATTCCCGGCGGCGTCGAACCAGGATACGGCCGCGACTCGAGCGCCCGGGACATTCAATGGATCCGCGATGCCCCCAGCCCCATAGATGCCGGGCTGGTCCATCATATCGCTCCCGGATACCCAGGTCCATTCGAGTGTTCCCAGATCGAATTTCCAGAGGTCGTTGAGATAGTCAGAGTGTCCGGCGGAATCATAGCCGAATCCCCCGAAGAGCCAGAGGTTGCCGTCCGGATCAGACCCTGACGCCGCACGCATCCTAGCCCCGGGAACGTTCGTTGGGGCGGCCAGGCCCTTTGTCCCGTATACGCCCGGCTGATCCATGGCCATATTTCCGGACATCCAGGTCCAGTCCAAGGTCTCGGGATCGAACTTCCATAAGTCGTTGAGGTTGCCGTCACCATCGGACGGATCGCGGCTCTCTCCTCCGAAAAGCCAAAGATTTCCGCTGGGATCGAGCCAGCATTCGGCGTAGCGTCTGCCCGGAGGGGCATTGGACGGTGCGGATATGCGCAGCGTTCCGAAGTCGCCCTGCGGAAACCCGAGATCACTTCCGGAGATCCAGGTCCATTCGATGACGTCGGGCTGAAAAACGGTGATCACGGCGCTGGCGGATTTGGAGGTATCGGCCTCCGCGGTGGCCTTGACCGTCACGATGAGGGGGCTGAGGACGCTCGCGGTGGGGGGGGCGGTGTAGAGCCCCGTGCTGCTGATCGTGCCGCACGAGACGCCGGAGCATCCGGCGCCCGAAAGGCTCCACGTCACTCTCGAATTCGGCGAGTGGAGCACCGTGACCCATAGCTGGACCGACATTCCGACAAGCAGCTTGGCCGTATCGGGGGTCAGCTTGATGCCGATCTCGGGAAGTGGAGTTGTGTCCTTTGCTTCGCAGGAATAAAGCGACGCCAATAACAAGCCCACGCATATTGACCGCTTCGATCGGCTCTTCATTTCGGCCTCACTTTTGGTTTCGTCCCCGGCCGGTCTCGATACGCAGACCTAAGGGCTTTCCTTCTCATGCCGGCGGATTTGAATCGGGACGCCTCCCTCTTGCCATGGTTCCGCCTCCGCCCTTTCCATGCACAGAATGCTACCGGCATGTCTTGTTGTCAATGGAAAAGTACGCCAACCGAAGGAGTGATGGGGAGGCGTGGGAGTCGAACCCGCCCGGGACGTTTACAGCCCCATATGAGCTTAAGGAGCCAGTCGCCTGAAAGATAGCCTCTTCGAAGGTAAATCCCCCCGAAAATAAAAAAGGGCCGGCCCTCTTGGGTCAGCCCTTTGCGTTCGAATAAAGTCAGCTAGAAGCTGAGATCAGTACCGGCCGCGGCCGCCGCCGAAGCCGCCCCTGCCGCCACCGCCGCCGCCCGTGCGGGGACGATCGGTCCGGGGCCGGGCCTCGTTGACCGTCAGCGGACGGCCCTTGAGGTCCTTGCCATTGAGGCCGGCGATAGCCTTGTCGGCCTCTTCCTTGTTCGGCATCTCGACGAAGCCGAAACCGCGGCTCTCACCGCTGAACTTGTCCTTGATGATCGAGGAGCTCGAAACCTCGCCGAAGGCCGCGAAAGCGTCCTTGAGGTCCTGCTCGGTCGCCGTGCGGGAAATGTTTCCCACGTAGATGTTCATACATCTCTCCTTCAAATATTGCCCTTGCCCTGGTCGCGGACCCTCTTATTCGGATTCCGTGGTTACCCCTTGGCCCATGAACGGGATCCGCGCCCAACCTGCCGAATAAAAGGAGAGGAGTATGACCGACCGTTTTGGGGGCCCGTGCCCCTCTGACCTTTATTCGAGTGAAGAGGGACAGTCCCCTGCGGGGACAGTCCCGAAAAATAAAAAAACCCGGCAACGACCTACTCTCCCACCCAGCTGCCCAGGCAGTACCATCGGCACGAACGGGCTTAACTTCCGTGTTCGGAATGGGAACGGGTGTGGCCCCGCCGTCAAAGTCACCGGGATTTGATGCGGTGTTAAAACTTAGCGTTTTACAGAGGGACAGTCCCCTGCGGGGACAGTCCCATTTTTTTGTCTTGATAAACTTTATGGTCAAGCCTCACGGTCTATTAGTACTGGTCAGCTGAACGCATCACTGCGCTTACACCTCCAGCCTATCAACCTGGTCGTCTACCAGGGACCTTCAGCCCTTGCGGGAGGGAGATCTTATCTTGGGGCGTGCTTCCTGCTTATATGCTTTCAGCAGTTATCACGACCGAACGTAGCTACCCAGCGCTGCCCCTGGCGGGACAACTGGTACACTAGAGGTTCGTCCATCCAGGTCCTTTCGTACTATGGACAGCCCCCCTCAAATCTCCTGCGCCTACCGTGGATAGGGACCGAACTGTCTCGCGACGTTCTAAACCCAGCTCACGTACCTCTTTAACCGGCGAACAGCCGGACCCTTGGGACCCGCTTCAGCCCCAGGATGAGATGAGCCGACATCGAGGTGCCAAACAGTGTCGTCGATGTGAGCTCTTGGACACTATTAGCCTGTTATCCCCGGCGTACCTTTTATCCGTTGAGCGATGGCCCTTCCATACAGGACCACCGGATCACTAAGCCCTGGTTTCCCATCTGTTCGGCCCGTCGGCCTCACAGTCAAGCTCCCTTATGCCTTTGCACTCTACGGTTGATTTCCAAACAACCTGAGGGAACCTTTGGGCGCCTCCGTTACATTTTGGGAGGCGACCGCCCCAGTCAAACTACCCACCTAACACTGTTCCTCTCCCCGATCAGGGGAGGAGGTTAGAATCTCAGACCAGGAAGAGTGGTATCTCACCGTTGACTCCACCACGCCCGGAGGCGCGGCTTCAAAGTCTCCCACCTATCCTGCGCATCATGGACCGAAATCCAATGCTAGGATGCAGTTAAGGTGCCGGGGTCTTTCCGTCCAGCGGCAGGTAACCGGCGTCTTCACCGGTACCACAATTTCGCC
>JBAVUQ010000111.1:40000-41904 GCA_049696855.1 Candidatus Aminicenantales bacterium
CGGCGCTCGACCGGATGCGGATCGACCTTCTCCACGCCGGCCGCGGCCTCTCCCCCGAGATCGGGCTCGGGCTCATCGAAGCCGCGGAAGCGACCGCGGACGAGCTCCGGATGACGTCGCTTGAAAAGGCCCTGGCCCTGGCGGCCGATCTCCATATGGGGGACACGCGGCTTTCGCTGGCTTCGACGGCGGATATCACCGCGGGACAGCAGCTCGCCCTGCGGCAAGGCGCCGCGGGAGAGGTCCGGACGGTCGTCCGGGTCGACGCGGGGGCCGTCGTCATCGACGCGCCGATCGAGCGGGACTACTTGCGGGGCGCCGCGTCCCTGGCCCTCATCGAGCGCGTGACCTATTTCCTGGACGGGAATGCCCGCATCCTCCGAAGGCGGGTCAACGCGAGCCCGGCCCAGCCGCTTCTCGAGGGCGCGGTCGCGGCGGCCTGGAGCCTCGAGGCCGCGGCCCATCTCGTCCGCATCCGGCTCGAACTCGATACGGAAGGAGCCCATCCTCATGAAGCGACGATTTTTCTTAAAAACCCGGCCCTCGCCTATTGAAGAGCGGGGCTCGGTCACGATGACGGTCCTGCTTCTCCTGGTCGTCTTCTCCGGGCTCGGTCTGGCCATGCTCCAGGCCTCGGGGATCCACCTGAAGGTCAACGGCTTCCGCAGGTTCTCGACCCTCCTCGATTGCGCCTCGGAGAACGGGCTCAAGAGGGGCCTGCGCGATCTGTCGTCCTGGCTCGAAGCCGAAGGGCTTCTGGCGCCTGTCCCTGAGGAGCGCGTCGAGGCCGTCCGGGCCGCTCCCGGGCAGGAATTCCCCGGCCTCCTCGACGCGGCTTTCGGGTCCGCCTTTCCCCGAGTCCTCGAGGAGACCTTCGACGGCATGACCTGGGAGAGCCGGACCGAGTGCGGCTTCGGAGGCCTCGAGGATATGGGCGGCTATCTCCGGATCTCGGCGGCCCTCCGGATCGAGTCGTCCGGCGGACTCCTCGAGATCCGGCCGCGGCGCGTCTCGGCTCTCGAGGGATCGATCGGCCTTCTGGCCGGCCGCCTGCCTCTGGCGGCCATCCCTCTCTATATAAGGGGTGAGATGACCGACGGCGAGAAGGCGGCCTTTTGCGGCGAGAACGGGATCAGCCTGCCGCGAAAGGCCGGCCAGCCCGTCGGCGTCGGGCTGGCCGCGGCCGCGGACGGCGTCCTTCCCGAGGACGCCGGCGCTCTTGCCGCCAAGGCCTTGAACATCGGCGTCTTCAGGCCCGGAGACCTCTCGCCGGCCCGGCTGCGGGAGGCGCTGGGCCTCCCGGCTTCGACTGATCCCGTCCCCGAGGGCGTTTATCTCATCCACAACGATCTCGGCCTCGGCGGCGTCTTCGTCCAGGGCGATCTCGACGAGGTCGTCCTCGCGATCCACGGCGACGCCCAGGTCGCCGTCTTCCGGGCGGGCGACTCGGAGTGGCGTCTCGAGTGGAGCCCGGCCCGGAGCCGGACGGAATTCCTCACGCCGGAGGGGGCGGCCTCTTACGACCTCGTGCCGCTGCCGATCCTGCTCGTCAACGGGGCGATCGCCGCGCTCGGCGGAGGCGTGGTCATGATGGACGGCCGGGTGGAGATGTCGTTCGACGGCGAGACGCCGGCCGTGCTCGGCGGCATCGACCTGACCATCGTCTCCGCGGACAAGGTGACGATCGCCTCCCACCTCATCCTCGAGGGGGTTCGCTGGCAGGACGGGGTCCCCTACTCCAGGAATTCCGAAGCCCAGCTGGTGATCTACGCGACGGGACAGGACGTCGCTTCCGGCGAAACGACTTCGGGAGGGATCGAGGTCGGCGCGGATGCGCCCGAAGGCCTGAAGGTCCAGGCCTCGTTGACCGCCGCGTCGGGAGGATTCGAGATCGAAGGGACGGG
>JBAVUQ010000112.1:0-2437 GCA_049696855.1 Candidatus Aminicenantales bacterium
AATGTAACTTTCTCGGGGAAATCGAGGTTTCTGGATAACAGAGAATGGACGAACAAGAGCTGATCCGCCGCGTCCAGCAGGGAGACGAGCGGGCGTTCGGCCAGATCATGGCTCTTTATAAGGACAGGATCGTGAATTATCTTTATCAGTTCACCGGCGACTATCAGAAGTCGGTCGAGCTGGCCCAGGAGACCTTCATCAGGGTCTTTTTCAAGGCCAAGAAGTACAGGCCCATCGCCCCGCTGTCTTCCTGGATCTACACCATCGCCTCGAACCTGGCCAAAACCGAGTGCCGCCGGTCGAGGCGGATGTCCACGGTCTCCCTCGAGGATATCCCCAACAGCTACTCGAGCGGCACGTATTACGAGGACCCGGCCGACCCGGGCCTCGTCCGGAATCTCCGCGAGGCCCTGGACGCGCTCCATCCCCGCTACCGCGTCCCGGTCGTCCTCAAGGACATGGAGGGTTTCTCGCAGGAGGAGATCGCCAAGATCATCAAGCGGCCGGTCGGCACGGTCAAGGCCCGGATCAGCCGGGGCCGGGAACAGCTCCGGCTCAAGCTCGAGAAGGCCCGAAAGGACGAAGCCCCCGCGGCCGTCAAAAAAGAGGTGAGCGAACATGGAAGGGCATGAGGTTTTTTCCAGGATGAGCAAAGTCAAGGCCCCCCCCGCCTTCGAAGAGGGGGTGCTGGCCCGGCTGCCGGCGGCCCACGAGGAGCGGGCCCGGGCCCGGCGGGCGACCACCCGCTACGCCTTCGCCGGATCGGCGGCTGTCCTGCTCGCCGGCTTCTTCCTCTTCCGGCCGGCGCTTCCCGAAAAGGACGCCGTCCTGACCTTCGCCGAAAGGGAGGCGCTGACGGCCGCCCCGGGGAAGGGGACTCACGTCCCGTCCGCCGCCGACCGGGGCCGTTTCGTTCCCGTCTACGAGACCATGGACTACGCGTCCGAATTCCGGAACGCCCAGTCGCAGCCCGCGACGATTTACATACTGGAGCAGGTTTCCGAGATCCCGTCTTCGGAAATCATTTATTAGGAGGGTGTGAAGGCATGAACAAGATGATCAAGCCGGCCCTTGTGATCACGGCCTGCTTCGCTCTGCTGGCCTCGTCGTACGGGTCTGAAACGGCCGCGAACGATCCCGACATCGCGACCGTCGCCAAGAAAGTCTATCCGTCCGTCGTCCGGGTCGAGGTGCGGAACGGGACGCGCCGGGTGGCCACGGGCGTCGTCGTCGAGAAGGGCGGCTACGTCGTGACGACGGCCCTCATCTCCCCGCGCGAAGAGAAGATCTCCGTCACGACGTCGGAGGGGAAGACCATGGACGCCGAATTCCTGGGCTTCGACACCGAGACCCAGCTGGCCCTGCTCAAAACCAAGGAGGCCGGCTTGCCCGCATTGAGCCAGGGCAAGGCGGCGGAGCTTGTCCCCGGCACGTGGATCTGCGTCGTCGGCGTCTCTCCGGAGCGGACCGCGGCCGTGACCCAGGGCATTGTCAGCTCGGTCGCCGCTGACAGGCTCCGGCTGAACGTTTGGGTGACGCCCGGCTCGAGCGGCGGTCCGGTCGTCGACGCCGAGGGGCGCATGGTCGGGCTGCTGCGCGGCATCTACATGGACGAGCGGCCCGTTGTCTTCCAGTTCCGCGACCGTGAGCAGGCCGGTTCCGGCTACGTCATGAGCAGCCGGGCCGAGGCGCCCTCGTCCGGCATGGCCCTGGCCGTCCCGGTCGATGTCGTCAAGGACATCGTCGCCCAGATCAAGGAGAAGGGCCGGGTCGAGCGCGGCTGGCTCGGCGTCGGCATCGGCCAGGACGAAAGCGGACGAACGGTCATCGGCTCCGTCGACCCGGAAAGCCCGGCTGAGCTGGCCAAGCTCCGGGAGGGCGACGTCGTGCTCAAGATGGGGGACAGGGAGGTCGCAAGCTCCGATGTCCTGGCCGCCGAGATCCGGAAGACGAAGCCGGGCCAGGAAGTCACGCTCAAGATCGAGCGGGACGGGAAACCCCTGGACGTCAAGGTCAAGCTCGGCGAGCTCGCCGAGGACGACGCGATGAGGGAAATGGACCTTCGCTTCCCCGGGCTCTTCGGGAGAGTGACAACGCCTCCGCCGCCGGGCGCGCCTCAGCCGGGCGCTCCGGGCAACGCTCCCAAGGGGGAGGCGCTGCGGCCTCTCGCGCCGGGAGCCCGTGAATGGTCGTTCGAGACCAGGAAGTACATCGGCGTCACGGGTATCGAGCTCAACCCGGAGTTGGCGGCGCACTATGGCGTCAAGGAGGGGACGGCCCTGATCGTCGCCAAGGTGACCGAGGGCGGCCCGGCGGCCAAGGCCAAGCTCCAAATCGGCGATATCATCGTCAGCGTCGACGGCAAGCGCGTCGAGACCGTGTACGAGCTGATCGACATCATTCAGGCCAAGCCCAAGGGCGCCAAGGTCAGGCTCGA
>JBAVUQ010000113.1:0-3129 GCA_049696855.1 Candidatus Aminicenantales bacterium
GACCGGAGGACGGGATCTCGGCGAGGACCTTGCCGGCCTTGAGGTCGAAGACGGAGACGCTGTTGCCCCGTCCGTTGGAGATGTAGCCGCGGTTCCTTTTCGGAGCGAAGGCCACGCCGTGGACGCCCTTGAGATCGGTGATCGCCGCGCCTTTGACGCCCGTGTCGACGTTCAGGATCTCGACGGCGTTGCCATGGGTCACATAAAGAAGGCGTGTCCGGCCGTCGAGAGCCATGTAATCCCAGCCGCCCTCTCCGCCGAGCACATGCTTCTTGAGGAGATGATAGCCGGCCGGCGCGGCGAGACTTGACGAAACGACAAGAAAACTAAGGACCAAGATAGCGAATCTGAGATGCTTCATAACGACCTCCCTTTCCAGAACACACGATATCACTTTGCCGAGGGAGGCGCCACTAACCGGCGGGCCAGGGCTCCGGCGCAAGCACCAAAGAAGGCCGCGGTCAGGTCTTCCAGTCCTTCATCACCTCGGCGAAGCAAGAGAGGCCGCTAGGCACGCAGGCGCCGTAACCGTGTCCGGGGAAGGTCCAGGCCCCCGAGAGATAGAGGTTCTTGATGGGCGTTCTCTGCGGGAAGCGCCTTTGCCCCGAATTGTCGACGGTCTGGTCCCAGCCGTAGATCGCGCCGCGGGGGTTCGAGGTGAAGCGGAGATTGGTCAGGGGTGTCGCGACCTCCTCGACCTCGATGGCCTTGCGCAACCCGGGCAGGAGGGTCTTTTCGACCTTGTCGATCAGGATGTCGGCCAGGCGCATCTTCTCCTTCGTATAGGCGTCCTTGGCGCCGTAGAAGTAATCGGTCTCATACTTCTTCCAGTAATCGTATCCCTGCATGGCGATGATGTTGAGCGTGTTCTTGCCCTTGGGCGAGCAGCCGGGACAAACGTTGTCATAGATCGTCAGCCCGAAGCCGGGGTCGGCCGGAAGGCCGCCGGCCAGGGCGGCCGCGTACTCGGCCTCGATGTCGTAGCCCGTGGCATAGAAGATCTCGCTGTCCTTGATCCCGACCTTGCGGACGAGATCGGTCTTGAGACCCAGCCAGACGAGGAGGGTCGAGAAGCTGACGGACAGCTGGTCCATCCGCGCCAGCGTGTCCTTGAGGAATTCCTTATCCTCCAACATCCGGGTGAAGGTGTCGATGGCGTTGGCGTTGGAGATGACGGCCCGGCCGCGGAATTCCGCGCCGTCCGAGGTCCGGACTCCGGTCGCCGTATGATCCTGCGTGAGGATCTTCTCGACCCGCGTATTGAGCTTGACCTCACCGCCGTTCTTCTTGATGATCCCGGCCAGGGCATCGCTGATCTTCTGCGACGTGCCGACGGGGTAGAAGCCGCCTCCTTCGAGATAGCCCACGACAGGCATCGCGTAATAGAACGGCGAGAGCTTGGAAGGCGGCAGGCCGAAATAGCCCCAGAGGCCCGAGATGACCGCCTTGAGCTTGGGGTTCTTGACGCGGTCGTCGAGCATGGCCCCCCAGGTCCTGTTGAAATTCTTGAAGAGAAAGGGGAATTTCTGGGGGAAGCTGGCCATGTCGACCTGTCCGGCCGCGCTCGAGAGACGGCCGACGTCGTCGCTGAGCCCCTTCATGTCGGCGAAGATGGCGTCGATCGCGGACCCGTCGTCAGGGAAGTTCGTCTTGAGGACCTTGATGTATCCGGCCATGTCCCGGTCGGGCACCCGGATATCGTAATCAGGATAGATGGTCCGGTAGAGCGGCTTGTGCGGCTTGAAGACGACGTCCTGGATCTCCGGGAAGCCGTAGATCAAGTTGGCGATCCCGTCGCGGATGCCGACGGTCGTCGAGTGGAGCGAGACGTCGAAGGTGAACCCGCCGGGACGCTTGAAGGATGACGCATAGCCGCCCGGGACGCCGTGCTGCTCGAGGACGATGACCTTGAAGCCCTGGCGGGCGAAGGCGGCGGCCGCGCTGAGGCCGCCGAGGCCCGCGCCGATCACGACCGTGTCGTACGTCCCGGGCGGGGTCTGCCCTCGCCCGTCGCCGCGCGGAAAAGCGCTCCAGTCCCAGGCGACGAGGGGCATCCCGGCCAGGAGAGTCTTCAGAAAATCCCTTCTTTCCCAGATGTTCGGCGACATGGATGGCCTCCGTTACCTCCCCGGTGAGATAGGCTTCGAGTGTACGCCCCGGGGAGGGGGGAGTCAATGCGGCCTCGGGCCGCCCGGTTGACAAGTCACAGGCGTGGCTCTACGATTGGGCTGGGCACGCAATAGCCTGTCAGTCGAGAGACTTGGGTCCATGAAGAAGTTTGCCTCGGCCTCCTTGCTCCTGGCCATCGCTCTGCTCGTTTTTGGCCTTCTGGCCCCGGCGACCATCCCGGCCGGCCGGGCGCCGCTGCGCTTCGCCTGGCTGAGCGACACGCACGTGGGCTCGGACCGGGGCGCCGACGACCTCCGGGCCTCGGTCGCCGACATCAACTCCCTGCCCGGATTGTCTTTCGTCCTGGTCAGCGGGGATATCACCGAGATGGGATCCTTCGCTGATCTCCGCCTGGCCAAGGAGATCCTCGACGGGCTCCGCGTCCCTTACCACATCATCCCCGGCAATCACGACACGAAATGGTCCGAATCGGGCGGCTCGGACGTCGCCCGGCTCTGGGGCGACGACCGCTTCGCCTTTGAGAGCGACGGCTTCCGTTTCATCGGGCTCTCTCAGGGTCCGATCCTGAGGATGGGCGACGGGAACTGGGCGCCTCAGGACGTCCGCTGGCTCAACGGGCTTCTCGTGGACAGGGGCGAGGCCTTGACGCCGACGATCTTCGTCAGCCACTATCCGCTGGACCCGAGCATCGCCAATTGGTACGTCGTCCTCGACAAGCTGAAGACGATCCCGACGGTGGCGGTGCTGGTCGGGCACGGCCACAAGAACGAGGCCTTGGACTTCGAGGGGCTTCGAGGGGTCATGGGCCGGGCGAACATCGGCACCAAAGAGCTTGCCTCCGGTTACAACATTGTCGAGATCGGAGCCAGGGCCATGACCTTCACGGAGAGGACTGTGGAGCGGATGCTCCCGACGTGGTACACGATCGAGCTCGAGAAGGGCGGACTGCCGGTCGTCGCGTCCGGCCGGCCCGCCGCCGGCGGCGCGGCGAAGCAGGCG
>JBAVUQ010000114.1:0-25497 GCA_049696855.1 Candidatus Aminicenantales bacterium
GGCTTCGGCCGCGGCCCGGTGCGGCGCGGCCGCCGTCCTCGTCCGGTCGCTCACGTTCCGCGAGGACCGCAACCCCCACACCGGCATGTTGCGCTATGACCCTGACGCGCCGGCCATTCCCGCCGCCGCGATCGGCACCGCGGACGCCGACCTCCTGAGCTCGCTCCTCAAAAAAGAGAAGGGCGTGACGGTCTCTCTGCGGATGGACTGCCGCGACGAGGGGAAAGTCCTATCGGCCAACGTCGTCGGCGAGATCACGGGTTCGGAGCTTCCCTCCGAGATCGTCCTCCTCGGCGGGCACCTCGACAGCTGGGACCTCAGCGTCGGCGCCCACGACGACGCCGCGGGCTGCGCCGCGGCGCTGGAGGCGCTGGCTTTGCTGCGCGACCTCGGTCTGAGGCCGCGCCGGACCATTCGCGCCGTTCTGTTCATGGACGAGGAGTTCGGCGGCACGGGCGGCCGGGCCTACGCCGCGGCGCCGCAGAGGAAGGGCGAGAGGCACCTGCTCGCCGCCGAATCGGACCGGGGCGGCTTCGTCCCGATCGGACTGGCGGCCGGACAGGACCGGAAAATCCTGGAGCGGATCTCGCCGTACGCGGAACTCCTCAGGCCGTTCGGGGTCTCGTTCATCGTCCCGGGCGGAGGAGGCGTGGACGTCGCGCCTCTCATCGCCGGCGGGGCGGTCCCGGCCGCCGTCCTGGTCAATTCGCAGACCTATTTCGACGTCCACCATTCCGCTCTCGACACGGTCGCGAGCGTCGAGCCGAGGGAGCTCGAGCTCCAGGCCGTCATCCTCGCCGTCCTGGCCTGCATCCTGGCCCAGGAAGGCCTCTGAGCGCAGGAGACCGCATGAACGATCTCGCGTTTTTGTTCGCCGTCCACAACCATCAGCCCGTCGGGAACTTCCCGGAGATCTTCAAGGCGGCCTTCAAGGACTGCTACCGGCCGCTCCTCGAATCCCTGGCCGGCCATCCGGGTTTCCGCTTCGCCCTTCATTTCTCCGGCCCCCTTTGGGAGTATATGGAGAAGAGAGAACGGGCCTGTTGGGACCTCGTCCGGGAGCTTTCCGGCCGGGGCCAGGTCGAGCTCCTCAGCGGCGGATTCTATGAGCCCGTCCTGTCCATCATCCCCGAGGAGGACCGCATCGGGCAGATCCTCATGATGAACGACTTTCTGAGTGAGAATTTCGGTCAGCGGCCGCGCGGCCTGTGGCTGACGGAGCGCGTCTGGGAACCGGACCTGCCGCGAACCCTGGCGGCGGCGGCGATCGAGTTCACCCTCCTCGATGAAGAGCACTTTCACTATGCGGGCGTCCGCGACCTGGCCACGACCTACATCACCGAGAGCGAAGGCCGGAGCCTGCGCGTCTTCCCGATCGACAAAACCCTGCGCTATTATGTCCCGTTCCATTCCCTCGAGGACGTCGGGACCTACCTCGGCACGATCCGCGAAGCGGGCGGGACGGCCATTCTCGGCGACGACGGAGAGAAGTTCGGGGTCTGGCCCGGAACGCACAAGTTGGTTTACGAGGACGGCTGGCTCGAGAGGTTCCTGGCCTTCATCGAGGAGAAGAAGATCCGGATGATGTCCTTCGCCGAATACCTGGACAGCCATCCTCCGTCGGGGCGGGTGTATCTCCCTCCGGCCTCTTACGAAGAAATGATGGAGTGGGTCCTCGAGCCGGACGAACAGGCGGCTTATCGAAGGCTCAAGGAGGCCGCCGGCCCCGAATCGCGCCGCTTCCTCCGCGGCGGCTTCTTCCGTGATTTCTGCCGTAAGTACAAGGAGGCCAATCACCTCCATAAGCGGATGCTCATGGTCTCCCGGGAGGTTCGCGCCGCCGGCGGCCCGGCCGCCGGCCTGCGCCAGCTCTACAGGGGTCAGTGCAACGACCCCTACTGGCACGGCGTCTTCGGGGGCCTGTACCTGCCCCATCTCCGCGAGGCCGCTTATAGCCACCTGCTCGACGCCGAAAAGACGACGCCCGATCCATCGGGCTGGAAGGTCCTGGACTACGATTGCGACGGACGGAACGAGCTCGCCTTCCGCGACCCGTCGTTCGGGCTCTTGGCCAAGCCCTCGGCCGGCGGGACGCTCGTCGAGATCGACCACCGACCGCGGTCGAGGAATCTGTCCGATGTCCTCAGCCGGCGGCCGGAAGCCTACCACCGCGCGGCGGAGCCGGCGGGGGACGGATCGGGGAGCGGCAAGAGCATCCACGAGCTCGACAAGAAGCTGCCGCCGGAGGCGGCCGAGCTCATGCGCTACGACTGGTATCCGCGTTTCTCGATGATCGACCATTTCTTCCGCCCCGGGACGACCCCCGACGATTTCCGCCGGATCGATTTCGGCGAGCAGGGCGACTTCGTCGACGGCGAATACTCGTTCGAGGCCGCCGGGCGAACGCTCCGGCTGGAGCGCCGGGGAGCCGTCTGGGCGGGGGAGGAGAGGGTCCCGCTGGCCGTCCGCAAGACGGTCGCCTGCTCCGACGGCCAGGTCCGCGTCGACATCGAGGTCGAGAACCTCTCCGGAAAGCCGCTCGACCTGACCTATGGGTCCGAATGGAACTTGCTCGCCTTTCCGCACGAGATCGAGCTTCTCGGCGCGAACGGCGCGGCGCTCTACGGCGGGGACGTTCGGTTCGAACCCGCGGGAGCCGACGCGGTCTGGGTGTTCGCCCTGCGCACGCTCTCCCAATCCGAGGAGGGATTTGATATAATCCATCAAGGATATTGTCTTTGCCCGGTTTGGTCGATGGGATGGACGGGAAACGGAGCGAAGCGCCTGTCCGTCGTCTTGAAGGAGCGTGATGGCCGATAAGTACTTCTCCCTCGTGCTCCACAGCCATATTCCCTATGTCCTCGCCCACGGCAGCTGGCCGCACGGGATGGACTGGCTGTACGAGGCGGCGGCCGAGACCTACATGCCCCTCTTGGACGTCTTCGAGCGCCTGGCCGGCGAGGGCATTCCGGCCCGGACCAACGTCAGCTTCACTCCCGTGCTGATGGAACAGCTCAAGGACCCCAGTTTCGTCAGCGGCTTCGACGAATATCTCAGGATGAAGATCGAGGCCGCCGTTCGCGACCGGGCTTACTTCGGCAAAACCGGGAATGCCGCTCTCCGCCCCCTGACCGACTTCTGGGAGGCCTGGTACCGCGGGCTCCTCGAAAACTTCCACGGCCGCTACAACGGCGACATCATCGACGCCTACCGCTCCCTCCAGGACCGCGGCCTGATCGAGGTCCTGACGTCGGCCGCGACCCACGGCTATTTTCCGCTTCTCTCCCGCGACGAAAGCATCCGCCAGCAGGTCCGCCAGGGGCGCCACACGTACCGGAAGCACTTCGGCCGCGACCCTCGCGGCTTCTGGATACCCGAGTGCGCTTACCGGCCGGGATATATCTGGAAGAACCCTTTCGGGGACGGCGAGCCGTACGCCCGGCTCGGCGTGGACGAGATCCTGGGGCAGGAAGGGCTCGGATGTTTTTTCGTCGATTCCCACCTCCTCAAGGGCGGTGAGGCCAAGGGCGTCTACATCGATCGTTTCCCGGGCCTGAAGCTCCTCTGGGAAAAGTTCCGGGAAGCTTACAGGCCGGCCGACGAGCGGCCGAACGACGCCTATTCGGCCTATCTGGCCCATCCCTCGCACGTCCCGTTCTTCGCCCGGGACGACGTCTCCGGCTCGCAGGTCTGGAGCCGCTCGATGGGCTACCCCGGCGACGGGGGATACCTCGAATTCCACAAGAAGCACTTCCCCGGCGGCCTGCGCTACTGGCGGATCACGTCGAGCGACGCGGACCTGGGCCTCAAAGAGCCGTATGATCCGGCCGCCGTCCAGGCCCGGATCGAGGAGCATGCCAGGCACTTCGCATCGGTCCTCGAATCGACGCTTGCCGGCCGCTCCTCGGGGTCGGTCGCGGCCCTCTACGACACGGAGCTGTTCGGCCACTGGTGGTTCGAGGGCCCGGAATGGCTCTATCATGTCATTCGAAAGCTATCGACCGGACCGGTCCGGCCGGCGACGGCGGGCGATGTGCTCGAGCGCCTGCCGCCCCGAACGATCATCTCTCTGCCCGAGGGCTCGTGGGGCAAGGGCGGCTTCCATTGGATCTGGCTCAACGATGACACCTCCTGGATCTGGAAGAAGATTTACCGCATCGAGGAGGCCGCCGCGGCGCTCGGGCCACGCCTGGACCGTCTCGACCGGCGCCTCCTCAGGCAGTTCTTCCGGGAGAAGTTCCTCCTCGAGAGCTCCGATTGGCCTTTCCTCGTCTCGACCTGGTCGGCCCGGGACTATGCCGAGCTCCGGGCCGCCGAGCACTTCGAGCGGGCCCTGACCCTGGCCGGCTGGCTCCAGGAAGGCCGGGTCCTCAGCGCCGCCGAAGAGGCGCTCCTCCGCACCTTCGAGTCCGAAGATCATCTTTTTGAAGAGGTCGTTCTGCCCGATGGAACTGTCATCTGAGAAGACCCTGACCATGGTCCTCTGCGGGGGCAAAGGGGAGAGGCTCTACCCCCTGACCCGCGACCGGGCCAAGCCGTCCGTGCCCTTTCTCGGCGCCTATCGGATCATCGACTTCAGCCTGTCCAACGCCCTCAACTCCGGCCTGCGCCGGATCGCCCTGCTGACCCAATACAAATCCCTGTCCCTCGAACGCCATATTCTCAACGGCTGGAACATCTTCCATGCCGAGAGCGGCGACTTCATCATCTCCCTGCCCGCCCAGGGCCGAGTCGGCGACCACTGGTACGAAGGCACGGCCGACGCGGTGTTCCAGAACATCTACACCATCCAGCAGGAAAATCCGGAAGCCGTTCTCGTGCTTTCGGGCGACCACATCTACAACGCCGACTATCGCAAGCTCCTGGCTTTTTTCAACGAGACCGGGGCCGACGCCCTGATCATGACCCGGACGATCCCCGTCGAGGAGGCCTGGCGCTTCGGCGTCATCGGCGTCGACGGCGAGAGCCGCATCGTTCAGTTCATGGAGAAGCCCAAGAAGCCGTTCGCGACGCCCTGGGATCCGACGAAGAGCCTGATCTCCATGGGGGTCTATCTGTTCAAGACGCCCGTCTTGATCAAGGCCCTCATCCGCGACGCCCGCAAGACCCACAGCAGCCACGATTTCGGCCGGGACATCATCCCTTCGCTCATCGACAGCCAGCGCGTCTTCGCCTACACCTTCGACGATTACTGGGAGGACATCGGGACGATCGACGCCTACTGGGAGGCCACCATGGCCTTCGTGTCGCCGTCCCCGCCGGGCATCCTCAGGGACCCGGCCTGGCCGGTCCGCTCCTACAGGCCCCAATATCCGCCGACGTTCGTCTCCGGTTGCGATCTTCAGGCCTCGATCATCGGCCCCGGCTGCTCGTTCATCGATTGCCGCATCGTCAACTCGATCATCGCTCCGGGGGTCCGCGTCGAGCCGGGGGCCGAGGTCATCGATTCGATCCTCTTCCAGGACACCACGGTTTGCCGCGGGGCCCGCCTGCGCAAGGTCATCATCGACAAGTCCTCAGCGATCCCCGAGGGTCTCGATATCGGCTTCGACGCCGACAAGGACGGACAGAATTTCAAGATCAGCCGGACCGGGATCCGCGTCGTGCCCAAAGGCTGGACCTGAGCATGATCGAGAAGTACAGCATTCTGTCGCCGGACTTCGAGCGCGACGCGCCCCGCGAGCTGATGCTGCTGTCGATCATCTCGCAGAGCTTCTTCCAGCCGTTCTCTCTCGAGGACAACCTGCTCGTCATCCTGACGGCCCTGACCTCGGGGTCGGGCGTCGGCTTCAACCGGGCCATGCTCTTCCTCAAGCAGGGAGACCGTCTCCGGGGGGAGATGTGGCTCGGCCCGCGGTCGGCCGAGGAGGCCGGGCTGATCTGGGAGGTCCTGTCGACCCCGGGCATCGGCTACGTCGAGATCGTCGAGCACAACCGGGCCCTGGTCAGCAAGAACGAGGACACCCTGAGCGCGCGCCTCAAGGGCCTCGTCTACGCCGCCGACGACGAGAACGCCCTCATCCCGGCCTACGCCGCCTGCCGCAAGGAGATCCTCCTCGTTTCCCAGGCCTCGACCGAGCCGCTGGTCGACCGGCGCTTCCTCAACGTCATCGGGATCGATCAGTTCCTCTGCATCCCCCTCCTCGCCCGCGATGACGTCGTCGGCGAGATCATCCTCGACAACGCCATCACCCGGACGCCGATCACCCAGGCCGACATCAAGCTGGCCGGCATCTGCGGCCTGATGGCCGGCAACTACATCTACTCCGCGACGCTCCACCGCAAGCTCCTCGACGTCGAGAAGATGGCGGCCATGGGCGAGATGGCCATGTTCGTCACCCACCAGCTGCGCAATCCCATCGTGGCCATCGGCGGGTTCACCGACCAGCTCCTCAAGCCGGATGTTCCGGAGGACAAGAAGCTCCGCAACCTGACCATCATCCGGGACGAGATCCGCCGTCTCGAGAACATCATCTACCAGATGGGCCACTTCCTCAAGGTCAGCCTCAAGGAACCGATCTACTTCGATCCCGGCCAAGCCATCTCAGGCGTCTTCGAGAGCCCGGAGGTCCAGACCAAAGCCCGGGGATACGCCTTGAACATCAAGATGGAGCCCTGCCTGCCCGAGATCCTCTGCGATCCCACCTCGTTCGGCGAGGTCCTCCGCAACCTCCTCGACAACGCGTTCGACGCGACGCCCGCGGGCGGAACGATCTCCGTCCGCGGCTACCGCAAGAATCCGGCCGCGTTCGTGCTCTCCGTCCGCGACACCGGACGGGGGCTGACGAATCCGGACAAGGAGCACCTCTTCAGGCCCTTCTTCACGACCAAGGAGAACGGGATGGGCCTGGGCCTGCCCTTCATCAAGAGGGTCATGGACACCTGCGGCGGCAAGGTCGAGGTCCAGAGCCGGGTCGGGAAAGGGGCCCTCTTCAAACTCATTTTTCTCTGCCGCGAAAGGGAGTTGACGCCATGAAAAAGAAGATCCTGGTCGTCGAGGACGAGAAGACCCTCTGTCTCCTCTACGAAGAGGAGCTGAGCAAGGAGGGGTACGACATCACCCCGGTGACGGATGCCGAGGCCGCCCTGGTCAAGCTGAGCGAGCAGAGCTTCGACCTCATCATCACCGACATCCGCATGCCGGGCAAGAACGGGATCGAGCTCATCACCCAGATCATGGGCCTGCGCAAGGACATCCCGATCATCATCAACTCGGCCTACCAAAGCTACAAGGAAGACTTCATGACCTGGGCGGCCGACGCCTATGTCGTCAAGTCCTCCTCGCTCGACGAGCTCAAATCCAAGATCAAGCAGCTGCTGGGGGACTGATGTCGGAACTGAGAAAAGACCTCATCAGCGGACGTTGGGTCATCATCGCCACCGAGCGGAGCAAGCGGCCGGACGACTTCCGGCCCCACGGCGCGGCCGCGCCGGCGCCGGAGGCCGCGGGCTTCTGCCCCTTCTGCGAAGGCAATGAAGGGAAGACGCCGCCGGAAGTCTTCGCCCTGCGGGCCGCCGGAACGGCCCCGGATACGCCGGGCTGGACGGTCCGGGTCGTCCCGAACAAGTTCCCGGCTCTCACCCCGGGGCCGCCTCCGCCACGGGCGACCCGGGGGGTCTACCAATCCATGGAAGGGCGGGGCGTCCACGAGGTCGTCATCGAGAATCCCGACCACGCCCTCGAGCTCGCCGACCTGCCTGTCGCTCACATCCATGACGTGCTCAGGGTCTTCCAGCAGAGGATCCTGGCGATCGAAAGGGGCCTCCACTACCAGTACGTCCAGATCTTCAAGAACAAAGGCCGGGAGGCCGGGGCCTCGTTGAGCCATCCGCACTCCCAGATCGTGGCCACGCCCATCGTCCCCAAGCGGGTGAAGGAGGAGATCTACGGCGCGGACCGGCTCTTCCGGACCTTCAAGGAGTGCGCCTTCTGCCGCATCCTGCGGGAGGAGGAGGCCGCGGGGTCGCGTCTCATCGCCAGGAACGCGCAGTTCACGGCCTTCGCGCCGTACGCCTCCCGTTTCCCGTTCGAAATGACCATCTATCCGAAGCGACACTCGGCCTTTTTTACCGATATCCGGGAGGACGAGCTGGTGACGCTGGCCGAGATCCTGAAGCACGTCCTGACCCGGCTGAAGGAAACGGTCGGCGACCCGCCGTTCAACCTGGTCCTCCACCAGGCCCCGAACCCGTCTTCATCGCTCAAGAAATGGCCGGAGATCGACCTGAAATCGCACTGGCACGTGGAGATCATTCCCATTCTGACCAAGGTCGCGGGCTTCGAGTGGGCGACGGGATTCTACATCAACCCGGTTCCTCCCGAGACCGGGGCCCAGTACCTGCGGCAGACCTGATTCAGGCCGCGGCCAGCTTCTTGTAAAGATCGAGATAAGCGGAGGCGGATCGCTCCCAGGAGAAGTCCGCGGCCATCGCGTTCCCGACCAGCCTCCGCCATTCGGCGGACTTCTTGAAGGAGGCCGCGGCGCGCCCCGCCGTTTCGACGAGCGGACCGGGCTCGGCCTCGACGAACTTGAAGCCATTGCCGCTCCCGGCCCGCGGATCGAACTCCTGCACGCTGTCGTCCAGGCCGCCCGTGGCCCGGACGACCGGAACGGTGCCGTACTTCATGGCGTACATCTGGGTCAGCCCGCACGGCTCATAGCGCGAGGGGATGAGGAAGATATCGCTCCCGGCGTAGATCGTGTGGGCGATCCGCTCGTCGAAGGCGATCTTGAGCCCGATCCTGTCCGGACACTTCTTCTGGGCGGCAAGGAGGAAGTCCTGGATCTTCTGGTCCCCGGTCCCGAGGATGACCAGTCTCAACCCGAGGCCGAGGAGGTCGTCGAGGGCGTCACAGACGATATCGAGGCCCTTTTGCCCGGCCAGGCGGGTGACCATGCCCGCGACGGGGAGATCGGCCGGCGCGGCCAGGCCGAAGAGGGCGGCGAGCCCGTCGCGGCAGATCTTTTTCCCCGACAGGTCCCCGGGCCCGTAATTGCGGGGAATGAGCCGGTCGGTCGCCGGATCCCAATCGCGGTAATCGACGCCGTTGAGAATGCCGTGGAGGACGGCGGACCGGGAGCGAAGGAGGCCGTCGAGGCCGCAGCCGAGCGCCGGGGTTTGGATCTCGCGGCTGTAGCGGGGGCTGACCGTCGTCACGGCGGTCGAATAGAGGATGCCGGCCTTGAGGGCGTTGACCTTGCCGTAGAACTCGAGGTCGTTCATGTTGAAGAGAGAGGCGGGAAGCCCGACCCGGCCGAGGATCTCTTCTTCGAACAGGCCCTGGTAGGCGAGGTTGTGGATGGTGAATATCGTGCGCGTCCGGGCGAAAAAGGGATCGCCGGCGTAGACGTGACGGAGATAGGCGAAAACCAGGGCCGACTGCCAATCGTGGCCGTGGAGGATGTCGGGGGAGAAGCCGATGGCCCGCATCGTCTCCAGGGCGGCCCGGGAGAAGAAGGCGAAGCGCTCGCCGTTGTCGGGATAGTCGCCGGCCGAGGTGCCGTACAGGCAGTCCCGGTCAAAGTACTCGGGCCGGTCGATGAAGAACAGGGTGACGCCGTCGGCCCGATGGGTGAAGACGCCGTAAGCGAGCTTCTCGCCGCCCATTTCGATGGAGGCGCTGACGATGACGCGCTCGAGCGGCAGGTTCTTCTTCCGTACTTCCCTGTAGAGGGGCATGAACACCCGGACCTCGGCGCCCAGCCGGGCGAGGAACTTGGGCAGGGCCCCGGCCACGTCGGCCAGGCCGCCCGTCTTGGCGTAGGGCATGACTTCGGATGCGAGGAATGCGACTTTCATGGTCCGCCTATTCTAGCATATTTCGCCGCCTCGTCCACCCCGGACCTGGGCATTTCCCGACGGCCGCTAAGGGCCTCGGGGTTCATCTCCGTTCGCTGCGATGACTTCGCCCCTCTGTTCCGGGCTCAAGAGCAGATCTCGCTCTATGGACTTCTCGGCTCGGGGCGTGCCGCTCCGTCGGGTCGCGGGTTTGGCCCGGCGAGCCAAACCCGCTCGGATCCGGGCCTCCGGCGGGAAGCGGAGTCCCCGGAGCGACCTGCAGAATTGTGGCTGAGTGCTCGAAGCCGCAATTCTGATAAGTATCTGAAACGAGTGTCTTTTTGAAGATATTTCCCAGAAGCGCTCCTCCGAGCCGCTCCGTCGCGCTTCTGATGGTCGCTCCGCAGACTCCGCTCCCTGCCGCTCCTCCGGGCATCGCCCCTGCGCCACCGTCCCTATTCGCTTGATCTGCAATATTCGCCTTTCCTCAGACTGGCCGGATCACCGCTTGCGCGCGCAGCGACAATGTCCTCGGCCACTTTTCTAGTGCCTTCCTGTGCGACCCCTTGTCAACAGTATGATCGTGGCATAATATTGAGCGGAATAGCCGGGCCATGAAGACGCAAGAAGAGAAGACGAAGGTGGTGACGGCGGCGGTCATCGAACGGGACGGGAAGGTGCTCGTCGCCCGGCGCAAAGCGGGGCTCGTCGCGGAGGGGCTGTGGGAGTTTCCGGGCGGGAAGCTCGAGGAAGGGGAGGAACCCCGCCGGGGCCTGGAGCGCGAGCTCGAAGAGGAGCTGGGTGTCCGCGCCGTGGCGGGGGAGCTCCTCTGCTCGGTCCCGTTCGAAGGTCCGGTCACGAACTTCGAGCTCATCGTATTCCGGACCGAGATCCTGTCCCACGACTTCAGGCTCACCGATCACGACCAGGTCCTTTGGCTCGAGCCGGCGGAGATGGACGAACGAGTTTTCTCGAAGCCGGACCGGCCGGTCGTGCGTCTGCTCGTCGGCCGGCGGTGTCCTCCCGGCGGATCGACGGGGGAGGGGCCCGCGTGAAGACCGTCGTCCTCAAGCCCGGCAGGGACAAGGCCGTCCGGAACCGCCATCACTGGATCTTCTCAGGCGCCATCCGCGACCTGCCCGATTTCGAGGATGGGGAGATCCTTCCCGTCCGCGACGCCGCGGGGGAGCTCCTCGGCCACGGCTATTTCAACCGCAAGAGCTCGATCACGGGCCGCATGCTCAGCTTCGGGGACGAGCCGCCCGAGGCGGCCGTCCGCCGCAGCGTCGAACGGGCGCTCGCTCTGAGGGCCCGGTTCTTCGACCCTGCGGTCACCAACGCCCGGCGGCTCGTCAACGCCGAGGGAGACGGCTTGCCCGGACTCATCGCCGATCTCTATGATGACGTCCTCGTTCTTCAGGTCGCGACCCTGGGCATGGAAAAGCTCAAGCCGCTCGTCGTCGATCTCCTGACCGGATCCCTCCGGCCGCGGACGATCCTCGAAAAATCCGACCTGCCGGCCCGGCGCGACGAGGGCCTCGAGGACTTCGAGGGCGTTCTGGCGGGGGAGCCGGCCGACAAGGTGCGCATCCTCGAGAACGGCATCCCTTTTTGGGTCAGCCTGGCCGGAGGCCAGAAGACGGGGTTCTATCTCGACCAGCGCGAATCGCGCCAGCTTGTCCGGAGATGCGCGGCCGGGCGACGCGTCCTCAACACGTTCGCCTACTCCGGCTCGTTCTCGGTCTGCGCGCTCCTCGGCGGGGCCGTTCGGGCCGACTCGGTCGACACCTCGGCGTCGGCCATGGCGCTGGCCCAGGAAAACTTCGAGCTCAACGCCCTTCCCTCAGGGTCGGGGGTGTTCTACACGGCCGACGTTTTCGAATTCCTCCGGGAGCCGGCCCTCGACCACGATTTCATCATCCTCGACCCGCCCGCGTTCGCCAAGAAGCGGACGGATGTCGTCGCCGCCTGCCGGGGCTACAAGGACATCAACCGGCTGGCCATGCTGCGCGTCCGAACCCCCGGCCTCATCCTGACCTTTTCCTGCTCCCACTTCGTCGACGAGGGGCTGTTCCAACAAGTTGTCTTTCAGGCGGCCCGCGAGGCCGGCCGGAGGGTGCGCATTCTACAGAAGCACCGCCAGGCGTTCGACCATCCGGTCAACGTCTATCATCCCGAGACGGTCTACCTGAAGGGCTTCCTCCTTTACGTCGATTGAACCGGGCCGCGGGCCCGGCGGCCATTCTCCGATTGCCTGGCGGCGGGCATTCTCATATAATTCCGGCCAAGCGGCCGAGGAAGCCGCCCCGTGAGGAGGTCGACATGGACCCTCGAGACGAGCTCCGGACGCATCTCAGGCCCGCGGCGCTGGTCGGCTCGGCCATCCTGGTGAGCCTGGTCATCTACCTCGGCCTCGTCGAGGTCCTCCGGGCCGTCCTCAAGCCTTTCCGCGGCTTTGCCGCCGCGGCCGGGATCCAACCTATCCGGCTGGCCGTATTTGGCGCGGCCGCCGTGGTCATCCTCGTCATTCTCCTCCTCCGGCCGCGCCTGTTCCGCAGAGACAAGAGGGAGGATTCCGCCGCCGCCTTCCGACGGCTACAGAGTGCTTCCCTGGTGATCCTGGTCCTGGGGGAGATCCCGGTCGTCCTGGGCCTGGCTCTGTTCCTCATCGGCGGCAACGCCGTCGACTTCTACAAGTTCCTGTTCGCTTCTCTCGTCCTGACCTTCATCAATTTTCCCAGGCGGTCCGCCTGGGAGGAGTGGCTGAAGGGTTGAAACAGCCTCAGCGGGGGGGGACCGCCATGAGAACACCTATCCTACGGGCCTGCCTGATCGCGGGCGCGGCGCTCGTCCTTTTGCCGGCCCCGTCGATGCCCGGGCAGGCGCCGGCCTCGCCGGCCGCAGGCTCGCCGGGCCTGCGCTACGAGATCTGGGTCGAGCTCGACGCCGCCGGGAAGGTCCTCGTCGGCAAGGAGGAGATCGTCTGGACCAATCCTACGAAGGACACGGTCCCCGACATGCTCCTTCACCTCTATTGGAACGCGTTCAAGAACGAGGCCAGCGCCTACCTGCGCGAGGCCGCGGAGGAGACCATGTTCCGCGGCGGCGAGGCCCCGAAGGACGGCGAATGGGGTTCAATCGACATCACCGACATCCGTCTCGCGGACGGGTCGGATCTCAAGCCCTCCTTCGAGTACGTCACCCCCGACGGCCCGGAGACGGCCGGGGACGAAACCGTCGCCCGGATCCTGTTCCCGATCCCGGTCGAGCCGGGCGAGAGCGTCCACCTGCGTCTCGAATTCCGGAGCAAGATCCCCAGGACGGTGGCCCGGTCGGGATACTATAAGAATTCCTTCTTCATCGGCCAGTGGTATCCCAAGCCCGGCGTCTACGAGGAGGGCCAGGGCTGGAACTGCCACGCCTACCATCAGAATTCCGAGTTCTTCGCCGACTTCGCCGATTTCGTCGTTCACATCACCGTGCCGCGGGGGTACGTCATCGGATCCTCGGGCAAGGCCGCCGAAACGAGGACCGACGAATCGGCCGGCACGACGACCACGACATTCCGCCAGACCATGGTCCACGACTTCGCCTGGATGACCGACCCCCGCTATCTGAAAGTCGAGCGGGACTTCGTCGCCTCTCGGGAAGTGACCTCCAAGGAATACGAGGACACGGCCAAGCTCCTCGGCCTCTCCCTCGACGAGGTCCGGCTGCCCGACGTCAAGATGATCCTGCTCATCGCCCCCGAACACAAAGGCCAGATCGAGCGCCATTTCCGCGCCCTGCGCGCGGCCATCAAATATTACGGCCTCTGGTACGGACCCTATCCCTATGAGACGGTGACCATGGTCGACCCGCCCTTCCGGACGGGGAGCGGCGGCATGGAATACCCGACCCTGTTCACCGCGGGAACGCAGGTCCTGACGAGCAAGCACGAGCTCTCCCCGGAAGGAGTCATCGTCCACGAGTTCGGGCACGGCTACTGGTACGGCCTCACGGCCACGAACGAGTTCGAAGCCGCCTGGCTCGACGAAGGCTTCAACACGTATTCGACGGGCCTCGTCCTGGCCCGGGCTTATGGGCCGGGCGCGATCCCGTTCACTTTCAAGGGCGTTCCCCTCAGCCTGTTCCTGCGCCTCCCCAAGGTCTTCGACTTCGAGACCAACCGCGTCGCGGCCATCCAGACCGTGCGCTTCGACCCGGTGACCGCCTGGTCCTGGAAGTTCTACAACCGCGGCAGCTATGCCGCCAACGTCTACATGCGCGCGGCGACGGTCCTCGGCACACTCGAAGGGCTGCTCGGCGAGCCGGCCTGGCCGCGGATCATGCGGACCTACCATATGCGCTATCGTTTCGCGCACCCGACCAAGGCCGACTTCCTCGGCGTCGTCAACGAGATCTCCGGCAAGGACATGACCTGGTTTTTCGACGAGCTGCTCGACGCGACCCGGCCGTTCGATTACGGGGTGTCCGGCCTTTCGTCGGTCAAGGTTCCCATCCACCTCCGGGGCTACTTCGATACCGGCGGCGCGCGCGAAGAATGGACCGACAAGAAGATCAAGGAAGCCGGGGCGGCGAAGGCCAAGCCGGCCGAAGGCGTAGCGCCCAAGACCGCCTATCGGACGACCTTCGTCCTGAGACGGTACGGAGAGGCCCGCGTCGGAGGGGACGTCCAAGTCGAGGCCCTCGTCCGGTTCAAGGACGGGACGACGGAGACACGGACGTGGGACGGCCAGGCGCGCTGGGCCCGGTTCGAGATCGTCAAGCCCGTCGAGGCCGAGAGCGTCCAGGTCGATCCCCGGGGCATCTGGCTCATCGACGAGAACCTGGCCAACAACAGCCGGGGGACCGACGGGCTCCGCCGCAACACCTCCAAGCTGATGACCCAGCTCCTGTTCACCGTTCAGTGCATCCTCCACTTCTTCGGATCGTGGAGCTGAGGAGGGACCCATGGGCGCCTTCAAAGCCATCGTCATCGGGATGGGGACGACGTTCCGCAAGCCGCGCGTCCTGATCATCCTCTATGCCGTCAATGTCCTCTTCGCCCTGGTCGTCGCCTTCCCGTTCCTGGCCCTCGTGCAAGCGGAGCTCGGTCAGTCGCTTCTCGGGGCGAGCATCCGGCCGGTCGACCTGATGTGGATCGGGGAGGCCGTTCTCAAGCACCAGGACGCCCTGGCGGCCATCGTCGCCGGCTTCGCCGCCTGCGGCTTCGCCTACCTGGCGCTTCAGGTCTTCCTCAACGGCGGCATCGTCGGCCGCCTCCTCGACCGGGAGGGTCCGGCGAATCTGGCCGCGTTCGCGGGCGACAGCGGCCGCTATTTCTGGCGGTTCGTCCGTCTGTTCCTCGTGTCCCTCCTCTTCCTCGTCCTGACCCTGGGGATCGTCATGCGGCTCGTCTCGGCCCTGTTCACGCCGCTCGCCGAATCCGCGCTCACGGAGTGGCTGCCGCTCATCCTGTCTAACCTCCATTTCCTCATGGCCCTGCTCCTGCTTTCGATCGTCCACATGATCATCGATTATGCCCGCATCGCCGTCGTCGCCGACGAGGAGCGGAAAGTCCTCAAGGCTCTGCGCCAGGCCTTGACCTTCCTCAGGAAGCGGTTCTTCCGGGCCTGGGCCATCTACCTGCTCATCGTCGCCGCGACCGTGGCCGGCAGCGTCGTCTTTTACGCCGTCCTGGGCGCTCTCGGCGCGCCGGCCGTCGTCCAGATCATCGCCGCTCTTGTCTGGATGCAGCTCTACGTCGTCTTCCGGATCTGGATCAGGACCCTGTTCGTCGCCGCACAGGCGGAATTCTACAGGTCCCACCCCTATTGAGATCGAGAGGTATTATGAAGCTGGCTTTCTTGGGCGCCGCACGGCAGGTCACGGGCTCTTCGTACTACTTCGAGGCGGACGGGCTTCGCGGCCTCGTCGATTGCGGGCTCTACCAGGAGAGGCCGTTCCTCGACCGCAACTGGGACCCTTTCCCGGTCCCGCCGGACGAGCTCGATTTCATCCTCCTCACCCATGCCCATCTCGACCATAGCGGGCTCATTCCCCGCATCGTCAAGGACGGGTTTGCGGGGACGATCCTGACGACGGCCGCAACGGCCGACCTCATGTCGATCGCCCTCATGGACTCCGCGGATATCCAGGAAGAGGACGCGGCCACCAAGATCCGGCGCCATCAGCGCGAGGGCCGGACGGTCGATCACCCGGTCATCCCGCTCTACACCACCGAGGACGTCCAGGCGACCATGCCCATGGTCGAGGAGGCCGATTACGACGAGTCCGTCCGGCTCAGCGATGCCGTCTCGGTCCGCTTCCGGGACGCCGGGCACATCCTCGGCTCAGCCATGATCGAACTCACGGTCCGCGCCGGCGCGGAAATCCGGACGGCCGTTTTCTCGGGGGACATCGGCCAGTGGGACATGCCCTTCGTCCGCGACCCGACCCTCTTCGAGAAGGCCGACTACGTCGTCATGGAATCGACCTACGGGGACCGGGACCACGAGGACCGGGGCCGCATCGACGAGCTCCTGGCCCGGACGATCGTCGAAACGGCCGCGGCCGGTGGCAACGTCGTCATCCCGACGTTCGCCATCGAGAGGGCCCAGGACCTGATGTTCCACCTCAGCCGTCTCGTCTATGCCAAGGCCATTCCGGCGCTGCCCGTCTATCTCGACAGCCCGATGGCCCGGGAGGTGACCCAGGCCTTCGAGCGCCACGACGAGTTCTTCGACGAGGAGTCGCGCCGGCTCTTCGCCTCGGGCCGGAACCCGTTCAGGTTCCCGGGCTTGACCATCGTCCGCACGCCCGAGGAATCCAAGGCCATCAATGCGGGGCGCGGCCCGGCCGTCATCATGGCCGGGTCGGGGATGGTCACCGGCGGCCGCATCAAGCACCATATCGCCATGAATATCGGCCGGCCGGAATCGACGATCCTTTTTGTCGGCTACCAGGCGCGCGAAACGCTGGGCCGGCAGATCCTCGAGGGGGCCCCGGATATCCGCATCCTCGGCCGGACCGTTCCGGTCAGGGCCCGGGTGGCCAAGATCAACGGTTTCTCCGCCCATGCCGACCGGAAGGGCTTGGCCCGCTGGCTCGACGGCTTCAAGACGCCGCCGCGCCGTCTGTTCGTCACCCACGGCGACGCGGACGTGGCCGCGAAAACGGCCGAACGGGTCCGCCAGGAGCGGCATTGGACCGTGGAGCTTCCGGAATACCGCGAGGTCTGGGACCTCGATTAGTCCTCCGGACCGGCGGCCCCCTTTCAGAACTCCGTTGAAGGACGCAGATCGACGCCCGACGACCGGGCGTAGGCGGCCATGATCCCATCCAATTCCCTACGCACGGCTTTGTCCAGCGGAGGCGCCGCGTAGGCCGCCAGTCGCCGGGCGACATCGCCGTGGGCCTTGTCGACGATCGACGTCCGTCCCGCCGCCACCCAGGCTTCATAGGGGTCACGGTCGACGAGGCCGGCCGGGATGTGCTCGGTCCTGTACCACCGCCGCGTGTGCGGGTGGGTCAGGAAGGACATCCCCGGCGTGAAGCCCTCGAAGACGCCCAAGGCGATAGGGTCGTCCCGCTGGACAATCCCGTCGAGAAGGCGATACACCATCGCGCAGATGCCGTCGTCGATGACGAGCTTCTCTAGGCTCATGGAGCTCTCGAAGTCGAGCATGCCCGGGCCGGAGATGACGTTGACACCCGCCAAGGCTCCGAGGACGGCGCCCAGGGCCGTTTCGAATCCGGCCTGGGGGTCGTTGACCTTGGCGTCGCTCAGGGCCATATAGGCGTGCGTCGGCATCTTCAGGAACTTGCCGATCTGGGTGTAAGCGGCGTCGATCATCATGGTCTCGATCGCGCCCATCGGGGTCGTCCCTTTGCGCATGTCGAAGCTCGATGGTGAGCCGCCGAAGATGACCGGGGCGCCCCGGCCCGCGAGCTGGCAGATGACGACGCCGGAGAGACTCTCGGCGACGTGCTGGACGAGGGTTCCGGCGATCGTCGTCGGCGAGGTCGCCCCGGTCATGCCCATCGAGATGAGCTCTGAGGGGATGCCCGCCCGGGCGGCGTCGATGAGGCTCTGGGTGGTCAGATTGCTCCACTTGAGAGGAGGGGAGGGGCAGGCGTCGAAGATGGCCAGAGGCTTCGACCTGAGCTCGCTCTCGCCGCCGCGGACGGCCGCCAGGAGCTCCTTCATCGGCCCGAATCCCTCGACGCGGAACGTTCCGGTGACGAAGGGCTTCTCGGACAGGCAGAGGCCGGCGTAGAGACGGAAACAGTCGGCGACTGGGGCCGGGACGTCGAAAGCGATGAGGCCCGTGCTTTGGAAATGCAGGTGCTCGAGCGTCTCGACGAGCTTGTAGAAGGTGATGAGGTCGGCTGTCGAGGCCTTGCGCTCTGTCCCGGTATCATGGTCGAGGAGGGTCACGGCGGCCGAACCCGGATCGAAATGGACCTCGTCGCCGCCCACCGTATAGGCCCGGCGTCCGGCCCGGTCGTAGAGCGTGATGACCGGGGGAGTCGTCGCCAGGCAATCCAGGACGAGCTTCCGGCCCATCCGGACCCGGCCTGATCCGCGGTCGACGATGGCCCCCGCGCCAGCGAGAAGCTCCAGCGCCATGGCGTTCTCGACCAGGACGCCGTGGCGCTCGAGCAGAGTCAATCCTTCGTCGACGATCTGGTCGACAAGCGCCGGCGCGAGGAGCTCCAGCTTCGGCTTTCTTGTTTCGATCATGTCCGTACCCCTTTGAGGTCTTTTCGGTCTTTCGGGATCGCCGCCGGCCGGGACTCAGGACCGCCCGGCCAACGACTTGGCCAGCTTGACGGCGGCCACGGCGTTCTCGGCATAGCCGTCCGCGCCGATCTCCTCGGCCCATTTCCGGCTGGCCGGGGCGCCGCCGACCAGGACTTTGTACTTGCCGCGGAGGCCCTTGTCACGGAGGAGGGCGATGAGCCGGCGCTGGTTCATCATCGTCGTCGTCAGCAGGGCCGAGAGGCAGATCATCCCGGCCCCGACCTCTTCGGCCTTGTCGATGAACCGCTCCAGCTTGACGTCGGCTCCGAGGTCGAAAACCTCGAAGCCGCCGGCCTGGAGCATCGAGGCGACCAGGTTCTTGCCGATGTCATGGATGTCGCCCTCGACCGTGCCGATGACCACCTTGCCGCCCATCCGCGTTCCGATGTTCCGGCGGTTGAGCTCGGGATCGAGGACGGCCATGGCCGCCTTCATGGCCTCCGCGCTCGTGATGAGCTCGGGCAGGAAATATTCGCCCCGCTCCCATAGCTCACCGACCTTCTGGATGCCGGGCACATAGCCTTGCTCCACGACTTCGAGAAGATCGAGCCCCGACCGCACCGCGTCCTCGGCCAGCGTCCGGGCGGCGTCCCGTTCCCCGGCGACGATGGCCTCGCTCATTTTGGCGTAGATCTCGTTCTTGGTCACTCCTTGTCCTCCCTGCCGATGGCCCGGGCCATCGCCCGAATGTAAGCTGGGTTCGTGCCGCAGCAGCCGCCGACGAATCCGGCGCCGGCGCTGACGATCGCCGGGACGAACCGGACGTAATCTTCGAGGGTCTGGGAATAGCCGATCGTCCCGTCAGCCCGGGCGACCGGCCGGCCGGCGTTGGCCTGGGCGATGACGGGCAGGGACGTCGCCGTCCTCAGGGCGCGCACACAGCCGACCATCTGCTCGCTGGTCAGGGTGCAGTTGGCTCCCACGGCGGCGGCGCCCGCCGTCTCCAATCCCGCGGCCGACTTGGCCGCCGAGTCCCCCATGAGCGTGAAATACCCCCGGGGGAAGGAGTTGAACGTCATGGTGACCAAGACCGGAAGCGGCGATACGCTCTGGGCGCCGCGGACGGCCGCGAGGGCTTCGCGCAGGTCGTACTGCGTCTCGATGAGGAAGACGTCGACCCCCCCGTCGGCCAGAGCGCGGGCCTGCTCGGCGTAGGCGGCGACGAGGTCCGCTTCGGTCGCGGGGCCTTGGGGCTTCAGGAATTTTCCGGTCGGACCCATGCTGCCCGCGACAGAACGGCCGGCCGGGGCGGCCTCCCGGGCCAGGCGGGCGGCGGCCCGGTTGAGCTCGAAGGCCCGGCCCTCGAGGCCGTGGGCGGCGAGCGTGAGGGATGTCCCGCCGAAGCTGTTCGTCGAGACGACGTCCGCGCCGGCTTCGAAATAGGCGGCGTGGACCTCTTTCACGGCTTCGGGCCTATCGGCGTTCCAGAGCTCCGGCGGCACGCCGGGGCCGAGGCCGCGGGCCATGAGCTCGGTGCCCAGGGCGCCGTCGAAAAGGACGGTCCTTGTCCTGACGAGGTCGAGGAGTGACGGGGTCATTTTTCTGCCTTCGGATAGCGGTCGAATTCGAGGGCCTGGACGAACTCGTCCTGGAAATCCGGCCGGGTGGCCAGGGACATGTGGGCGATCTTCGCCGCCAGCGTCTCGGCGGCCGTCCGGGCCGGCCGGGAGACGAGGAGGAGACGGGCCCCGGCGAGCGACGCGTTGCCGATGAAGGCGATCTTTTCGACGGGCACGTCCGGCAGGAGCCCCAGGGACACGGCGTTGCCGATGTCGAGCGAGCTGCCGAAGGCCCCGGCGACGAAGACGCGGTCGAGGTCGGCGGCTTTCAGCCTGAATTCGCGGAGCATGAGCTTGACCCCGCTTCGGAACGCGGCCACCGCCAGCTGGATGTCCCGGACGTCCTGCTGGGTCAGGGCGAGCCGATCCGTCAGCCGGATGCGCTTCTCCGGCCCGATGATGCGGCCGTCGCGACCGAGGAGCCCGCGGGCCACGGCGCCGGCCAGGATATCGATGAGCCCCGAGCCGCAGACCCCCTGGGGCGGCAGGTCTTCGATCGTCCGGAACTTGAAGCCGTCATCCCACGCGGCCCGGTGGATGGCGCCGGGAACCGCGAGCATGCCGCAGCTGATGGTCATGCCCTCGAAGGCCGGGCCGGCCGCCGTCGAGGTGGCCACGAACTCGGAGCCTTTTTTGAGGACGATCTCGCCGTTGGTTCCGAGGTCGATGAACAGCCCCGAGCCCGGCTCCGCGGCGAAGCCCGAGGCCACGAGTCCGGCGGTGATGTCGCCGCCGACGAAGCTCTTGACGTTGGGCGAGACGTAAACGCGGGCCTGCGGATGAAGAGCGAAGCCGATCTCGGCGGCGGCGAACGGCGGCAGGACCGAAAAGACGGCGTGGAACGGGGCCAGGGCCAGCGAGTCCACGGCGACGCCGCAGAGGATGTGGTTCATGGCCGCGTTGCCGGCGACGACGGCGTCGTAGATCCGGTGCCGCGGAACGCCGCTCCGCCGGCACATCGTCCCGACGAGGTCGTTGATGAGCTGAACGGCCGCGTTTCTCAGGCGGCGGAGGTTGTCCGGGTTCTCGAAGGCGAAGGTGATGCGGGAGACGACGTCGGCGCCATAGGCGCTCTGGGCGTTGACGGCCGATTCCCGGTCGGCGATCCGGCCCGTCCGCAGGTCGACGAGCTCGGTCGCGACCGCGGTCGTGCCCAGATCGACGGCCAGCCCGAACGCTTCCCGGCCGGCCTCTTCGGGCTCGATGTCGAGGACCTCGCGGTCGTCGTAGAGGACGGCCGTGACCGGCCGCGACGGGCCGGCGGTCGTGCCGCCGAGCTTGGACAGGGCGGCCAGGGACAGGATGAGTCCGGGCGATTTGAGCTGGGCCCGGAGCGAATCGGCCACGGCGGTCGGGACATAAAGTGACGGCTTCTCCAGGACGAGAGATAGCTTTTTGACGGCCGGATCGACGTAAGCGGCCGACGGGAGCCCGGTGTCGAGGACGGCGATCCTCTCGAGCCGGGACCCCGGCAGGGTCTCGACGGTGACATCGCTGCGCACGACATAGAGGCAGGCGAGCCGATGGTCCGGCCCCAGGCCGCGGCCTTCGAGGAGCGAGGCCTCGAGCGCCGCGGGGAAGGGGAGGGGGCCGTTGAGAATGCGGACGGCGCACTTGCCGCAGACCCCCCGCTCGTGGCAGTAAAGGCTGATCGGGACGCCGGCCCGGACGAGGACGTCGGCCAGGACCTCTCCGGCCCTGGCCCGGACTTTGGTCCCTTCGGGCAGGATCTCGACGGTGAGTGACTTCTCGGTCATCAGCGGCTCTTCGACCTCCGAGGCTTCATCTTAATCGAAAAACCGCTCAGGGGAAATCCTTTTTTATCGCGGGAGAAACAGCCCGGCGGCCGCGGCCCTTCCAGATCACGTAGACGGGCACGCCGGCGGCCAGGAGCCCGGCCCCGGCCAGGGATTTGGAGGGCTGACTGGCGACGATGCTGGCGAAGACGGCGAGAGACATGGCGATGAAGATGAGGGGCACGACGGGATAGCCCCAGGTCCTGTAAGGCCGGACCGCGTCGGGTACGCGCCGCCTGAGGACGAAGACCGCGAGGCCGGTCGCGGCGAAAAAGAGGAGCAGCGCGAAGACCATGTATTCGTAGAGCGATTCATAGGTCCCCGAGAGGCACAGGACCGCCGACCAGGCCGCCTGTCCCCAGAGCGCCCCGGTGGGCACATGGCTCCGCGGCCCCAGCCGGCCCATGGCCCGGAAGAAATGGCCGTCGCGGGCCATGGCGTAGAACACCCGCGGGCCGAAGAGGAGATTGGCGTTGAGACAGCCGAAGATCGAAACCGTGACCAAGGCCGAAAACAAGGCCGCGCCGCCGCCGCCGAACAGGGCCGAGGCGGCCAGCTCGCCGACACGAACGACGCCCTTCAGCCGCTCGAAAGGCAGGGCCAGAAGATAGGTCAGGTTCACGAGGACGTAGATCGCTGTGACCGCCAGGACGCCGAGGGTCAGGCCGCGCGGGATCGTCCTCTCCGGATCGCGGATCTCTTCGGCCGTACAGTTGACCGAATACCAGCCGTCGTAGGTCCAGAAGACCGCGACGAGGGCCAAGCCGATGGGTTTGAGGACGCCGGGAAAGGCCGGCCCGGCCGGAAACAGCGGGTGGAAGTTGGTCCCGCCCGACTTGGCGCCGAAGAAAACGCCCAGCCCGACGAGAGCGGCGACCGTGCCGAGGCGGAAGACGGTCAGGAGGTTCTGCACGACCACGCCCGATCGGATGCCGAAGGAATTGAGGAGCGTCAGGAGCAGGATCGAGACCGCGGCGACGATCTGGCCGGCGGAGAGACTGTAGGGCAGGCCCAGGACGTCGAGCCGCAACAGGACATGTCCCGTCGACAGAACCGGCACGAAAGAGCCGACGAACTCGGCGAAGGCGACGGCCAGGGCGGCCAGGCCGCCGCACATGATAAACCCGAAAAAGGCCCAGCCGAAGAGGAAGGCCGCGGCCGATCCATAAGCCTCGCGGAGATAGATGTACTGCCCGCCGGCCTGGGGGTACATGGCCCCGAGCTCGGCGAAGGACAAGGCTCCGCAGAGCGTGATCAGCCCTCCCGCGAGCCAGACGGTCAGGAGAAGGCCGGGGGAGGGGAGTCCGGCGGCAATGATGCCCGGGGTCATGTAGATGCCCGAGCCCACGACCGCCCCGATGACCAGAAAGGTCGTGTCGATGAGGCCGAGCCTCCGCAGGAATCCCGGTTCCGTCGGGCTCTGAGGGCACATGGATCGCCGACCCATTCTATGCGAAATCCGCTCGGGTGGACAAATGAAAATATTTTCCGATGCGCGTATCCCTGCCGGCTCTTCCGCTTACCTATCTTGTTTATTATCAATAACCTACAAGTATTCCAGTATCTTATTTGTTTTCTTATATTTACAACTATATTTTTGCTCAGTATCTTATTCGCTTAATTTGCCCTGAGTTCCTGCCGGCTTGAGCCGATGCGATAGAGATCCTCACGATATTTTCTGGTGGGGGAGTCCTCCGCCCTTACGAAATCAAAGAATTATCGCAGCTGTCTGCAAACGGTCTTCGATTTCTTTCGCGCTCTCTTTCGATCTTTGCCGGGACGCCCGGAATTCTTGTCGGGCTCTGCTCGCCGCACGGATTTCTGACGCGAGGCCGCATCCGGATCATCTTCTGTACGGTTCCGCTCCACCTCGCCAAATCTCCGGCATCTCAGCGTATCAAACGTATTGACCTTCGAGCAGCTTACGAATTCCGTCACCCGTCCGGAAAATATCGTCTAACCTATTATATTTAAGTTATTTAAGGAAAATGTCGGCATGCCGACATTGCCAATTTGCGGGCCCGGATACGAATGAACAGCATTATTAATTTCCTTCGAAATTATGTTGCTTTTTTTAGGGGCATAGGCTATAAGGACCTCTAAGGTTGCTGATTCGATCCAGGAGGGAGAGAGGCTCTTGATCATCGCCATTACGAATCAGAAAGGCGGCGTCGGAAAGACGACGACGTCTATCAACGTCGCCGCGGCTGTCGCGTTGATGGGGAAGAAGGTCCTGCTCATCGACATGGACCCGCAGGCCCACAGCACGATCTCGACGGTCGCGAATCCTGAAAAGTACGACAAATCGCTCTTTGATATCCTCATGGACAAGAGCGAGAAGCTCGAGGACATTATCGCCCATTCGAATATCCCCGGGCTCGACGTGACCATCACAAAAATCTCCATGGCCAAGCTTGAGCCTTCCCTGAGCGGCGAGTTCGACGCCCATTTCCGGCTCAAGGACGCTCTCGAGCAGATCCGGGGCCGTTACAACTATATCTTCATCGATACGCCGCCCACCCTGGGCCTGATCACCCTCAACGCCCTTGTGGCGGCGAATTTCGTACTCATTCCCATTCAGTCTTCTTATCTCTGCCTCGAGGGGACCGACGACCTTCTGGAAACGATCGAAAAGGTCAAGAGGATCGCCAACCCTCATCTCAAGGTCATGGGCGTAGTCATAACACTCTTCGATAAGCGGACGAACTTGGCCCGCGACGTCGTCCAGAGGATCCGCGCCGTCTTCGGCCATAAGCTCTTCAAGACCTTCATCTCCAAGAGCGTCAAGCTCGAGGAAAGCCCGGCTTATAAAGAATCGATCTTCACCTACGCCCCCAGTTCGATCGGGGCGGAGCAATATCGGAAAGTCGCCGAGGAGCTGATGAGCCGTGCAAAAAGCTAAGAAATCTGGCCTGCCGGTATCGGTCGCCATGAAACACGACGGCCACTTTGTCGATCTCATCTCGTCGCGGTCGCTCGGACCCCGGATCCGGATGATCCCTCTCGATAAGATCGACCCGAACCCCCACCAAGCCCGCTGCGAGCTCGGCAACATCGAAGAGCTTCAGGAGTCGATCCGGAGCAAGGGCATCCTCGAGCCCATCCTCGTCCGGGCCAAAGGCAGCCGGTTCGAGATCATCGCCGGCGAGCGGCGATTCATGGCCTCGCGTAACCTCGGTCTCAAGGAATTGCCCTGCATCGACATGGACGTCGAGGACAACGAGGCCATGGAGATCGCCCTGATCGAGAACCTTCAACGCAAGGACCTCGACATCTTCGAAGAGGCCGACGGCCTGCAGGCCCTGGCGGACATCCACAGCTACAATCACGAGCAAATCTCCGCCAAGATCGGCAAAGCCCGCTCGACGATCACCGAGATCCTGTCGATCTCCCGCATCCCGCATAAGGCCCGGAAGATCATCAACGAGGCCGGAGGCTTCAGCCGGTCGACCATCGTCGAGATCGCCAAGCTCAAGACCGAAGACGATATGGTCAAATTCGCCCACGACATCGCGGAAAGGCGCCTGACCCGCGAAGATACCCGCGACTTGGCCAAATACCTTAAAGGAAAAAC
>JBAVUQ010000115.1:0-11754 GCA_049696855.1 Candidatus Aminicenantales bacterium
GGCGTTCGGTTCGAGGCCGATAAGCCCGGTCGCGACGGCCCCAATGACGGCAAAGGGGACCTCGGGGTATTCGCGGCGCTTCTTGGCCGGGTCCGTGAGGGCCAGGATCTCCGCATAGGCCGCGTCGTCGGCGCCGTAGCGATAAAAGACCTCCGGCAGGTAGGATTCGACCTCGATGCCCTCGGGCTCCCGGCCCAGGATGCGCCGGAGCGTGGCCTCGCGCCGCGGCCCCGCAGGGAGGAGGCCGAAGTAGAGCGGGAAGACCCCGCTCCAGAACTGTTCCTCGAATGCGAGCGAGCCGTCGGCGAGGGCGAAGTCGGCGTATAGGCCGCGCGACTCGTTCCACCACTCGGCATCGAAGCGGCCCCGCAGAGCGGCCGCGCGCTCGCGTAGCGCCGAGGCCTCGGACTCCCCCCGACCCCCTATCCACCCCACCATCTGCGCGTAGGAATCAAGGGCCCTCGCCGTCACGGCGACGAGATCGGCCCCGAACATGGTCCTATCCGAGAACGGCCCCTCGTCGTAGCCGCCGAGCCCGCGATTCCCGTAATCGGGCCGGTGTTCCGGGACTCCGTCCCCGTCCTTGTCCCAGGCCTTGATATAATCATCGACCGTCAGGCGATAGAACTCAAGGAAGGCCGGGTCCTCGAGGTACGCTCGATCGCCCGTCCAAAGGTATTGCCGCCAGCAGGCGTCGAGGACATCGAAGTTGGCCGGCAGGTTGTACCAGAAGTCCTTGTCGTTCCTGTAATCGACCGGGGCCGGGCGGGCCCACTTATCGATCTCCCAATACGAGCAGAAATCGCGCGAGGGAGAGATCCCCCGGGCGAACTGGCCCAGCATGTTGCGGTTGAAGGCGGCCAGGCCCAGGACGTGAGCCCCCGTCGCCTGGTGGGAAACGTCTCGCATGCAGAAAGCGAAACGCGACGGCAGTGCGGCTTCGTACCAGTCGCCGACGGGATCGCCGTAGGCCGCCGCCGGAAAAACATATTCGAGCGCCTGGCCCTTGGCCCAAGCGAAGGCCGCGGCGAGCTTCGTGTCCGGCGTTTCGAGCTCGAGGGGGCTTTCGGGCCTCTTCGCGGGTTTGAATCCGCTCGGCGGGCCGAGCTCGAGCGGGAACGCGGCGTCCCGGTCACAGACGAGCCGGCCGTCCCGGAGCTCAAGCCGGGCGACTTGGAGAGATGAACGGTGCTTTCCCGGCTCCGTGTGAGCCTCAGGGCCAAACGGATGGGTGAAATAGAAGAGATAGGCCTCGGGTCCCTGGACAACAACCTCGCCATGGCGGCCGATATCGGCGTCGTCGGGACGCTTGCCCGGAGCGCCGAGGATGGTCCCCGGCTGCTCGATCCAATTTTCAAGGTCGCTCGAGCGCAGGACGCCCATCCCCTTCCAGCGATCGACGAGCATCCAATAGGAGCCCCGCCACCAAAAAACGGCCGGGCCTTCCTGGGCCGCGCTCGTGATCACGGGCCCGACGACTTTCCATCGGAACAGATCCTCGCTGTCGGCGGCGTAGATGTGAGAACCGTGGAGTTCGTCCTTGTACCACATCCGCCAGCCGCCGGACGGCTTGTCGTAAACAAAGGCGTCGATGACACGGTCCGAGCTGAGCGGCAGAATGGATTCATAGGTCCAGTCGACGAGGTTGGGGCTCGTGTAATGGACGATGTGCCGGTCACCGCTCCAGTCGGCGGGAACGCCCCGGACATAGGCGACGAAGAGGTGATAGGTCCGGCCGTGCTCGACGAGGCAGGGAGCCCAGAAGGTGTTGCGACCGGCCTCGAACTCGAGGCCCTCGGCGACGCCGCGATAGCTCCAGGTCAGGCCGCCGTCTGCCGTCGAGGCGATGCCGATGTCCGTACCGTGGCACCAACGGACGCCGTCCTGGGCGTCGGGCGCGTTGGCCCGCCGGTTCGTATAGAAGGCCCACCAGACCCGTTCCTGATCGTTCCAGATCAGGGAGGGATCCGCGGCTCCGTCGAAAACGGGATCGCGATACAGGGGAGCCGGGGCGGTCCGGCCGTTTCCGATCCGGTGACCCGCATCGGCGCAGGCGGCGACGAAGAGGCAGGCCCAGGCCAGGGTGACGACCAGGATCCTTCTGCCTGCGCTTTTCCTCATCGCGCCTCTATTATAAGAACTGGTCCCAATCAGTCCTTGTTGAAGACGGCCCAGTTGGGATTCTGGCGGAGCGTTTCCAGCCGGAAGGCGGTCGGCCAGGCGACGAGCCACTGGCTGACGGCGAACGGCTGGAGCCAGCGGGTGTGCAGGAAGCCTTCGTCCTGGCTGCCATAGGGCCTCTTCTTGCCCATGACAACGAGGTCGCCGCCCGAGATGCCGATGGTGCCGTTGGCCCAGGCCGCGACGGCCCGTTCGCGCCAGACCGGCTTGCCGGTGAGCTGGGCCAGCTTGATCCAGTCGTTGACGATGATCAGGGCATAGGGGTCCTGGTGGTGGTGCTGGGTCGAAACGGCCGTGCCGCCGTAGGTGTCGTAGCCGAGCTCGCGCAGGACCGTCCCCTCGGCGAAATCGACGCTATAATGCCACTGCCACGTGGCCAGGTAATAGGACACGTCCTCGGCCCACTTGAGGTATTGGGCTTTGCCGGTGACGTCGTGGAGCTCGAGGGCGGCCTTGAGGAGCGGCGTCGCCGACTCCTTGTCGATGCAGTTGGTGTCGAGCGCGCCCGCCGTGGTGAAGCCGTTCCGGATGAACTCGTTGATGTAGAAGGCGTAGGCCCTCTCGGCCCCATCGAGATAGGCGGCCTTGTGGGTGGCCCGGAAGGCCGTGACGAGAGGCGCGATGAGAAAGGCGCCGATCGTTCCCTCGGGATCGACGGCTTTGCCCTCGTTCGTCCAGCTTTTGCCGATGCGTCCGTCGGCCCGCATGGCCTTCAAAGCGAAGTCGCAGACGCCGAGGGCCGCCGCCCGGTACTCGGGCTTCGTCAGGCCGCAGCGCGCGGCCAGGTCGAAGGCTTCAAAGTAGCCCTGGGCGGCCTGGCCGAGATTGCAGGCGTCCTGGACCTCGGCCTTGGGGTCCTCGAGCCCGATGATGTAATCGTAGTGACAGCGGAAGAGGCCGTTCTTCAGACGGGCGTTCTTGAGCCAGGTGTCGAGGCACTGGATGCCCTTGTCGAGCGAGCGCCGCTCGTTCGAGAGGAGGTAGTCGTGGAGCATCGAGTTGGCCAGGGAGACGTTCTGGCCGGCCCAGCCGATCTCGTACTTCCACGACTGCCGCTGGACCCAGCCCTGCTCCTGCGGGTCCCAGCGGAGCCCGATCGAGAATCCCTTGAAGCCCTTCTCCTCGGCCCAGAGGCTGTCGGCGGCGTACTGGGCGCCGAGCTCCCAGAGCTCCTCGGGCTCGAAGCGGGGCTTCACCGGCCGGGCGTTGAGGGACCAGGCGGCGTCGACCAGGGCGTGCCAGCCGTGCCGGGGCGTCGTGACGGCGGCGACCACGATCCAGGCCTTCAGCGCGATCGTCTGCCCGCGGGACACCCGCAGGTCTCCGCGGTAGGCGTCGCTGTAGGTGTCGCGCATAGCGTAGACCTGGGGCGTCTCCTCTTCGGGCCAGATGAGACGGTGGACGGTCTTATCCGGGCGCGGCTCGAGCGAACAGGAAAAACCGCCGAGGAGCTGCCCGGGCGCGCTGAAGAGGCCGACCGACCAGGCCTCCGATTCCGAGTAGGTCGCGCCGGGGATCGAGGTGCGATGCGAGGCGAACGTCCAGGGCTTGCCGTCCTTGACGAAGCCCTTGGGCTCGAGCCCGGTGCCCCAGGCGTTGCCGTCGTACATCACGGCCGGGATGAGGCTGTAGCGCGAGGCGTAGAGGGCCTCGAGCTCCATCGTCAGCCGCGCCGGCCGGACGTAGTCCTGACCGCCGTAACGGAAGGTCCGGGTCCATTCGAAGAGGCCGGGGCGGACCTCCCGGACGGCATCCTCCGCGGTGAAATCCTTTTCGGCGAACGGGACGAGCGTCGCGACGGGCCGGCCGCCGGCGTAGAGAGTCGTGGACGACGCATCACGGCGGAGCTCGATCCGGGCCTGGGCCGCGCCGAAGGCGACGGCCAACGAAATGAGGGAGACGACGAGAAGGGTCATTCGCTTGGTCATGCGGGGCGTTCCTCGGTCGGAAGAATCGGAGTCACGGTCTTCACGGGTTATACCAGAGGCCTGCCGAAAAGACAAGCCGCCACGGGCCTTCGGAGCGGCCCGGTTTCTTTTTGAAAAGAGCCCGGCAATGCGATATGATGTCTCTATCCCCTTTCCACGGAAGGAGGCCCGAAAATGCCCGTCTCCTATAAAGACCTCGGACTGTCCAACACCCGCGATCCGTTCCGGCGCGCCTTCGCCGGACGATACGCGATCCCGGCCTATAACTTCAACAACATGGAGCAGCTCCAGGCCATCATCACGGCCTGCGTCGAAACGCGCTCGCCGGTCATCCTGCAGGTCTCGAGCGGCGCCCGGCGATACGCCAACCAGACCCTCCTCCGCTACATGGCCGAAGGCGCCGTCCGCATGGCCCGGGAGATGGAAAAGGCCAAGGGCGCCGAGCTGCCGATCCCGATCACCCTCCACCTCGACCACGGCGACACGTTCGAGCTGGCCAAGTCCTGCATCGACCTCGGCTTCTCGTCGGTCATGATCGACGGCTCGCACCTCCCCTTCGACGAGAACATCGCCTTGACCCGCGAGGTCGTCGACTACGCCCGGGCCCGCGACGTCTCGGTCGAAGGCGAGCTCGGCCGGCTGGCCGGGATCGAGGACGAAGTCCGGGCCGGGCAGTCGACCTACACCGACCCCGACCAGGTCGTCGAATTCGTCAAGCGGACGACCGTCGACTCGCTGGCCATCTCCATCGGGACCTCCCACGGCGCCTACAAGTTCAAGCCTGAGCAGTGCACCCGCGACGAGCGCGGCATCCTCGTCCCGCCGCCCCTGCGGTTCGATATCCTGACCGCGATCGAGAAGCAGATCCCCGGCTTCCCCATCGTCCTCCACGGCGCGTCGTCGGTCATCCAGGACGCGGTGGCCATGATCAACAAGTACGGCGGCCGGATGAAGGACGCCATCGGCGTCCCCGAGGACCAGCTGCGGCAGGCCGCCCGTTCGGCCGTCTGCAAGATCAACATCGACACCGACGGCCGGATGGTCCTGACGGCCACGATCCGCCAGGTCTTCGCCGATGAGCCCGGCGAATTCGACCCGCGCAAGTATCTCGGCCCGGCCCGCACGGCGCTCATCGAAATGTACAAGCGGAAGAACCGCGAGGTCCTCGGCTCGGCCGGCCGCTACGGGCAGGAATTCTGAGGCCGCCGGCTACTTGCCGCCGGGGCGGAAGACGCTCCGGACCCTTTCCCTGAGGCAGACGATCCCGTCCGGGATCTTGGCCTTAGCCATCCCGCGGGCGATCCCCGACATGCCCAGCGGGACTTTGCCCGGGTCGGTATAGACATGATAGACGACGATCAATCCCCCCTCCTCGAAGCCGCGGACGAGCCAGTAGCCCGATGTGTCGACGATCGTCTGGCTCGGCTTGAGCTCCGGCCAATCGACCTTCTCCCAGAAGAGCTCGAATCCGGCGGCACCGCGGGCGGCGGTATATCGCAGGCGGTATCTCTTCTTGATCCCGAGCGGCAGACGGAGCGTCGTCTCGACGACCGAACAGGGATCCGCTTGCTCACAGAGAGTGACGGCCGAGACGTTGGGCATGAACTCAGGATAGTGTTCGAAATCCGTCAGGACGGACGCGGCTTCGTCGAGCGAGCCCTGGACCAGGCCGAGGGCCTCGTAAGTCCGGCCGCTGCGGCCTTCCGTGGGGATCTCCCGAAGAACGATCTTCCCCTTGATGAGGAGGGAGCGCTCCTCCGCCGTGAGGCTCAGATCGCGGCCCGTGTCGAGACGGGCGCGGGCCGCCGCATAGGCCGGCGTGCCGGCGAGCGCGAGGAGGAAGGACGCCGCGGAAAAGATCATCGCCAAGACTGCGATCATGCCAGCCCCTGACTATTCTCCGCCTTCGGAGCCGGAATTGCAATGGGATATCCATCGACCCCGGACTTGCGTATAATGAGGGATAGTGGAGGTGCCGCATGAAAGATCACGTCAAGGTCATCGGGATCCTGTGGGTCGTCTTCGGCGCGTTCTGCCTCGGCCTGGCCTTTTTCGCCCTTCTCTTCTTCTTCGGCGTGGCTCAGATCCCTAACGTCGAGGATGTCAGCCCCGGCATCCTGCGCCTCATCGGCATCATCGCCAGCTCGTTCCTGGGGCTCATCGCCTTTCCCCAGATCATCGGGGGGCTGGGCCTCGTCCGGCATAAGGAATGGGCCCGGATCCTCGTCCTGGTCCTCTCGTTCCTGAGCCTCGTCCACGTCCCCTTCGGGACGGCGCTCGGCATCTACTCGATGATCATCCTGTTCAATCCCGAGACGGTCCGGCTGTTCCAGGGCGCGGCCCCGGCGCCTTCCTCGCCGCCGAAGTAGCCGGCGAAGATCCGGCTTTATTTCTTGATCGAAGGATCCGGCTTGATCCCGAGCTTCTTGTAGAGGTCCCGCCGGCCTTCCTTGTCCCCCTCCATGATCTTGAGGGCGTATCGGGCCACGGCATCGGCCCTGGCCCGGGGCACGACCACGACGCCGTCCCCGTCGGCCACGATGACATCGCCCGGGACGACGAGGACGCCGCCGCAGACGATCGGCCGGTTGACGGACTCGAGCTCGTTTCTCCCCGGCCGGATGCCGCGGCCGGCCCGCTTCAGGTAGAGCGGGACCTTCTCGGTGATGATCTCATCCGTGTCCCGGGCGGTGCCGCTCGTGACCACCCCGGCGCAGCCGAGCCTCTTCCACTCGAGGATGTTGTAGGACCCGATCGAGCCGACATCGGCCGCCGGGGCGTCCTCGATGACCAGGGCCGTGCCCGGCCGGATGATCGGGGCGAACGATTCCGGCGAGAGCTTGTCGTACCAGTCTCCGGCCCAGGCGTCGTAGGCCTCGACGCCGAGGACGCCGGCCGCCGGCCTCTGGGTCGGCACGTAGCGGGCCGTGACGGCGATGCCGACAAAACGATGCGAGAAGTTGGCCGTGTCGCGCCAGAGCGCGTGGATCTCCGGGTCCATGGTGCCGGTGTCGACGAGCCCGACCGCATCCATGCCGTCGACGACATCGGAGACCCTCAAGCCCTTGAACAGGGCCAGGACGGCCTTGTCTTCCGCCTCCGAGTGGCGCGGCGTGGCGATGGCATTCCAGCCGGCCCGGAGCGATTCGGCATCCGGGGCCTTGGGGGCCTGGGCGGCGGCCGGGAGCGACAGCGACAGGACGAGCAGGCCAAGGACGATGATCACGAGAACCCTCCTCACGACGATCCGGTCCCGCTCGGCGCGGGCCCGGGAATCCTAGATGATGAGCTTGCCCAATCCCACGAGGAAGAGCAGCGCCCCGAGCGCGAGAACGTACTTGTAGGGGATGGCCAGGCCGTCCTTGACGTGGACGACCCAGACGTCCCGGTCATAGCTCGCCCCCGTCTCGCCGCGGTACTTCTCTTTGACCTTCTCGACGATCTTCTGGACGGTGTCGAGCTTGGCTTGATGCTCGGCGATGGCGGCGCGGATCTCCTGTTGCTCGGCGGATGTCAAGGTCCGCTCAAAGACCTTGTCCTGGGTCGAGAACCTCACGGTCCCATCCACCTGGATGAAAAAGACGACGAGCGGGATGCCCACGGCGAGGAGCATCAGGGCGAGCCCCTGGCCGCGTCCGGCCCTCCGCGGGCGGCCGATCTTATCGGGCGCGAACCGGGCGTCCCATTCGTCGCGCCTGGCGTCTTTTCTTGACATGGACGGCCTCCTTCATGAGTTTTGTCGGAGCTCGGCGGGCGCGGGCTCAAAATAACCTTTTAGCGGGGGGAAGTCAACGCCGTAAGGATTCCTATGGGACAGGATTTTCCTATAATGGGAGCGTGATGCGTCCGCGGAAGATGATCTTTCTTCCGCAGGCGGAGATTTCTCCCAGGAAGATATCTCCGATTCGTACGGGATTTGGCACGTTTATTGATGTTTATTTGGAAATTGAAGGGTGGTCTATAGGCCCGGCGGAGAAAATATGGACACGAGAGTAAGTCCGCTTGCGGGAAAGCCGGCCGATCCCTCGCGACTGGTCGACCCGGACGGCCTCGTCAGGGCTTATTTCGAAAAAGTCCCCGACCCGTCAGTCCCGGAGCAGAGGGTTGTCTTCGGGACGTCGGGGCACCGCGGTTCGCCCCTGCGGACGAGCTTCAACGAAGCCCATATCCTGGCCATCTCCCAGTCCATCTGCCTGTATCGAAAGGGCCGGTCGATCGACGGCCCGCTCTTCCTCGGGTTGGACACGCACGCCGTTTCCGAACCCGCCTTCCAGAGCGCCCTCGAGGTGCTGGCCGCGAACGGCGTCGATGTCATGCGGGCCGAGGGCGAGAAGTTCACCCCGACGCCTGCCGTCTCTCACGCCATCCTGGCCTACAACCGCGGCCGCCGCACGGGGCTCGCCGACGGCATCGTGATCACGCCCTCCCACAATCCGCCCGAGGACGGCGGCTTCAAGTACGATCCGCCGGAGGGCGGCCCGGCCGAGAGTGCCGTCACGGACCGGATCGAGCGCGAAGCCAACCGCTATCTCGAGAGCGGCCTCAAGGGCGTGGTCCGAATGCCCTTTGACCGCGCCCTCAAGGCGCCGACGACCCGCGGGCACGATTTTCTCCGGGCCTATGTCGAAGACCTCGGCCGGGTGATCGACATGGACGTCATCCGGGGATCGGGCATCAGCCTGGGCGTCGATCCTCTCGGCGGCGCGTCCGTCCACTACTGGGACCGGATCGCGGAGCGCTATGGTCTCAAGCTCAGCGTGGTCAATGACGTCGTGGACCCGACGTTCCGGTTCATGACCGTGGATTGGGACGGCCGTATCCGCATGGACCCGTCGTCGCCGTATGCGATGCGGAGGCTGATCGGCCTGAAGGACCGCTTCGACGTCGCCGTCGCCTGCGACACCGACGCCGACCGTCACGGGATCGTGACCAGGAGCGCCGGTCTCCTTCCTCCCAACCACTACTTGTCCGCGGCCGTCGAGTATCTCTTCCGCCACCGCCCGGGGTGGCGTCCCGACGCCGCGGTGGGAAAGACCCTCGTGAGCAGCCGGATGATCGATCTGGTGGCGGCGCGTCTCGGCCGGCGGCTCTTCGAGGTGCCGGTCGGGTTCAAATGGTTCGTCGAGGGGCTCCTCGACGGATCGCTGGGTTTCGCCGGCGAGGAAAGCGCCGGAGCGTCCTTCCTCCGGTTGGACGGGACCGTCTGGACGACGGACAAGGACGGCCTCATCCCCGCCCTTCTCGCCGCGGAGATGACCGGCCGGCTCGGACGCGACCCCGGCGAGATCTATCAGGGTCTCACGCGCGATCTCGGCGAGCCGGTGTACGACCGGATCGACGCTCCGGCCACGCTCGAGCAGAAAAAAGCCCTGGCCGGGCTCTCGCCGCACGAGGTCCGCTCGACGGATCTCGCGGGCGAGAAGATCTCGGCCGTGCTGACGGGCGCCCCGGGAAACGGCGCTCCGATCGGCGGGATCAAGGTGATCGCTCCAAGGGGCTGGTTCGCCGCCAGGCCGTCGGGGACGGAGAATATTTATAAGATCTACGCCGAGAGCTTCCTCGGAGAAGACCATCTCCGCCGGATCATCAGCGAAGCCCAGGCCATGGTCGACGAGGCCCTTCGAGGCGGGAGCCCCGGCAGTTCGCGAAAAGAAGGAGTCGGATCATGAAAAAGACGCGGCGTGTCGGCAGCCCGATCTATTCGTTCTTCCCCGACGATATCGAGGGCTTCGACAAGCTGGCGGAGCTGGCCCTCGACATGCGCTGGTCCTGGAACCATTCCGCCGACGAGATCTGGGAGAAGCTCGACCCGGGGCTCTGGGAGCGGACCAACAGTCCCTGGGTCGTCCTGCAGACGGTGTCGCGGAACCGGCTTCGCCGGGCCATGGCCGATCCCGGCTTTCACAAAACGGTCGCCGGCCTGCTGCGCGACAAGCGCCGTGAGTCGGCCTCGCCGGCCTGGTTCCAGCGGAACCACGCCCGCTCCGCTCTGACCTCCATCGCCTACTTCAGCATGGAGTTCATGCTCAGCGAGGCGCTGCCGATCTATTCCGGGGGATTGGGCAACGTGGCCGGCGATCAGCTCAAGACCGCGGGCGAGCTCGGCCTGCCGGTCGTCGGCGTCGGGCTGCTCTACCAGCAGGGCTATTTTCGCCAGGTCATCGACAAAACGGGGTCCCAGCAGGCTTATTTCCCGTACAACGACCCCGGGCAGCTGCCGGTGACGCCCGTGCGCGAGGCGAACGGGGAATGGCTCCGGCTGAAGCTCGGGATCCCCGGCTATGAGGTCTGGCTGCGCGTCTGGCAGGTCCAGGTCGGACGGGTCAAGCTCTATCTTCTCGACAGCAACGACCCGGCCAACCCTCCGCCCTTCCGGGGGATCACGGGCGAGCTCTACGGCGGCGGGCCCGAGCTGCGGCTGAACCAGGAGCTGGTCCTTGGGATCGGGGGCTGGCGCCTCCTCGGGGCCCTCGGCATCAAGCCCGAGGTCTGCCACCTGAACGAGGGCCACGCCGCTTTCGCCGCTCTCGATCGCGCCCGGGAATTCATGGAAGAGACGGGACGCCCCTTCGAAGCGGCCCTGGCGACGACGCGGGCCGGGAACCTCTTCACCACCCACACGCCGGTGGCCGCCGGGTTCGACCGCTTCGCCCCGGCTCTCATCGAACAGTACCTCGGCCGTTACGCCCAGGACGTTCTCGGTATTTCGGTCCGCGACCTTCTCGCCCTGGGCCGGGCGAACGCCGATGCCGCGAGCGAACCCTTCAACATGGCCTACCTGGCCGTCCGCGGCAGCGGGGCGGTCAACGGCGTGAGCCGGCTTCACGGAAAAGTCAGCCGGCGCATCTTCCGTGTCATCTTCCCGCGCTGGCCGGAGGCCGATGTCCCCATCGGACATGTGACCAACGGCGTGCACATGGCCACCTGGCACTCGCCGGAGGCCGACGAGCTGTGGACGAAGACATCCTCGAAGAAGCGCTGGCTCGATCAGACGGAGATGCTCGAATCCCAGATGGCCCGTGTGCCCGACGCCGACCTGTGGCGGTTCCGCGCGGAAGCCCGGCGGCAGCTCGTCGGGTACGTCAGGGAGAAGCTTTCGCTCCAGTACGAAATGTCCGGAGGAATGCCTGAGGACGTCGAGCAGGCCAAGTCGGTCTTCAATCCCGACGCCCTGACGCTGGGTTTCGCCCGCCGCTTTGCCACCTACAAGAGGCCGAACCTGCTCCTTCATGATCCCGGGCGCCTCGTCGGTCTCCTCCGCGACACCGATCGCCCGGTCCAGCTCATCATCGCCGGCAAGGCCCACCCGGCCGACCTCGAGGGACAAGCCATGATCCGGGAATGGTCGGACTTCATCCGGGGGAACAAAGTCCAGAGTCACGTGGTCTTTCTGAGCGATTACGACATGCTCCTGACGGGACGGCTGGTCCAGGGCGTGGACGTCTGGATCAACACGCCGCGGCGGCCGTGGGAGGCCTGCGGGACGAGCGGCATGAAGGTGCTCGTGAACGGCGGCCTCAACCTCTCCGAGCTCGACGGCTGGTGGGCCGAGGCCTACGCGCCGGATCTCGGCTGGGCGCTCGGAGACGGCGCGGAGCACGACGAAGATCCGGCCTGGGATGCGGCCGAGGCCGAAGCCCTCTAT
>JBAVUQ010000116.1:0-14945 GCA_049696855.1 Candidatus Aminicenantales bacterium
TGACGGAACGGCCGGCGAGTGACAGGCCCGCCCGGATCCCTCTGAAAGAGACGAAACCATGAAAAAGATGCGGACGATAACGATCGGGCTGGCCATCGCGGCGGCGGCGGTGCTTCTCCTGGCCCAGGATCTGGGCGATCTGCCGTCGCTCCTTCTCAACAGGACGGATGAGGCGCATAAGGCCGTCGGGATCGTCGCCGGTTTGGTCGATGCGACGGGCGAGCGATTCACCGCGACAGGAGCGACGGCACCCGGCGGGACCGTCGCTCCCGACTCCGACACGCTCTTCGAGATCGGCTCGATCACCAAGGTCTTCACCTCGCTCGTCCTGGCCGACATGGTCGTGCGCGGCGAGGTGAGGCTCGACGACCCGGTGGCCAAGTTCCTGCCGAAAACGGTCCGGGTGCCCGGCCGCGAAGGCCGCGAGATCACCTTGCTCGACCTCTCGAATCAGGTCTCGGGCCTGCCGCGCCTGCCGAACAATCTCAAGTCGGCAAACGCCCGAGACCCTTATGCGGACTACGGTCCGGCGAGGCTCTATGAGTTTCTGTCCGGGTACACGCTCACGCGGGCGATCGGAGAGAAGTACGAGTACTCGAACCTTGGCGTCGGATTGCTCGGCCATGCGCTGGCCTTGAAGGCCGGCGTCAGCTACGAGGAGCTCGTCCGCAGCCGAGTGCTCGAACCCCTGGGCATGACCGATACGACGATGACGCTGACTGAAGCGCAGAAGAAGCGCCTGGCCGCGGGCAGCAGCGCGTTACTCCGGCCTGTCGGGAATTGGCGATTCGACGCCCTGGCCGGAGCCGGAGCGCTTCTCTCGACGGGGCGCGACATGCTGAAGTTCCTGACGGCGGCGATGGGGCTCCGCGAGACGCCGCTTCGGCCGGCGTTCGATCTGATGCTTGAGAAAAGGCGTCCGACCGGGACGCCGGACCTCGACGTCGCCGTGGGCTGGCACATCTGGACAAAGTACGGGACGGAGATCGTCTGGCACAACGGCGGCACGGGCGGGTACAGGTCGTTCGCGGGCTTCGATCCAAAGACAAAGACCGGAGTCGTCGTCCTGTGCAATACGTCCTTCGGCGTCGACGACCTTGGCCTTCATGCCCTCGAACCGAAATGGCCCGTGGCCAGGTTCAGGGCGCCGGTCGAACGAAAGCCGGTCGCGGTGGACGAGAATGTGCTCCAGGGCTACATCGGAGAATACGAGCTCCGGCCTGATTTCACGCTCACGGTGACACGGTCCGGAGGGAGGCTCTACGTGAAGGCGACCGGCCAGCCTGTGTTCGAATACCAGGCCGCAAGTGCCGCGGAGTTCTTCCGAACGGCGGGAGATATCCGGATCACCTTCCTCAAGGATCCGACGGGCGCCGTGACCCGGCTCATCTTTTATCAGGACGGCTTCGACCGCGAGGCCAAAAAGATCAAGTAACGGAGACTACGGCCCGGGGTCGAGCGCGGCGGGAGGCGGACAGACGACCTCGACGTCTTCGTTCTTCGCCGGATGGGGAAACCGGATCTTCCACGAATGTAAGAGATAGCCCATCGCGCCGGGTGTCGTTGTCCACTCGTCGTCGATGCCGTCGGCGCGGGGGAGGCCGCCGGCTTGATAGAGCGGGTCGCCGACAAGCGGGAATCCGGCGTAGCTGAGATGGATCCGGATCTGGTGCGGCCGCCCCGTGGGGATGGTCACTTCGACGAGCGAGGCGTTCCTGTCGGGGTATCGGCGCAGGACGCGGACATGGCTCGTCGACTGACGGCCGCCGGGACGATAGGCGTTGACGGTCGCGGGAAGCCGGTGCGGCACGGGTCCGATGGGCGCCTCGACCGTAAAGGCGTCGGGCATCAGGGTCCCTGAAGCCAAGGCGAGGTAAACCTTGAGAATGCGCCGCTCGAACATCGCTTTCGCCAGCGAGCGCGCCGCGCCGCGGTTGCACGTGAAGAGGATGGCGCCGGACGTGCCGCGTCCGAGGCGATGGAGCGGCGAAGCGGCCGGCCCGAAGCGGCGCCGCGCGAGATAGAGCAAGGTCGTTTCGAGGAAGAATCCGCCCGGGAGGACGGGCAGGCCGGAGGGTTTGGCGAGGACGAGGACGTCCTCATCCTCGAACAGGGTCCCGAAGTCCGTAGGAGCGTCGGGCTCGTCCCAGGGCGGGCGACGGTAGACGAGAAGATCGCCGCGAGCGAGGATCTCGTCGGCCGACGCCGGACGATCGTTGAGGGAGACCTGCCCGCGCTTGATCTTTTCGGCCCACTCGGCCGCGGTCGAGTGGCGGTAGCGCCGGGCATAGAAGGCCAGCACCGGGACGCCGGCATCCGAAGCCGTGATACGGTCGGGATAGCTATAGCCGCTGTTCTTCATTCTCTATCGGGCCGTTCCCGTCAAGGATATCGTCCAGCTCGCCGCCAAAGCATCGGCCGGCTTTTGAACGCAGGGACTGTCCCCGCAGGGGCTGTCCCTCTTGCCGGAACTCGACGGCCGGGCGTGCGCGCGAAGCCCGTGCCCCGCCGGATATCCGCTCACGCTTTCGATGCGTACTCGCCCGTCCGCGTGTCGATGCGGATGATCTCGCCGACCGCTATGTATTCGGGGACCTGGACGACGAGCCCGGTCGAGAGTGTCGCCGGTTTCGTCCGGGCCGTGACCGACCCGCCCTTGACGGACGGAATGGTCTCGACGATCTCAAGGTTGATGAAGGTCGGGATCTGGAGGCCGAGGACCCGGCCCTCGGAGGAGATGGCGATGAGCCCTTCGAGGCCTTCGGTGAGATAGGGCCATTCGTCCTCGATCTCCTCTTTCGTCAGCGCGAACTGGCCGTAATCCTGGAGGTCCATGAAGGTGATGCTCGAGGCGTCGCCGTAGAGATACTGGACCGGCCGGCGCTCGAAGTCGGCCTCTTCCAGCATGTCGTCGCCGTGGAGCGACTGATCGACCTTGCGCTTCGACTGCAGGTTGCGGAAGCGGATCTTGTAGATGGTCACGGCGCCGCGCGCGGACGGCTTCTGGACCTTGATCGTCTCGACGATGTGGGGGTCGCCGTCGATCTTGACGACGTCGCCCTTCTTCAAGTCAGATGCTCTGAACACGCCTGCTCCTCTGTCTTGTCCCCCGTCATATTCCCCCGATGCGACTGAAAAAAGACTATAGTCCGTGGGGCCCGGAGTGTCAAGGAAGGGGCGCGCCCGCCCCAGGGTACGCTTGACCCCAAACAAATTGGAAGTATAGAATCAACGGAAGAACCAACGGAGGCCACATGAAGAAGCGACTTGTTCTTCTCGTTGCGTTCTGGGTCGTCAGTCTTGGGGTTATCTTTTTCTTCATCGGTAATGGACACGGTTCCGTTTCTCCCGTGTACGTTTTCAGCTCTTGGAGTCTTTTGCTGGCCCGCCTGCTCAAGAGTCCCCTTCTGACTTTGATCCTCATATCTGGCTATTATGCTTTGTTGATCTATCTCAATTCGAGCCTGGCTAAGATAGTTCAAAGTCCCATCCCCCTGGCAACGTTGGCCATCCATGCGATCGGGTGCGTGATCGGAGCAATCATCATCGAACCTGATCAGATTCGTGAACTGGACGGCGGATTGATTGCGTCCAGCATCGTCGTCTCCGCGGTCGTCGTCTTTATATACCTCGAGCTAGATTGGATCCTGGCAAGGGGCGGGATGCAGCCGACCCCAAAAGGCCCTTATTGGGACCTAGGATCGTCGTAGTCCAGAAGATTTTATTTCGGCTTGGCGTCCAGGTTCTTCCAATTCAGCAGGGCGTTGAAAATCAAGAAGTAGGAGCCGTGGGTCTCGCTGCGCCAGGCCGGGTTGAAGCTGAACAGCACGACGTGGCCTTTGCCGAGGGTGACGTCGGCCAGCGCGGGAGCGCCGGCCAGCTCCTCGCCGCCCGCGAGCCCGCCGCTGATCAGCAGTTCGGCGGCGTTGCGGGCGAAGCTGAGAACGATCCGGGGACGGACGGTCGGAGTCACGGCCATGCGAGGCCCCTCATCGGGTTGCTGCAAGGGGGCCGGCTGGGTTTTGCGGAATTCCTCGACGGCCTTCTGACCCAGGTCGCGGGGCCGGCCCTGCACGACGTCCGGATCGTCGAGGCCGCCGCGGCCGGATACCCGCCCCTGCGGGCCGCCCATGCCCGGCGTCATTCCTCTGCTGCGGCCGCCGAATCCGCCCAGGCCGAGAACGGGCGATTGACTGAAGTAGACGCCGAGCGTGTCGTCGTAGCCGTAGGCGAGCGGGCTGGTCTTGTCGCCGACGTCGGCCCTGAAGACGCCGCCGCGCGCCCAGAGCTTCGTCGTATCGCGGATCGACAGGCCCTGGGCCAGGCCGAACTGGATGGGCAGGGCCGAGCTGCTGCCGATGGCGATGAAGACGCCGCCGTCCTTGACGAAATCGCGCAGGTGGAGGACGCCGTCGAGCTCGAGGCCGCCGCGCATGTCGTCGGTCGAGTCCTCGACGCCGATGTTCGGCGTGAGGTCGGTCTTTTTCCAGGGCAGCGGCTTGTCGCCGCCGAGGCCGTTGACGACGCTGAGGGCGTCCGGCGACGAGGGGCCGAAGAGGATGATGTCGTACTTGTCGCGGAGCTTGGCGTTGTCGCGGACGTCGTGGACGGAGATGTAATCATAGGGAATGCCGTTCTCGTCGAGGGCGATCCTCAGCCAGCCCTCGGTCTGGGTGTTCTGCCAGGTGTGCATGACCGCGACGCGAGGAGCGTCGGCATCGTGCGTGGGCACGGCGGGGACGGCGGCCGCGGCAACGGCGGCGAATCCCAGCCGCTTCCCGGCCTCGTCGAGGACGGTCTCCAGGTCCTGGGGGTTGTCGCCCGGCTTGAGGATGAAAGACCCGGCCCGGAATTTCCGGCCGGCGGCTTCGAAGTCCTTCTCGGCCGCCAGGATCTTCAGGTCCTTGCGGGCGAAGCGGAAGGTGGCCAGGACGTTGTCGGCGTTGTGGTTGATGAGATAGGCCTGGACGGCGCCTTTGATGCCCTTGGCCAGGCGGGTGACGCCGCCGGGCGCGGCGACATCGCCTGCGACGAGCGTCATCGGGACGTCGAGCACGGCGGCGTCTTCGACGCGGACCGTCTTGACGTTGAAGAGGGGGCCGAGCGTCCAGCCGACGTCGTCGTACGGCTGGGGGTCGTTGACGTTGAAGTACTGACGGTCGAGCATCATGTCGGCCATGCGCGAATAGGGCTGGTCCATGCGGACGACGTAGCTCCCGGCGGGATAGGCGGCGTCCTTGACCTTGAAGGCCTTGTCGGCCCGATGGATCTCGACGCCCTGGGCCTGGAGCTGGCGGAGGAGGCGCGCCGCCTGGCCGGGGCGGGGGTCGTCGCCGGGGAAGACATAGGCGGCCGGGCCTTCGGCGCGGGCCTTGGCGATGGAGCGCTTGCCCTTGAGATAGAAGCTCTCCAGGAATTTGTCCTTGAGGGTCGCGACGTGGTTCATGCCGATAAGGACGCCGCTCTCCTGGAGGTTGACGTTGTCGCGCATGGACCAGAGGGCCGCGCGCAGCGGCGGGTTGGGCCGGAACCAGGCCCGGTCGGGCGAGGCGGCGATGACGCGGGTCGAGGCGTCGCCCGCGCCCTGGGTCTCGTAGAACCGGCCGATGGCGTTGTGGCCGTTGGCCGCATAGAAGGCGTAGTTCGGAGCCCAGCCGTCGTAGAAACCCTGGGTCCAGACGCCGGGGACGCCGAGCTTGGTCAGCTCGTCGACCTCGCGATACGCGAGGAGATTCCACTCGTCGATGACGATGGGGTCGAGCCAGGCGTTGTAGGGGCCGGTGCCCGTGGAGATGTAGAGATGGGAGACGGATTCGTGGAGGTCGTGCATGACGACCGGGTGATAATCGAGAAAGACCTTCATGATGTACTGGCTCAGCTTCAGGGCCAGGCCGAGGTTGTCGCGGTTGTCGTCGTGGGAGACGTATTTGCCCCAATAGAGGAGCCGGGTCGGGACGTTGGCCTTGGGGTCCTTGCGCTTGGCCATCGAGATGTCGACCTGCTTGTCGCGGCCGTCGACCTCGAGGATGGGCGTGATCAGGGTGATGGCGTTCTCGCGGATGGCCTTGACGAAGGGCGACTCGTCGACGGCGATGCGGTAGGCCAGCTCCATGAGCATCTCGACGGAGCCCGTCTCGCCGGAGTGCATGCCGCCCGTGGCCCAGTACATCGGCTTGGCCCGCTGGAGGAGCGATTGGGCCTCGGCCTCGGTCAGATTGCGGGGATCGGCCAGCTTGGCGGCGATGGCCTTGTAGCTGTCGAGGTTCTTGATCGTGTCTTCGTCGGCGACGGCGACGACGATCCAGTCGCGGCCTTCCTCGGTCTTGCCGATGTCGAAGACCTTGACCCGCGGTGTCGCCGCGGCCAGGGCCCGCATGTACTTGTAGACGTCGGCCGAATAGCTCAGGACGTCCTTGGCGCCGGCGATGTGGCCGAGAACCTCGAGCGGCGTCGGGATGCCTTCGGCAGAAGGCAGATAGTTGACGTACTTCGTCGTGAAGCACGGATCGGTCGTGAACTCGAGGATCTTCTTGGTGTACTCCTCGTGGATCTTCTGCTGGGCGAGGGCCGGGACGGCGGACAAGATGAAAGCGAGCAGAAGGGGCAGCAACAGGGCCAATCTGACACCGGCGGTACGATTCTTTCTCATGATCGCTCCTCTCGCAACTATTCCTGTGGTCCGACCCCGATATGATACAGCGATACGCTGATGGGGGGGACGGTGATCTTCTGGCCGAACGGGGCGGACCCGGTTTCGCGGACGGCCACGGCCGGCGGCTGGCCGGGGACGTTGCAGGCCCGGGGGTCATCGCCCGCGACCAGGAAGAGCCTGGCCGTCTTCGGCAGCCGCAGCTTCCCGGCCTCGAGCCTGATCGTCTGGGGCATCCTGGTCGGATTGATGATCGACAGCGTCAAGACGCTTTTCGTCTCGTCCTTGAAGCAGGCCATGACGTCGAGCGGCTCGGGCGCGCCGCCGACCGTGACCGGGATCGTCCCGAACTGATGCCGGTAAAGGGCCAGGATGACGCCCGTCGTATCGAGGACCGCCGCGGTTTTCGAGGTCTTGATGGCCCCGATGACGTTGACGGTCTGGGCATAGTTGGCCATGACGTAGATGTCGCTCTGCCGCGCGTATTCGTTGAAGGCGGCGGCGACGCCGAGCGCGTCCTCCAGGAAGTACTGCGTTCCGATCTCGCCGTAGACGGCCGGGCCGTACCAGTAGTTCCATTCGTCGAGGGCGACCGGGACCTCTTTCATCTTGAGCGTCGGGATCGCGGCCCGATACTTGCGATGGGCGTCGGCGATGCGGCGGACCTCCGTCGGCATCTGGCTGACGTGGCTGAGAAGGCCGGGCTTGTGCCCGACGTAGAAGTGCTCGCTGATCAGGTCCATGTGGTTCGAGGCCTCGGCCAGCATCGTCTCGCTCCAGCGGCCGACCGCCCCCACGGCCACGACCTTGACCGACGGGTCCATGGCCTTCATGGCTACCTCGTACTGGGTGTGTTTCTTGACGTAGTCGGAGAGCGGCATATGCCCGAGCTGCCAGCTGCCGTACATCTCGTTGCCGATGGCCCAGAATTTGACCCCCCACGGCTCCGGATGGCCGTTGGCCGCCCGGAGCCGGCCCATCCTGGTATCGGCGGCCCCATTGGCGTATTCGAGCTCCTCGAGAGCCATGCCGACATCGCCCAGTCCGCTGTTGACCGTGATGTAGGGCTCCGCGCCGATCGTCCTCATCAGGTCCATGTATTCGTGGATGCCGACGTCGTTGTGCTCGACGCCCTGCCAGGCGGGATTCTTGCGCGGCGGCCGCCTGTCGCGGTCGCCGATGCCGTCCCGCCAGTCGTATCCGCTGACGAAGTTGCCTCCCGGCCAGCGGTAAACGGGCGCGTCGAGCTCCTTGAGCCTGGCCAGCACCTCGGGCCGGAAACCATCGATATTGTCGGCCGGCATGATCGAGACCGTGCCGACCTTGAACGAGCCAAGGCCGGACGAAACGATCTCGAGCCGGGCGTTCTCCGTCGACGCCCCGGCCCTGAACGTGAAGGGGAAAGTCTTGTAGTCGCGGCCGATCGCCTCGAGGCTGAGGGTTTGCCTCGCGTCGGGCCCCTCGCCCCAGATGAGGCTAACGACGATGGGGGCGGCCGTCGCATCCCCGCTCAGGATAACCCGGCCCACGTACTCTTTCCCCTCGACCAGGGCCAGCGCCTCCTGCATGATCCCGCCCGGCCCCTTCCCGTTGAGGCTCACGCGCGGCGCGTGCATGCCCGTGAATGGCTTGATCGTGTCCATCTTGACCAGGCCGCTCTCCCCGACCGCCTTCCAGGGCGACTCACCCCCGCCGACCGGCCAGAAGAATTTGCGGTCCTCGAGCATCTCGGCCCAGATGCCCTGGTAGATGCAGCGCCCCAGGTGCTCGATGAACTGACCATAGATGTACTTGGACATGGGCCGGCCCGTTTTCTCGGCCTCGATGACGATCGTGGGCCGCCCCAGCGCCCGTCCCGAGAGCCGCGTCAGCTCGAGGTCGTCGAACCAGGCCTTGCCCGTCGACTTCCCCCAGCCGCCGAACAGGCAGGTCACTTCGAGCGCGTCGTTGGCGCCGGCGTCGAATTCGATCTCGGCCCGGGTCCAGTCCTGCGTGCCCGTGACCGCCGCCGTCCTCCAGGCCTCTTCGCCGTCGACGTTGATCTGGGCGCCCCGGCCCGTCCCGGGAACGAGGTTCTCCGTCTTGATCCAGCCGCTGAGCCTGTAGCGCGAATAGGGCCTCACCGGGACGGTCGCGACCCAGGAGGCGTCGGCGCCCTTTTCGGATGAGATCGCGGCGCTCCGGTCCCCCGCATGTCCCGTGGGTTCGACGGCGAACGCGGCGTCGCCGTCCCGCTGCCAGCTCCGCGGCGTCCATCCCTTGGGATTCCGGCCGTCCATCTCCTCGAACGAGCCGTTGGCGATAAATTGCGTCACGCCGGCGAGCTCGTCCTTGGCCCCGGGCCCATTGGCTTTGCAGCCGGCCAGGCCGAGCAACAGCCCGCACGCGGCCGGGATGATCAGGGCGAAAGCGGCATGGTTGAGGCGGGTGTTCATCGTTCCTCCTTCGCGACCCGGCCGGCCGCAGGCGTTTGCCGGGCTTGACCGGTCCGGAATCGCCGCCGGGCTGTGGCCGGCCGCAGGGAATTTACCTCGGCCCCGCGCCGGCTGTCAACGTCGCCGCCGGAGCCCGACTGACTTTATATCTTGACAGCGGGCCCGACTCCGGGTAACCCTTAGCTCCGGAAGCCGAAAGAACATGCCCGCGGGACGCCGAAATCTCCTTTTCTTCGATTGCGAGACGACCGGGCTCCCCGAGATCCGCTATTTTTCCCCCGAGGTCGCGGATAAATGGCCTCGCATCGTCCAGATCGCCTGGGCCTCGTACGACGGCCGGGGAAATCCTGAGGACTCCCGCTGCCATATCGTCAAGCCGGACGGATTCACGATCCCGCCCGATTCGACAAGGATCCACGGCATCACCCACGCCCATGCCCTGAAGGTGGGCCGGGACCTGGCCGAGGTCCTGGAGGAGTTCCTGGACGCGGCCACCGCTCCGTCGACGACCCTCGTCGCCCACAATCTCGATTACGATCGTCATGTCGTCGGCGGCGAGCTCGTTCGGACGAGGAAGCCTCTGGATTTCCTGGAGATCCCCGGGATCTGCACGATGAAGGGGACGACGGAGCTGTGCCAGCTCACCCGGCCCGGCGGCTTCGGCTACAAATGGCCGACCCTGGAAGAGCTCCACTGCTATTGCTTCGGCCACTCCTACGACGGGGCCCACGACGCCGCGAGCGACCTCGAGGCCTGCGCCCGGTCCTTCTTCAAGCTCCTCGAGGCCGGTCACTTCCGCCTGTCCCGAGAGTGACGTCCGGTCCGCCTATTTGACCTTCCACTCGTGGACGCCGGCGGACCAGTCCTTCTGGAGCTGGACCTCGAGGCGCAGTGCGGTCGTCCGGACGGGCGCGAACTTGACCGTGTTCCACGCGTCCTTGGCCACGGCGTATTCGCCGGCCGCACGGACCGGCAGCCAATCCTCGCCGGACTTATAAAGGATGCGCCACGAGGCGGGCACGCGGCATCCGCCGCCGCCTGTATCGTCGAACCAGTAGACGGACGATTCCGAGACGCGCACGGGCGCGTCGAAGGTGTAGTCGATCCACTCCGCCGTCGCTTTCTTCGGCCACCAGTGCATGTAGCCCGCCGCGTCGTCCGAGCTTTCGGGCTCGAACTGGTCGTTGGCCCGCCTCGCAGAAACGGCCCCGTCCGACGCGGTGACCTTGGCCTTGGCGGAGAGCCCGGGTTCGCGGGCGACCCGGGCCTTCCCGGTCTCGCGCGCCAGCCAGACGGCCATCTCGCCTCTGCCCCGGTTGGCCCAGGTGTAATACGGGATTAGCGTGACGGGTTTCTTCTCGCTGACGATCTTCCCGGCCTTTTCGCTGACGGCCTCGGCCTCGCCCTTGATGACGACGACGCCGTTGAGAAGGTCGGGCCTCGCCTCGGCCGCGAGCGTCGCGCCGTCCGGCAGGACGAGATTCGAGACCCGGCCATCGTTATCGGTCCACTCGGCGCAGTAAACGAGCGGGCCCCTCTCGACGGCGACGCGGCCGCGGTCGGCCTCGACCGCTGCGTTGGCCACGACCCGGCGGACGGGCATGGGCAGGCTGATTTCGACGACGTCGCCCGACCGCCACGTCCTCTTGATCAGGGCGTAGCCTTTGTCGAGCCCGAGTACAATCGGCTGGCCGTTGACCTTGAGCGACGGAGCGCCCTCGGCCGGCTCAATATAGGTGTAGAGGTCGGAGGGCACCGGGCGGTTCATGGCCCACCCGGGGACGCGGACCGCGAGGGTGAACTCCGCGGCCCTGGCCGGTCTGACCTCGATCCGGATGTCGCCCTTCCATGGGTACCGGGTCGTCTGAACGAGAATGAGATCGATCCCGCCGACCTTCATCTTCCCCATTCCCTCGGCGAAGAGGTTGACGTAAACCTTGTCGCTCGTCGCGGCATAAAAGTATCCCGGCACCGAAGCCAGGATACGGGCGACGTTCGGCGGACAGCAGGCGCAGCTGAACCACGGCACCCGCTCGTGCTGGCCGAACGAGGCCAGGGGATTGGGATAGAAGAACAGGTCGCCGGAGAGCGAGATGCCGGAGAGGACGCCGTTGTAGAGGATGCGCTCCATGACGTCGGCGTATTTCCCGTCGAGCTCGAGGCGCTGCATCCGCGAGTTCCAGAGGAACGTCGCGATGTTGGCGCAGGTCTCGGCGTAGGCGCTGGCATTCGGCAGGCGATACGGCGGGCCGTAGCCTTCCCAGCCGCCGGCCGCGCCGATGCCGCCGGTGATATAGAGCTTGGTCCCGACCACGTCGGCCCAGATCTTGTCGAGGGCGGCGACATAGGCCGCGTTCCCGGTTAGGGCGGCGACATCCGCGGCGCCGGCATAGAGGTAGCCGGCCCGGACGGCGTGGCCGACGGCTTCGGTCTGCTCGATAAAGGGCTTTTGGTCCTGGGCATATTCGCCGTAGAGGAGCTCCTGGCGGCCGTCAAGATCGTAGGGGATGCGGCCTTCGGTCCTGCCCCGGGCATCGATGAACCAGTTGGCCAGGTCGAGATACTTCCTCGTGCCGGTGACGCGATAGAGCTTGACCAGGCCGATCTCGATCTCCTCGTGTCCGGGCGGGTTGGTCCGCTTGCCCGGACCGAATTCCTTGGCCACGAGGTTGGCGCTCTTGACGGCGACGTCGAGCAGGTTCTTCTTGCCCGTGGCCTGCGTGTGCGCGGCCGCGGCCTCATAGAGGTGCCCAAGGTTATAGAGCTCGTGGCTCATGTAGAGGTGCGACCAACGTTCCTTGCCCAGCCAATCCTGCGGCGGGGGGCCGCCGATCGTCCGCGACGTGTAGAGGTAGCCGTCGGGCTCCTGGGCGGCGGCGATCTTGGCAATGAGACCGTCGACATGCTGATCGAGCTCGGCGTCGGCGTGCGTCGCCAGGGCATAGGAGGCCGCTTCGATAATCTTATAGACGTCGGAGTCGTCGAAGGGGAAGCGGGTGCAGAACTTCCCGCCTGGGGCTCCGGCTTGGGCGGCTTCGGCCAGCTCGAAGTTTTTGACCCGGCCCGTGTCCTCGTTCTCCTTGAAGATATGGGGGATGGTCACGGTGCGGTTCGTGTCCAAGCGCGGCGCCCAAAACACGTCTGTGAGATGGACGTCGGTGAAGGGCACGGGCGCGGCCGGGTAATCGGCCTTGGGCGCCTGGGCGCATGTCACGACCAGGATCGGGAGAAGGGCCACGATCAGGCCTCTCGCCGCTCGAGCTCTTGTCATCGTCTTCCTCCTAATTTGGTGACACATAACTAAAATCACTAAATTCAGATGGTTTTCTATCTCTTCTCAGAGTGTCACATGATTTCCGCACCGGTTTCCATTCGGCGACAGTACTATATTTTACTCCCTGCCGGTGACATTTAAGTGTATTTAGTTGTGTGTCACCAAATTAAGGAGCCAGACGGACATTTCGCCGGCGCCGCGGTGGGCCCAGGCATAATAAGGGATAAGGACAAGGCGGTGGGGTTTGAGCTCCGCGCCGGGCGCAAGCCGGCGGCGGGACGACGGCGGGGCGTCCTCCTCGTCGTCGGCCGCGGCGTCCTTCATCTGTCCCTCTCCCTCTCGCAGGACCGACGCGGGATCGGCAGCGAGGGCGTCTCCGGCGAGAACCGTGACACCGCCCAACAGATCTTTCCTATCCTCGGGCCGCAACGCCGCCCCGTCGGGCAGGACGATGGTCAGGGCCCGCCCGCCGTTGTCGGGCGCTTCCGTGCAGTACACAATCGGCCCGCGCTCGACGGCCACGAATCCTTGATCGTCGGCGACCGCCGGGTTTGCGACGACACGGCGCGCTTCCATCGGCAGGACGAGCTCGACCGTATCGCCTTTCCGCCAATTCCTGCGGACACGGGCGAAACCCTTGTCCATGTCACGCGCGACAGCTTTTCCGTTGACCTTTATCGAGACCTCTCCGCCGCCACGCCCCTCGTAACGATAGAGATCGGAAGGCACGGGACGGTTTTGCGCCCATCCCGGGATCCTGATGTGTAGGGCGAACTCGCCTTCTCTCTCCGGATCGACCGTCAGCCTGATCCTTCCGTCCCAGGGGTAGCGGGTTTCCTGCCTGATGCCGACGGCCTGGCCGCCCACATCGACCTTTGCCTCCCCGGCCGCGAACATCTCGACATAGAGGGCATCGCCTTTCACGGCATAAACATAACCCGGCACGGACGGCAGGAACCGGCTGACGTTGCCGGGACAGCAGGCGACGCCGAACCACGGCGCCCGGCCGGCACGGCCCTTGTTGAACTTATACAGGCCGTCCGACTCGAGCGGGTTGGGGTAGAAGAAGAGCGTCCCGTCGAGCGAAACGCCCGCGACGACGCCGTTGTACATGACCCGCTCCATGACGTCGAGATAGGCCGCGTCTCCCGTGAGCAGGAACATGCGCTGGTTCCAGAAAGCCATCCCGATCGAAGCGCACGTCTCGAGGTAGCCGGTGAGATTGGGCAGCTCGTAATCCTCGCCGAACCGCTCCCGGTCGTGCCGCGACCCGATCCCGCCGGTCAGATACATCTTTTTTCCGACGACATTCGCCCAGAGCCGGCCCACGGCATCCCGGTAGGCCGTGTCTCCCGTCAGGGCCGCGATGTCGGCCATGGCCGAGGCCATATAGGTCAGACGCACGGCGTGTCCGACGGCTTCGTCCTGCTCCAGGACGGGTTTGTGGGCCTGGATCTGGTCCGCGTTATTGTAGATGGCGAAGCGGTTCCCCGGCGGATACTGTTTCAGGGCCGGCCCCCGGCCGCGGCGGTCCAGAAAATATCTCGCCAGGTCGAGATAGGCCTTCTTTCCGGTCAGGCGATAGAGCTTGACCAGGGCCAGCTCGATCTCCTGATGCCCGGGAAAACCCTGCCTCTGCCCCGGTCCCGGCCCGAACGTCCGGGCGACGAGGTCGGCGTTCCTGAGGGCGACGTCGAGAAGCGCTCGCTTCCCCGTGGCCAGATAGTGGGCGGCGGCCGCCTCGTAGAGATGCCCGGCGTTGTAGAGCTCGTGGCTCACGGCCAGCTCGGCCCATCGCTCGGCGCCCGTCCCCGGCTGGACCTTTCCCGGGCTCGCCGTCCGCGGCGTATAGAGATAGCCGTCCGGCTCCTGGGCCGCGGCGATCTTGGCGATGACGCCGTCGAGGGTCCGGTCGAGCTCCGGGTCGGGATGGACCATGAGCGAATAGGACGCGCCCTCGATCGTCTTATAAACGTCCGTGTCGTTGTAGCGCTCGCCCTTGTACTCGCCCTTCACGAGGCCGCCGGCTATGGCGAAGTTGTCGATGCGCCCCGTCTCCTCGCACTTCCGGAGGATGGCCGGGATCGTGACCGTCCGGTTCGTCTCGATCCGCGGCGCCCAGAACGCATCCGTGAGCCTGACCGCGGTGAACGGCACCGGCGTGATGGGATAGTCTCTTGGGCCCTGGGCAGCGGCCTGATCGAGAATGATCAGGACGAAGGCCAGCGCCGCTACGGCCGCCGCTCGTGAACCTTTCATGACGTCGATCCTCGCCGGGCCTCGAGAGGAGCCCGCGGAGAAAGGGATCCGGACTCGCAGTGGGCCATCATAGGGCCGGCCGCAACCCCTGTCAAGCCGCCGGTCTTCCTTGACAGGCTCGGCCCAAATCCCTAATTTATAAGAAGAGCTCCCGCGAATCAGCATCACCGGAGCTCGCGCATCGAAGGAGGGACCATGCGAAGAAGACTCTGCCTCATCGCCCTTCCCGTCGTACTGCTGGCAGCGGCCGCGGCGGCCGTCTCGGGCCCCGCCGGCCAGAAGGCGCCCCCGATCACTCAGATCAACGCCCAGGTGCTCGGCCCCCAGC
>JBAVUQ010000117.1:0-4679 GCA_049696855.1 Candidatus Aminicenantales bacterium
ATCGTTCTGGCCTGGAGCGAAATGGGCATGCACTTCCTCAACCCGACCTACGATGCCGGCGTGCTCCAGCCGCCCTACAACACCCTCATAGCCCAGGTCATCAAGCGGGGCGACCCGCCGGAGATCATCACGACGGGGATCACCCTCGAGTACCGTGTGATCGACAACACATTTTCCTACGGCAAGGCGACGACGGAGCCGGTCCGCAGCTACGCCCAGTTCTGGGACAACGCCCTCGGGCTGTTCGGCGTCGACCTGGCCCACAACACGGGCCTCAACTTCGTCGACGCGGACATCCACAACGGCCTCACCGGAACGATGCTCCTCAAGGGGGATCGCTACGAAGCCGACGGCATCCCGATCGTCCCGATCAACGATGCGTTGACGTGGGACCCCTATCAGGTCGCGGAGATCGTCGTCCGCGACGCGTCATCCGGAGCCGAGCTGGCCCGGACGAGGACGACCGCCGAGACCTCCGATGAGATCAACTGCGCCAAGTGCCACGGGCAGACGATCAACGACGTGGATATCGGGAGTGTCCTCGCATCCCACGACAAGCTTTCGGAGACAACGTTCGTCGCCGACGGGGCCCCGGTGCTTTGCGCCGAGTGCCATGGCAGCCCCGTTCTCGGGACGACGGGCCCGGGTTCATCCGAAGAATACCTGTCCTACGCCATTCACGTCTTTCACAACACCCAAACCATCGCCTGTTACGACTGCCATCCCGGAACGACGACCCTGGCCAACCGGAGCGCGGCCCACGACGGGGCCGACGGCAACTGCACGGCCTGCCACGGGGACCTGATCAGCCTGGGCATCTCGATCTTCGGCGGCCGGGTGCCCTGGGAGACCGAATCGAAGTGCGTGGACTGTCACACCTTCGTGGCCGAGGTCGATACCGGGACGCTCCTCTACCGCAACGCCACCGGCCACGGCGGTTTGTCCTGCCCGGCCTGCCACGGCCCGGCCCACGCCCAGATCCCCTCCACCAAGGATTCGGACAATTACCAGGCCGTGCAGTATCAGGCCAAGGCCATGCCTGTCGGCAGCTGCAAGGTCTGTCACAGCAGCTCCAAAGGCGGGGGATTGAACGGCGTCGTCACCGCCCACGGCGGCGGCACGCCGACATCGTGCAACGTGTGTCACACGGGGCCGATCTCGACCACGAATCCGCTCCAGTTCCCCCACCGGTTCCAGCAGAGGCGCCGCTGACGCGGGGACCCGCGGCTATCGTCCCGCCTTGAGGGACATGCGGTCGACGTACATCCTCAGGAAACGGACCGCTTCGTCGGCTCGCCGGAAGACCGGGATCCCGGCCTTTTCAAGATGATCCGCCAGGGGGTCGTAGAGCGCGCCGGAGTCGATGTTGGCGACGACCGGCTTTGAGGTCGAGCGGAAGATCTCGATCGTCCTCGCGGCGAACGCCCCCGGCCGGGTCAGATCCTCGCCGTGTCCCTCCCCCGCCGGCAGCGTTTGGAGGGCCTTGGTCAGAGGCACGTTGGAAATGACGGCGCAGTCGACCCCCCGATCCTCGATGAACGCCCGGACGCTCTCCCCGAAGGCGGCATCGTCGGCGACCGGGGTCAGGTCGAGCGGGTTGTGGACGTCGAGGAGGCGGTCGATGCCGAGCGGCCGGAGGCTGACCAGGATGCGCTCCCGCGTCTCCGGGGCGAAAGCGGCCAGGTCGAGGCCGGCGCCGTCCTTGAGATTGTCGGCCATCATGACGCACTCGAACCCGGCGTTGCTGACGAGACCGACCCGCCGACCCCGGACGACCCGCCCTTCGAGCCAGGCCAGGCCCTTCATGAAGCTTTCGAACTCGAAGAGATCGTTCGCCACGATGGCCCCGGCCTGCTCGCACAACGCCTTGAAGACGCCATAATCGCCGGCGACCGACGCCGTGTGGCTCGAGGTCGCCGACCGGCCCTCGGGGCTCCGCCCGGCCTTGTAGACGAGGACCGACCGGCCGGACGCGGTGATCTCGCGGATGGCCCGGGCGAAGGCCAATCCGTCGCCGGGCTTGAAGCCCTCCATGTAGACGCTGAAGGTCCGGATCCCGGGATCGTCCTTCAGATAGTTCAAATAATCCGAGGCCGTGAGGTCGATCTGGTTCCCCAGCGAGACGGAGTAGAGGGGCTCGATCGACGGCAGCTTGCTCATGCGGCAGATCATGAAGGCGCCGCTCTGGCTGATCATGGCCGAGGCCGAGCCGGCGCGCTTCGGGCGGGGCAGCTTGTGGTCGGGAATGAAGAGCGTGTCGTACAGGCCCGGCTTGGAGACGATCCCCAGGCAGTTGCCGCCGTTGACGACCGGCGTCGTCTTCCCCCTCCGCCGGCCTTCGCTGAGGAGGTCGCGGATCCGGCCTTCGATCGACGCCCCACCCTCTTTCTCGCCCATCCCGCCGGCGATGAGGATGACCGAGCGGGCCTTGCCGTGGTCGACGAGGTCCTTCATGACGTCGTAGCATTGGTCGGCGCCGAGCGTCAGGACGAACAGGTCGACCGTCCCCGGCATGGCTTCGATGGTGGGGACGCAGCGGCAGCCTTCGATCGATTCGATCCCGGGCTTGACGACGACGACGTCGGCGGCGGCAAAGCCGCCCTTGAGGATGTTGTTGAGGATGACGTGGCCGATGTTCATCTTTTCCGAGACGCCGATGATGCCGATCGAGGCCGGCTTGAGCAGCCGCCCGACGGCCTCGACCGGCCGGGCGGACGCCGCCGCCTTGGCCCGGGAGAACCGGCACACGCCGTCGAGAGGCACGAGACGGCCGCGGCGGACGACGAAGGGATTGACCTCGGCCTCCTCGAGGACGAACGGGGTGGCCGAAGAGTAGGCCGAAAACGCGGCGGCCAGGTCGCGGAACCGGAGAAGCGTATCGACCAGCACCTTCGGTGAGACGAGGGGCTTGCGGCCCCGGAATGGCACGGCCAACTTGCCGAAGAAGGCGAGCGGCTCGATGAGCGCGTTCGCTTTCGCGCCGTCCAGGAGATGCGCCGAGGCGATGGCCACGGCCCGGCCCTCTTTGAGCCGAGCGTTCATGTATTCGACGTCGAGGCCGCCCGAGCCCATGGTCAGGACCGGCCCGAAGTCCTGGGAATTGCGCAGGCCGAGGAGGATCTCCGAGCCGAACCCGACCTCGTCGAAGGCGACCTTCTCGACAAGAAGGAAGCCGCGGACGGACTCCCTGACGGGCTTTCGCTCGGCGGCCCGGCTGCGCGCGACGACCGTCTTGAGCATGGCCGCGCAGGCCCTGGTCACGGCGGCCGGGTTGGCCTTGGCGAAGGCGACGCCGCCGACGTCGGATTTGTGGATGACGAGCGGCGAGACGATCTTGACGACGACCTCGGCCGTACCCAAGTCCGCAAGGTCCTTTCGCCCGACCGCTTGGCCCACGGGAACGAACACGTGGCGGGGGGTCGCGATCCCCGCGTCCTTCAGGATCTCGTAGACCTCGGGTTCGAGAAGGCAACTCCGGCCGTCCTTCTCCGCGCCTTCGAGGACGCGGCGGGTCCTGGTCCAGGCGGTCGTCATGAGCCGAGGGCCGCTTTCTTGCCGAGCTCGAAAGCCTTGAGGTTGGCCTCGAGGACGGTCGGCCCGCGGCCGCGGAAGAGGGTCTCGATCGTCCCGAGGAGGCTCTTCTCCTTGAGGATCAGGAACGATGACGCCGCTCCGAGAAGGACGATGTTCTGGGCCTTGACCGTGCCGGCCTCCTTGGCCAGCTTCTCGGAATCCACGATGACGCTCCGCGGCGCCTTGCGGACGGCTTCGAGGACTTTGTCGAGGTCAGGGTAGTCGGGAATGTTCCGATAGGGCGTCGAACTGGTGATGACGATTCCGTCAGGCCGGAGGAAGTCGAAGTAACGGACGGCTTCGAGCGGCTCGACGCTCAGGATCATGTCCGCCTCGCCCTTGGGGATGAGGTCGCTCCAGATCGTCCCGTCGGACAGGCGCATGTGGGACTGGACCGCCCCGCCCCGCTGGGCCATGCCGTGGACCTCGGCCTGTTTGAAGGCCAGGCCGTCGGCCAGAGCGGCATTGTCGATGACGTAGGCGATGGACAGGATGCCCTGGCCCCCGACCCCGGCGAGGATGATGTCCTGTTTCATGGCCTAGCTCCTTCTCTTCCGCTGTTCCTGGACGCATTCGCGGACGGCGACGACGACGGACAGGCCGTGGTGGTCGATCTCGTCCTTGATGACCTGGACGTTCTTATCATGGTTCTTCGGGAGCGGCTCGATCGTCCGGATGTGCTCCCTGGCAACGCCGAGGCCCTCGACCAGGCGGAGCAGGCGCTCGCCCGAGCCGTAGGTCGGCTGGCCGCCGGTCATGGCCGTCGTGGCGTTGTCGAGGATGATGACCGTCATGTCGGTGTTCGCGCTGGCCGCCCCGAGAAGCGGGGTGATGCCCGAGTGGGCGAAGGTCGAATCGCCGATGACCGAGACGGCCGGGTGAAGGCCGACGTCGGAGGCGCCGCGGGCCATGCCGATGCTCGCGCCCATGCAGACGCAGCTGTGGATGGCGTTGTAGGGCGGCAGGGCGCCGAGGGTGTAGCAGCCGATGTCGCTGAAGACGTTCGAACCGGCGTACCCTTCGAGGGCCTGGTTGAGCGCCTTGAACGTATCGGCGTGGGGACAGCCGACGCAGAGCTGGGGCGGCCGGCCCGCAAGCGGCAGGCC
>JBAVUQ010000118.1:0-20698 GCA_049696855.1 Candidatus Aminicenantales bacterium
TGAACAGCTGCCGGAATTTCTCCTCGGCCGTCATCCGAGCCAGGAGGTCATCGACGCGCCGGTCGATCGCCAAACCGGGATCACGATAGGGGAGAGGGCCCGAATCGGGGGCCGGGCGCGGGCCGCACGAAACAAGCACGACAAAAGCCGCTGCGATAAAAAACGCCCGTCGGATCTGAAGGCGGAGCATGGCGGGATTTTAGCATAAGACCGGGGAATTCGGGGCTTTTCCGGACTTCATGGCCGGTTCAGATACTTGCGTGACACTCTTGACAGGCGACGGCCAATCATATATGAATATATCTTCATATATTGATATGACCGACATGAAGAAGAGATTCGCCCTGAATATGCCCGAGGGGACGGGACTCCTTGCCTATCTGGGAAAGGGCGAGAAAGGCCCTGCCCCGTCCCGCAAGAGCGGGGTCAAGGACACCTGGGAGCTCCGTGTCGAAGACGGGCATCTGATCGTCCCAGCCGGACTCGAGAAGAAGCTCGGTCTCGCCCCCGGTTCCCGTCTCGAGGTCGTCCTGAACAACGGACGCGCGGAGATCCTGCCGAACATCCACAGCCTGAACCGGCTCTACGTGGAGCCCACGTCGCGCTGCAACCTCGCCTGCCGGACCTGCATCCGCAATACCTGGGAGGAGCCCGCCGGCGATATGGATGCGGAGACCTTCGAGCGGCTCATCGGGCAGCTCGGCCGCTTCCCCCACCTCGAAACGATCATGTTCGGCGGCTTCGGAGAGCCGACCGCCCATCCCCGGATCCTCGAGATGATCAAGGCCGTCAAAGCCCTGGGCTTGCGGGCCGAGATGACGACCAACGCGACGCTCCTCGACGACGCGCTCGTCGAAGGGCTTCTCCGCGAGCGGCTGGACACGCTCTGGATCTCTCTCGACGGGACGACCGAGGAGAGCTTCGAGACGATCCGCCCCGGTGCCAGCCTGTCGCGCGTCCTTGAGAATATCGACAGGCTCGCCCGGCGGAACGGCCGCGACGGGCACACGATCGAGATCGGCATCGCTTTCGTGGTCATGAAGACGAACCTGCCGGACGTCAAGCACCTCGACCGCCTGGCCCGTTCGGTCGGCGCCCGGCGGATCCTGGTCAGCCATGTCCTGCCGTACAGCGAAGCGATGGAGAAGGAGATGCTCTGCCTCCAGACGCTGACCCTCGAGACCTTCACCTTCGCCCCGGGCAAGACCGAGCTCAGCCTGCCCCGCATCGACGTCAACAACACGACCAAGGACACGCTCTTCAGCCTGCTCCAGGGGTTCGAGAATCTGACCTTCATGGGCAACCGCGTCGCCGTCGACGCCCGTCGCTGCAGGTTCGTCCACGAGCGCGCGTCGTTCGTCCGCTGGGACGGGGAGGTCAGCCCCTGCATGGGCCTGCTCCACTCCCACAAGACCTATCTCTACGGGCTCGAGCGGCGCGTCCGGAGCCACACCTTCGGCAACGTCCGCCGGGGTGATCTCTTCGACATCTGGAATTCGAAGGCCTATGCCGGCTTCCGGGACAAGGTCAAGGCCTTCGATTTCTCGCCCTGCCACGTCTGCGGCGGCTGTTCGCTCCTTGAAACAAACGAGGAAGACTGCTACGGCAACACCTTTCCGGCCTGCGGCGGTTGCCTCTGGGCCCAGGGGATCATCCAATGCCCATGAAAGACGTCGCCAAAATCTTCAAGGCCCTGGCTGATCCGACGCGGCTGAGGATCGTGCTCCTCTTAAGGACACGCGAGCTGTGCGTCTGCGAGCTCATGTTTATCCTGCGGATGGAGCAGTCGCGGGTCTCCCACCACATGCGCGTCCTCCGGGACGCCGGCATCGCCGAGGACGTGCGCGAAGGGCGCTGGATCACCTATCGCTGGCCTGAAGCGGCCCGTCCGCTCCTCGAGTCTTTCTTGAGCGGAGCGCTCAAGGCCCGTATCGAACAGTCCGGCGAGGCCGAGGCCGACGCCCGGAAGCTCGAGGCTTGTATCCGCGAGAACGTCCGCGGCCGCGTCTGCGAGGCGCCCTCGCGGGCGGAGGGACAATGAAAAAAACAATTCTCTTCATCTGCGTCCATAATTCGGCCCGGTCCCAGATGGCGGAGGGCCTGGTCAACGCCCTTTATGGCGACCGGTTCGAGGCCGTGAGCGGCGGGACGACGGCGACGAGGGTCCATCCCGCGGCCATTAAGGCCATGGCCGAGATCGGCATCGACATCAGCGGCCATCGCTCGAAGAGCATCGACGAGTTCGAGGGCCGTCGGTTCGATTACGTCGTCATGGTCTGCGACGACAAGCAAGCGGACTGCCCCTTCTTCCCGGGAGGGAAGGAGCAGATCCATCACGCCTTCGACGACCCCGCGGCCTGCGTCGGGACCGACGAGGAGGTTCTGGCCTGCTTCCGCAAGAGCCGCGACGAGATTCGGGCCTGGATCGAGGAAATGTTCGTCCGGGGGGTTTTGGACCTCGCGGTCGACAAGTTCCGGTTCCGTTTTCCCGTCGACCTCTTCTACAGCGATGCCGGGGTCTGGGTCCGGATCGAGGGGCCGCGGGCCCGCATCGGGCTCTCGGACTTCACCCAGCAGAGGAACGGCGATGTGGCCTTCGCCGAGCCCAAAGAGCCGGGGACACAGGTCAAGCGGGGAGACGAGGTGGCCGTCGTCGAGACGATCAAGGTCAACCTCAGCCTGCCGTCGCCCGTGGGAGGCAAGGTTATTGAGACGAACGGCGACCTTCTGAACTCCCCCGAGCTTGTCAACCAGGATCCTTACGGCAAGGGCTGGCTGTCCGTGCTCGAAGTCGAGGACGTCGCAGAAGTGCGGAAAGCTTTGATGACGGCGGCCGAGTTCATGGCCCAGGCCAAGGCTCAAGCGGAAGCGGAGGTCCTGCGATGAAGCGTAAGACGGCGGTCGTTCCCTGCAGCGGGATCGGCAAGAGCCTTGGGGCCGCGGCCCGGGAAGCCGCTTACGTTCTGACCGAGGACCTCCGCCCCGAAAAAACGAAGGTCGTCGCCCTGTCTCTCCTCGTCATGGGGGACGAAGAGGCCCGGCGCGAGGTCGAGGGCGGCGAGGCCATCGCCATCGACGGCTGCAAGCTCGAGTGCGCGGCCAAGGGATTGGCCAGCGCCGGCGCGTCCAAGATTCACAAGATCGCCATCTTCGATTGTATCCGGCGTCATCGCGGCCTCAAGCCCGAAGGAGTCTGCGACCTCAACGAGGATGGATTGAAATTGGCCCGGGCGGCGGCCGACGAGGCCGCCAAGTTCGTCGACGACCTCGACGAGGAGGGCCGCCATGCCTGATCTGCCGAAGAAAAAAGTGGGCTTGATCGCCTGCTCGGGCGAAGAGATGCCGGAGGGCACGGTGACCCGAAGAGCCGTCCGGAAGGTGCTCGAAACGCTCCGCCCTGATGATACCGTAACGCTCTGCCTGCCGCTCTTCCTGGCGGGAGGCGAGGGGGAACGGGCCTTTGCCAAGTGCTATCCGACGATCGCCGTCGACGGCTGCGACAAGCGCTGCGCCGCGCGGGCCACGGAAAAGTACAGCGCCAAGCCGGTCGCATCGATCGTCGTGACCGACATCGCGAAAGAGCGCGGCTGCGGCGCGATCGGCACGGCCAGGCGGCTCAACGAACGCGGCCTGCGGCTGGCCGAGGCAGTCGCGGAGAAGATCGTCCAGGAGACCGACCGGCAGCTGAAGAAGAAGCCCGGGGAATGCGCCGGGAAAGCCCCCGGGGGCAAATGCTGATGGCCAAGACCGAGCTCTTCGAGACCCTCGTCACCTGGATCGGAGGCCATAAGGGGCGCCTCAAGCTTGGCAACGGGCCGGAGATGGATTTCTCCGCGCCGCCGGCGTCGCACGGCGAGGCCGGGGTCCTGACGCCCGAGGACGCCTTCGTCGGCGCGGTTAATACGTGCGTCATGTTGATGTTCATCTGGGCGGCCGAACGCTTCAGGCTGGATCTCGTGTCCTATGAATGCCGGGCCGAGGGGACGAAGCTCATCGAGCTGGACAGGACGGAGATCTTCACCCAGGTTGTTTTGAAACCCCGGGTCGTCGTTCGGGCCGGGAGCGACGCCGTGGGAGCCGTGGAGAAGCGGGTCCGGCGCGCCCTCGAATCGGCTCAGAGATTCAGCCTCGTCGCCAACTCGGTCAAGAGCGAGGTCATCGTCGAACCGGACATCGTCATTGAAACCGGAAAATCATGAGGCCGGCCATGGAGATCAAGGTCCTCGGCCCGGGATGTTCGAAATGCGAAATGGTCGAAAAACGCGTTAAGAGCGTGCTGACCGAGCTCGGCATCGCCGCCGACGTCGAGAAGGTCAGCGATATCAAAAAGATGATATCTTACGGAATTCTGGCGACGCCCGGCCTCATCATCAACGGCCGGATCGTGTCCTCGGGGCGGATCCCCCGCGTCGAGGACATCAAGCTCTGGATCCGGGAGGCCGCCGCCCGATGAGCATCACGTTTCCGGAGGGAGATTGAACATTGTCTAAAACCGCAAAAGCGCATTTAGTCCCGGCCTTGGCCCTGATTGCGGTCGCCGGTTCCATGGGGCTTGCCGCGAATTCCCCGGCTGACCAGTCCAAGCCTCCCGTCTGGGCCGTCAAGGGCGAAGTCCTGGTCACGAACCGTCTGGATGTCGACTTTTCCAAGTACCAGGTGACGTTTCTAGAGCTCGGCGCCGACCGCTGCATCCCCTGCAAGAAGATGCAGCCGATCATGAAGGAGATCGCCGCGGCCTTCCCCGACAGGGTTCAGGTCATCTTCTACGATGTCTGGAAGGATTCCGCCCCGGCCGAGAAATACGGCATCCAGCTCATCCCGACCCAGGTCTTCCTGGATCAAAAGGGAAAGGAGATCGCCCGCCACGTCGGGCTCTTTCCCAAGGAGGAGATCCTCGAGCTCCTGAAGAAGCACGGCGTCCAGTGAGCTGAGGAGAGATGGAAAGCCTCTTCGGCGACGTTTCGGCGCTCCTCCAGTCCAATCCCTGGCTGGCCATCGTCGCTGTCTTTTTGGGAGGCGTGACGACGGCCCTGAACCCCTGCGTTCTGGCCATGATCCCGCTCTTGATGGGGGTCGTCGCCGGGAACAGGGAGACGACGACGCTTAGGCGCTCGCTTGTCTTCTCGCTCTTTTTCGTTCTGGGCCTGGCCGTCACCTTCACTGTGCTCGGGCTCATCTCGGCCTTGATGGGCCGGATGTTCGGGAACGTCGGCCGCTTCTGGAAATATCTCGTAGCTGGGGTTTGTCTGCTCATGGGGCTCCACCTTCTTGGATTGCTCAAAATTAACTTCCCCGTGCCCGCCGGGCTGAAGGTTAAAAAGCAGGGGTATGTCGGAGCCTTTCTGCTGGGCCTGCTTTTCGGTGTGGTCTCGACGCCGTGCGCCGTCCCCATCCTGGCCGTACTTCTGGCCTTCGTGGCGGAAAAGGGGAATGTCCTTTATGGCGGATTCCTGCTCTTCGTCTATGCACTCGGGCATTCGGCCCTTGTCCTCGTCGCCGGGACGTCGGTCGGCGCGGCCAAGGCGCTTCTCGAATCCAAAGGCCTGCGCACGGCCCACGCCATCCTTCAGAGGGCCGCCGGAGTCCTGATCATCGGCATCGGATTTTACTTTGTGTTCTGGACCTGAATAGCGTGAAAGGAGACCGCGTATGACACCCGGAAGCCCCAGGCTCAAGTTCCTCGATAGATATCTGACCCTATGGATCTTCCTGGCCATGGGTGTCGGCGTCGGGCTGGGCTATTTCGTCCCGGCCGTCGTCGGCGTCATCAACAAGTTCCAATCGGGCACGACCAACATCCCCATCGCCATCGGACTCATCCTGATGATGTACCCGCCCCTGGCCAAGGTCAAATACGAGGAACTCGGAGACGTCTTCAAGAACGTCAAAGTGCTCATCCTATCGCTCGTCCAGAACTGGATCATCGGGCCTCTCCTGATGTTCGCCCTGGCCGTCATCTTTCTCCGCGACAAGCCCGAGTACATGTACGGCCTGATCATGATCGGCCTGGCCCGCTGCATCGCCATGGTCATCGTCTGGAACGACCTGGCCCAGGGCGACCGGGAGTACGCGGCCGGGCTCGTGGCCTTCAACTCGATCTTCCAGGTCCTGTTCTTCTCGGTCTACGCGTACGTCTTCATCACCGTCTTCCCGACCTGGCTCGGGCTCAAAGGGACGGCGGTCAACGTGACCATCGGCCAGATCGCGAAAAGCGTCTTCATCTACCTCGGCATCCCCTTCCTGGCCGGCATGATCTCCCACTTCGGCCTGATCAAGCTCAAAGGGAAGACCTGGTACGAGACGAAGTTCATCCCCCGCATCAGCCCCATCACGCTCATCGCCCTGCTCTTCACGATCATCGTCATGTTCTCGCTCAAAGGCGAGTACATCGTCAAGATCCCGCTCGACGTCCTGCGCATCGCCGTACCGCTCCTCATCTACTTCGTGGTCATGTTCCTCGTCTCGTTCTTCCTCAGCCGCAAGGCGGGCGCGGACTACCCGAAGACAGCGACGCTGTCATTCACAGCGGCGAGCAATAACTTCGAGCTGGCCATCGCCGTGGCCGTGGCCGTGTTCGGGATCAACTCGGGCCAGGCCTTCGCCGCGGTCATCGGCCCGCTCGTCGAGGTGCCGGTGATGATCGGCCTGGTCAACGTGGCGCTGTATTTCAAGCGCCGGTATTTCCCGGCGGCCGCGGTCCTGGGAGTCAAGGGTTAAAGGGGAGGTTCTTTACTTTTTGCAGCCGGCCTGGGATCCGCATCCTCCGGTGCTGCATTCCTTTGCGGTCTGCCAGCCCTTTTCCATCTTGCCCGTCATGTGGCCGCCGCATCCACCGCTGCATCCGCCCCCGTGGCCCATTCTGGCTCCGTGACCCATGCCCGAGCCGCAGCTCATGCCCCCGCACTTCTGCTCAAGGGCCTTTTTCTGCTCGTCCGTCAGCAGGCCGCTGACGGCAGTCTTGTGCGCCAGACAACTCTTCTGGATGTCCGCGCCCGCCTTGGCTATCTCGTCAATCTTGGCGTCGAGCTTCTTCTGGTCGGCCTTTTCGAGCATCAGCTGTCGGAGCTCGAGACGCTTGGTCTTCAGGGCCGCCTGGAGAGGCACCATGGCTTTCTGGTGCTCGAGCTTGAGCTTGGCCATCTTGGCCGTCTGGTCGGCGGTCAGGTTGGGGATGGCGCACCCTTTTTCCGAAGCGCCCTGACCGGCCATTTGGGCCAACACGGGGAGGGTTAGGACGAGTGCCAGTCCTACCAGCAATGTCACCTTTGATCTGGTCATTTTCATATCGTATTACTCCTAAATAAAGATTACCGTTCGAATTCCTGAGGACAGCCCGCTTGCCCGGCGGCCGCGGAGTCGCCACCCGCCCCTTTCTCGCGCGGGCAGACGTGGTCTTCAAAGAGGCGGAAGAACGTTGCTTTCTGCTCTTCCGTCAGAACTTCCTTTTCCTTGAGAAGATTAAGAACCGCCTTTTTCTGGATCTCCGCCTGGAGCTGGCTCATTTCTTCGATGAGCCTATCGAGCGTCGCGCCGTCGGGCGATCCTTTTTTCAGCTCTTCGACCATCGCCCGCCTTTTTTCCTGCATCCGTGCCTGGATGTCGCTGATCTCGGAGTCGAAAGCAGACCGGAAGTCTTTGATACACTTCTCCTGCTGTCCGTTAAGGCAAAGCTCGCGCGTGAAGGTCTTCGCGAGGACAGGGCTCGCTTTCGGCTGCCCCACGGGCTCCCGGACCCAGCGGTTGTAGGCGAAGGTCAACAGGGCCGAAATGTTGATGACAATGAGCAACAAGAGCGCCAATCTCCCGAGCTTCTTTTTCATTTCGGATCCTCTTTCTTAGGGCTCTGACGGCTGACGAAGAAGTCGGCCACCGAGCCTTGCGGGATGCTTTCGAAGCTTTCGAGCAACTGGCCGGCGAAAGCCGCTTCGGGAGGGGGGATCGCTTTATCCGTCTTGCCCAGCTCATGCCCGGCAAGTATCCCGCCCAGAAAGATCGCCGCCACGGCCGCCGGCCGTAGTATCCTCCAGGCAATGGCGAGGGCGTCCCGCCTGCCGGGTCGGGCCGTCTCCTCAGCCTCGATCCTTTCGATAATCCTGGGGAAGAAGGAAGGAGAAGGCTGAGCATCCTCGGGTCGTGCCAGGTCCTCCCAGGCTCTTGAAAACTGTCGGACAAGCAAGGCGCACTCCGGGCAGGAATCCAAATGATCCTGGACACCAGGGAACGCCGCACCCGCGATGTCCTTTTCGGCGATGGAAATCAGGTGGCTCCGGATGAAGGCGCACGCTCCGTTCCCGCGTCGCTTATCTTTTTTCATCTTTATTCCTTTAGACACGGGATGAGGGTCAAAACTTGCGGCCCTGACAGAGATCCGGGAACTGGGGAGCAAGCTTCTTCTGAAGGTTGAGTTTGGCCCGGTGAAGGCAGGATTCCACGGACGCCACGGATACGTCCATGATTTCGGCGATCTCCTGATAAGAACGGCCTTCGAACTTATTGAGAATGAGCATTGTTTTCTGCTTCTCGGGCAGCGATGCGACCGTATTCCGAATGAGCTCTCGCGTTTCGTTCACCTTCCAGGCGGACGCGGGGTCGCCCACGTTAGGCGCCGCTGAACCAGGCCTGCTCCAGGCCTCGCTCTGGAGACCCTGACGGAGTTCTCCTACTTGCCCGAATTTTCTATTGTCTCGGTTGAAGTTCCGGCACCGGTTGATCACGATCCGATAAATCCAGGTGGAAACGAGGGAATCGTGCCGGAATGTCCCGGAGGATCTGTAGACCTGAAAGAAAACGTCCTGGGCGACATCCTCGGCATTCTGAGGGTGGCTGAGCAGGCGGGAGCATAGGCCGAAGACTCTATTCTGATAGCGATCGACGAGGGTTTTGAAAGCTCCGAGGTCTTCGGCTGCAATCCTGCGCAGCAGTTCGCTCTCGTCCGTCGATTCAGGGACTTGGATTGCAGCGCTCCTTTAGATAAAAGACAAGAAACCCATCCTGATATCTATTAGACACCGTAACCGCCCAAAACTTGCGCGGGGTCGATAGATCGATTCTTGATTTACGAAACCTGGCACCATTATTTCCTCATTTTTACGGCAACATGAGGATAGTGAAGAATCAGCCAATCACCAATCTCTTTAATACCCCCATGAGCCCGCCGCCGATTATAAACCATATGGGGTTAACCTTATGCCGAAACATAACGAACAGAGTAACGAGTAAGAGCAGAACTGTAAAAATATCCATTATTGCGGTTTGACCAAGTTGAACCGTGACGCCGGCCATAAGTCCCAGCGAAGCGGCATTTACACCGTCCAGGAAGGTCGCCGCCCACGGCGACTTGCGAACGTAGGGAAGGATACGGCTGAGCAGCCCGACAAATAGAAATGAAGGCAGGAATATGCCCAATGTCGCCAGCAACGCCGCCGGCCAGCCCCCAAGCAGGTATCCCACGAACGTAGCGCTTGAGAATACCGGACCCGGTGTGATTTGGCCGGCCACAATAGCATCCAGAACCTGCTGGTTGGTGAGCCAACCGAGTCTCACTACGAATTCGGACTTGAGGAAAGCCAAAAGGACATAGCCACTGCCAAAGAGGACAGAACCGATCTTAAGAAAGCTGAGGAAAAGCGTCGTCTGACTGAATGGTACGATACTTGCCAATGACGTAGTCAACGGCATCTGGATTAGCACTGGAATCGGGGCGAAGACAGCCAGACCATGTTTAAGGCAATGCCGTCCGCCGTGGACCAGCAAGACCACCGCCGCTCCGCCAAATAGAAGGGCGATCTCATTAACGCCGAGAATGTAAAGAGCCGCTATCGCTGTCCCAACGATGGCTGTGGTAGGGCCTTTGATTCCTTTTCGGCCCAGTTTCCACAGGGCCTCAATCACAATTCCGATGACAACAGGTTTGACGCCATAGAGTACCCAGCCTACCGCAGGTATTGAACCGTAAGTTACGTACGCCCAGGCAATAAACAGCGTGGCTGCCATCCCTGGCAAGATAAACAGAACACCGCTGGCTATCAGCCCGGACCATCCCGCCCGAATCCGTCCAAGGTGGATAGCCATTTCGGCGGCGTTGGGCCCGGGTATGAGATTCGTTGCCCCGACCAGATCCAAGAAACGCTGCTCGTCTATCCAATGGCGGCGGCGTACCGTCTCGTGGTGCATGAGCGCGATGTATACCGCGGGGCCGCCAAAGCTAAAAGCGCCGAGTTTGAGAAACAGCAGGGCAACCTCTTTAAGGCGCCCAGAAAGTCTGTTATCTTCCACGGGGAAGAGCTATATCTTCCGGGAAAGTCGAAAAGTCACCGCACCATGGGGGCAAGTCACGTCAAAATATCCCACGTTATCCAAATCCTTTTGGCCGGTCACCGCCATGGCCATTCTCATGGAGTTCATCGCCGCAAACGCCTGACAGCAAATGCCCCTGGGGCCGGGCGTTCGAGCATCGAGGAGATACACCTCACCCTGTTCCGTCTTGGCCAAGCCCGGGCAAATTTTCGTATCCGTCCGGACGTTCAGGGCCTCACATTGGATTTGATGCGGAGTCAACGCTTGCCCCCTTTCGTTGTCTTGCCGCCCGGCGTCTCCCTGCGGCAATCCTCCAACAGAGAAGGGGGGCACTTGAGATTCCCACCCGTGGGTTTTTTGGCCCTGATCGCGACGCCGAAAACCTCGGCCAGAGCCCGACCACAGTTTTCCAGGCTTTCCACAGGCATCTCATAATGCATCCAGTTCCCACGCTTCAGGCCTCGGACCAAACCGGCTTCTTTAAGGATACGGAGGTGTTGGGAAACAGCCGATTGGGTCATGCCCAGCCTATTGGCGATCGCATTGACGCATTGGGGATGTTCCTTGAGCAGCTGGACGATCTTGAGCCGGGATTCGGAGGAAAGCGCCTTGAACACTTTAACCTTGTCTTGCATCCGATCTCCTTTTGGACGTGAGAAGATATATCAGTTTATTAGAATAGTCTAATATACTGATATGCCATCCGTCTGTCAAGCCCCCCCCCCGGTCGGCTCTTTGTTATGATCTATGAGACGTGTCCGGAAGTAAAATTTATGTCTATGATACCTTTGACCCTGACGGAGTCTTCATATGACAGACCAGCTTCAACAACTATGGGACTCCGAACTGGCGGATCGAGGAGGAAACGCGGCGTTCGAAATCAAATCGTCCCCGAGCCCAAGTTCAATTTTCTAAGGAGGAAGGCCTTCACAGAATCGTTGAGGACCAGAGAAAGAGCGAGGTTCCAGCCGAGAAGGAAGAGGGTCATCGCGAGGGGGAGGGCCGGGAATAGGCCGGGTATGCCGAACGTCGAAATCGACGCTCCCGCCAGGATGTCCAGAGCCATGATGATCAACAGCAACCCGCTCGGCCGGGAACTCCAGAAGCGCCGCCGTTCGCGGATCACGAAAATGGAGGTCACGGCCGAGAAGAGAAGAATCTCGAAACTGAACGTTCGGATGACCGGGTCGGACGTCCGCAGATTCCACAACGCCTGACCCAGGGCCAGGGCAGCGAACGATTCCAGCGCCATCAGGGTGCCCAGGACGGCCGCGACGCCGACGTAGGCTTTAATCTTCCACGTGTCCGGCGCCGGCGACCACTGGACACGGTCGGTCGACAGGGAGATCTTCATAAAGTCCGTCATCATCAGCAGGAGGACCATGGCGAAGGCCGATATGACGAAATCGCCGGTAACCAGGAAGACCCCGACCACGAAGGCCGATTTCAGGATCGTCCTCATGATCTTGTTCAGGATCCAGGTGTTGATCCGTTGGTAGACCTTCCGGCCGTTCCTAACCAAATCGACGATGCCCGTGAGGCCTCCGCTCGTCAGAACCACGCTGGCCGCCGACTTGGCCACGTCCGTGGCGCTGTCCACGGCGATGCCGACCTCGGCCTGCTTGAGCGCGGGGGCGTCGTTGACGCCGTCCCCGGTCATGCCGACCACGTGATGCGCGGCTTGCAGGCTCCGGACGATCATGTACTTGTCCTCGGGATAGACCTCCGCGAAGCCATCGCTTTTTTCTATCCGCTTCAGCGCGGCCTCAGCATCGGTTTTTGACAACTCCTTCAGGTCCGACACGCGGCTGATGCCTTCGCCGATCCCGAGGTCCCTGGCGATTTCCATGGCGATCGGCAGGGCGTCCCCCGTCAGCATCTTGACCGATACGCCGAGCGCACGGAGCTCCTTGATCAATTGTTTCGAGTCGGGCCTGGGCCTGTCGCTGAGGGCGATGAGCCCGGCAACGGCGGGTTTCCCGCCATCGACCTCAGCCACAGCGACGGCGACGGTCCGATATCCCCTTCCAGAGAGTTCTCCTGCCCGGGCCTCCAGTGCCTGCTCGTCCTCAGGTCCCAGGCCGCAGGTCCGGGCGATGACGGTGACCGCGCCTTTCATGACGTGGAGCCGGCGGCCGCCGCTCCGGACGACGGCCTCCGTTTTCCGCGTGGCCGGGTCGAAGGGTGTGAAGCTCTCCTGTTGGTCGTCCGCGTCCAGCCAGCCCATGTCCCGCGCTCGCCGGATAAAGGCCAGGTCCAGCGGGTCCCGGTTGGCTTCCTGGGAGGCCAGGGCGCCGAACAGGACGGCCTCCCGCTCGGTATATGATCCCACGGGAAAGACCTGGGAAATGGATAGTTCGTTGAGTGTCAGCGTTCCCGTTTTGTCCACGCATAGGACGTCCATGGTGGCCGCGTCCTCCGTGGCGCTCAGCCGGGTGACCAGGACGCTCCTCTTCGCCAGTTCCCTGGCCCCGACAGCCATGCTCACGGTGTACATCACGGGCAGGGCCACGGGGATGGCGGAGAGGAGAAGGACCAGCATAAGGGGCAGGATTTCGAGGATGGCCATGTCCCTGACAAAGGACATCGCGACGGTCAGAGCCAGGAGGCCGCCGATGATCAGCAGCAGCCACCGGACGAGCTTCGTCACCACTTCTTCCATGTGGAGTTTGGGGCGGGCGACCTGGACGAGCTCGACCGTCCTGCCGAACTTCGTCCCCGCGCCAGTCCGGAGCACGACTCCGGTCGCCTCGCCCCGGGTGATCACCGAGCCTGAATATACGAGGTCCCCGACGCCTTTCTCCATGGCCAGCGACTCGCCCGTCAGGGCGGATTGATCCGCCGCGAGCGAGCCGATCGCGACCTTGACGTCTGCAGGGACAACGTCCCCGGCCCGGAGACGGACGACGTCTCCGGGGACAATCTCCCGTGCGGGAACGGCCGTCCAGGTTCCTTCCCTGAGCGCCCGGACGTTGATCCGGAGCTCTTTTTTCAGGGCCTCGACCGCGCCGGCGGCCTTCCGCTCCTCCAGCAAGGACACGACGGCGTTCGTCACCAGCAGGGCGGCGACAACTGCCGCGTCCGGGTATTTTCGGAGGACCAGGGAGAGGACGATGATGAGCTCGAGCATCCAGGCGGTCAGACCCCAGAATTTTTTCGCGACGAGCAGGAAGGGATGGGTCTCCTTCTCCGGAACCTCGTTCGGGCCGAGCCGCTTGAGGCGGTCGGCAGCCGCTGCCGAGGTCAGGCCGGACCTGAGATCCGTTTCCAGGGAAGCGACGATATCGTCCATCGTTTTCCGTTCACCGTCCTCAGGCTCCGGCTTTTGTGTGAGGACGTCGTTCTCATTCATTTGGCTCCGCCCAAACGAGTCTATGGCAGAAGGCGGCCAATCTCAAGATGTCCGTTAGGCCGGGGGTTTCGAAAGATATGAGCCAGGCGGCTCCATATCTTACGGTGCGGTCCAGCTTTTGAGGGCGAGAGAAGAAGCCGCGCTCCGGTCGTCGGGCCCGGTGCCTGAATGGTCCCTTACTCCAGCGAGGGGCGGCCGATTTCCGGGACCAGCGCGCTGACCCCCTGTGCGCCGATACGCATCGCGGCGATTTCGGCCACGGCGGTGACCGCAGCCTGGATATCATCCTCCGTGTTGAATGGGCCGATGCCGAATCGGACCGACCCCTTGATCTTCGCCGTCCCCATTTGCTCATGGACGAGAGGAGCGCAGTGAAGCCCGGTCCGGCAGGCAATATCATGATCGACGTCGAGCAAGGTTCCCGTGTCAAGAGCCTCCAGCCCGTCCACATTAAAGGTCAAGACCGGGAGATGATTTGCCAGATGGTCCTGGCAATAAAGGATGACCCTGTCGATGTCCTTGAGGCCGTCCCTGAGCTTGGCTGCGAGTCTCATTTCGTGCGCCGCTATGGAAGCAATTCCCCTTTCCATGACCCAGGAAACTCCGGCGTTGAGTCCGGCTATGCCCAGAATGTTCGGGGTTCCGAATTCCAGCCGATACGGGTACTCCTCGGGATGGGACCGCTCCGCCGAACGAACGCCGGTTCCACCTGCACGGGTCGGACGAATCGAGGCATTTTCCCCGACATATAATCCACCGATTCCCGTAGGCCCCATCAGGGATTTGTGTCCGGTGAAGGCGATGACATCGACGTTGGACTCTTGGAGGTCGATGGGGGTCTGACCGGCGGTCTGGGAGGCGTCAATGGCGAAGGGAACGCCGTGCTCCCGGCAAATCCGGCCGATGTCCTTGATCGGCTGGACCGTCCCGATAACATTTGAACCGTGGTTGACGATGACCAACTTCGTGTTCGGCCGGAAACGACGCCGGATCTCCTCGGGGTCGACGAAGCCCGAGCCGTCAAAGGGGACATAATCGACATCGACCCCGGCGTGCTGCGAAAGATGGTAGAGCGGACGCAGCACGGAATTGTGCTCCAGCGCGGTCGTGATGGCGTGGTCCCCTTCCCGGAGCATCCCGAAGATAATGAGGTTGAGTGCGTCTGTGGCGTTGTAGCAGAAGCACAGTCTGTTCGCGTCGCGGCCGTTAAAGAATTCGGTCAGGAGCTTTCTTGTGGCATTCTGAAGCTCGCCCGCCTCCATGCACAATTCATAGCCGGAGCGGCCAGGATTGACGCCGGCCTTTCGGTAGAATCGATCCATATGAACATAGACGGCTTCGGGTTTCGGATATGACGTCGCGCTATTGTCTAGATAGATCATGCCGTTTCTGTTCACAATCCTCGGAAATCTCGTCCGAGCTCACGGCGCGGGCGGGCCGGGATGGCCTTCGATATCAGAGCGGTTTCAAGCACGAAGAATCCGGCATCGGATGCTTGGAGAGACAGTCCGCTCGCGAGCCATCGTCGGAACGGAGAGTGCCCTCGAGATAGCGCCGGACGACATCATCAAACTGGCCCTCCACGCCGGATATGATCTGGATTCCGCCCCACGTGATGATAGCTTTGGCGTTATCGCCGATCTTCCCGACGACAAGGCACGTGACCGAATTTCTTTGCAGAAGATCGGCCCAGTACCGGTGCTTCCATCCGGGGTTGGGGACGACGAACGTCCGTTGAATCTTCCCTCCGTCAAGCTCGACTATCGTGCAGTCCGGGCAACAACCAAAGCATGACGACACGAAATCCTGGTCGGTGGCGATGGCAATTCTCATCTGTACTCCCTTTGGCGGGTTCCCGGCGCCGTTCGTCCGGGACCCGTCGCTCGGCAAGATATCCGGGTTCGGCCTATTTGATGGCAGACTTTTTCCCACCGGGTCGGCAATCCTCGCAGATACCGAAAAATTCGATGTTGTGTTCACGGATAAGAAACCGGTGTTTGGCGGCCAATATCTCCTCGGTTTTCCGGACGAGATCAAGTTCCTCTTTCTCGAAATCCCGATAGTTGAGGATCCGCCCGCAGTTCGTGCAGATCAGGTGGTGATGATGATCCGCGTGGTCGCCCCGCTTATATTCGAAACGGACTTGGCCATCACCGGCGTTGATTTTCCTCACCAGCCCCGCCCTGTTCAGCAGGTCGAGCGTCCGATAGACCGTCGTCAATCCGATTTCAGGATTCGCCGGGCCAAGCGTGGCATAGATGTCCTTGGCGCTCAGGTGCTGCTGGCTCCGGATCAGAAGGTCGAAGATCTCCTCCCGGGGGACGGTCCACCGGGTGCAATGATCCTTGATCTGAGTCTGATGCTGTAGTCCTCTTTTCGCCTTCATACGATATGGCCTCTAATGGCATAGATAATCATTATCATTAACATATTAGGGAGTAGATCCGCTCCTGTCAAGGCCATTTTTCCAAATCTGACCCCTCTGTTGCGGCCAGCTATCCAAAGGTCGGAGGTTCGATCATTATAGACCTTGCCATCCCGGCCGCAAATATCGAATAATGGCCTGAGCATGGAAGACATCTCGCGGGGCGTGCGGTCCTTTACGCTGGGCACGGCCGTCAGCCGGGTCATGGGCCTGGTCCGGGAAATGGTCCAAGCCCATTTATTCGGCGCCGGTCTCGCCATGGACGCCTTCAACGTGGCCTTTCGGATCCCGAACTTGCTCCGCGACCTCTTCGCCGAGACGGCTCTTTCGGCGGCCTTCGTCCCCGTTCTCACGGCCGAAAAAGCCAAGGGCAAGGCGGCCGAGAACCGCCTGGCCTCGAACATCTTCAACGTCCTCTTCGTCGCGGCCGGCGCGCTGTCGCTGGCCGGACTGCTCGCGGCGCCCTATCTGGCCAAGGCCATCGCTTTCGGGTTCGGCCGCGTGCCCGGCAAGATCGGCCTGACCGCCCAGCTGACCGCCGTCCTCTTCCCTTTCCTGCTCTTTGTCAGCCTGGCCGCCTGGGCCATGAGCTACCTCAATACGGAGAGATCGTTCTTCGTCCCCTCCGTGGCCCCGGCGATCTTCAATCTCTTCTCCATCCTTTTCCCGGTCCTGACCTACGGGTGGTACGTCGCACACGGCAAGGAGCCCATCTTCGGCCTGGCCATCGGCGTCCTCGTCGGCGGGCTGATGCAGTTCCTCGTCCAGATGCCTCTCCTCCGGCGCAAGGGTTTCCGCTGGAGCCCCGTCCTGAGCTTTCGCGATCCGGAATTCCGGCGGGTCATGGCCCTGTTCATCCCCGTCGCGATCGGGCTCGCGGGAACGCGCATCAACGTCCTGGTCAACACGATCCTGGTCACGCCGCTGGCCCAGGGGAGCGTCAGCTGGCTCACCTACGCCTTCAGGATCATGCACCTGCCGCTGGGTCTCTTCGGCATCGCCGTCGGGACGGTCGCCCTGCCCTCGCTCTCGAGGCTCGTTCTCGAGAACGATGTCGCGGCCGTCAAGTCGACCCTGTCGGACTCGTTGAAGATGGTCCTTTTTCTGACCGTCCCCACATCGGCCCTCATCGCCGGCCTGGCCGTTCCGGCCACCCGGGCCATTTACGAGCGGGGCCATTTCACGGCGGCGGACACACTGGCCACGGCCGCGGCGCTCGTGCTTTACGTCCTGGGCATCCCGTTCATGTCGGCGCTCCGGAACGTCGCCGCGGTCTTTTACGCCTACAAGGACGCCAAGACGCCGATGTACGCGAGCTTCGCCTCGATCGGCCTCAACCTCGTTCTCAACATCTCCCTAATGTGGGTGGTCGGCTACCTGGCCTTCCCGCTCTCGACGTCGCTCGCCGCGATCCTCAACGTGGCCATCCTCTATGCCCTCCTGCCGCGCAAGATCGGCGCGATGGAGTTCGGTCCCCTCGCGGCCTATGCCGCGAGACTGGCCGTTGCCTCCGCGGCCGGCGGGGGAGCGGCCTGGCTTTTAAACCGGCTCATCGCCGGGGAGCTCGGGGTCTCGTTCCTGGGCACGGTCGCCAGCGTCGTCATCTCGGGCCTCGCCGGCTTTGCGGTCTTCTGCGTCCTCTCACTCGCCCTCGGCCTGACCGAGACCCGCGATTATCTGCGGCGCTTCCTCCGCCGATAAGATGGGGTCAAACCTATTTTTCGTTACTTTTCGACAGAGAGGTCGTTTTTCGAAAGTAACGAAAAATAGGTTTGACCCCATCTTGTCCCTCCCTTGCGCAAAGCCTATAATACGCTCCCCTTCTGGCCGGTCCGGCCGCAGGCGTGTGATTCCCCCGACGAGCGACGATGCCGCCGCGCATCCGTGGAGAGGAGTGCTTTGGCCCGTTCTGATGAGCTCCTGAACGACCTCGGTCTGGACGTCGATCTCCACCGGCGGATCTTCGACGCCGTCGACCGGAGCTTCCGCGAGACCGTGACCGCGCAGCAGAGCCGCCCCGCCCGGATGGCCTATTTCGACGGCGTCATCCGCGAGGCCCACGGCGCTCGCGTCCGGGAGATCGTCGAGCGGCGCGCGGCCGGCGACAAGCTCATCGGCACATTCTGCATCTATGTCCCCGAAGAGATCGTGCTGGCCCTGGGGGCGATACCCGTCGCTCTCTGCGGCGGGACGTCCCTATCGATCCCCTACGCCGAGAGGCTGCTGCCGCGCGATATCTGTCCCCTGGTCAAGTCGACCGTCGGCTTGGCCCTGTCCAACACCTGCCCCTACGGCCCGATCGAGGACCTGGCCGTCGGCGAGACCACCTGCGACGCCAAAAAGAAGACCTGGGACCTCCTGGCGAAAAACGGCGACCTCTACGTCATCGAGCTGCCTCAGAAGAAGGGCGCCCGGGACAGGGACCTGTGGCATGACGAGGTCCGTCAGTTCAAGTCCCGCCTCGAGCGGCTGACCGGACGGACCCTGGACCCCGAAAAGCTCGCCGGGGCTGTCCGCCTGATGAACAGAAAGCGGCGGGCCCTGGCCCGGCTCAACGCCTTCAGAAAGGAAGCGAATCCGCCCCTGAGCGGCCTCGACGCCCTCGTCGTCATGCAGGGCGCCCTCCTCGACGACGCCGTCCGCTTCACGGAACGGCTCGAAGCCCTCAATGACGAGCTCGAGGACCGCGTCCGCCTCGGCATCGGCGTCGCTCCGGACCGGGCCAAGAGGATCATGATCTCCGGCTGTCCCTCGGTCCTGGGCAACTGGAAGCTTCATTCTCTGGTCGAGTCCGCGGGGGCCATCATCGTCTGCGACGAGACCTGCACCGGTTCGCGCTATTATGAGAACCTGGTCGAAGAGGCCGGCTCCGGCCTCGAAGCCCAGCTCGAGGCCATCGCCGCGTGCTATCTCAAGATCGAGTGCTCGTGTTTCACGCCGAACGGCGAGCGGATCGGTTCGATCGCCCGGCTCGCCCGGGAGCACCGCGTCGACGGGGTTATCCAGTACGTCCTCCAGTACTGTCACACCTACAACATCGAGGCTGTCGCCGTGGCCGCCGCGCTCAAGGACGCCCGCGTGCCCAGCCTCAAAGTCGTGACCGATTACGCCGAGGCGGACACCGGGCAGCTGCGCCTCCGCGTCGACGCGTTTCTCGAAGGGCTGGGGCGGTGAGGAGAGGACGACGTGGCCGCGCCTGACCTCTTCCTCGGTCTCGACATCGGCTCCCGGACGACCAAGATCGCCGAGCTGGCCGCGGGGGCGGTCGTGGGCTTCGAGGTCTTCGACACGACCCACGATTCCATCGGCCGGGTCCGGGCGCGGCTCGACCGGCGGGACTATGCCCGCGCCGCGGCCACCGGCTACGGCCGCTACCTCATGAACGCCCACCTCGACTGCCGCGTCGTGACCGAGATCACGGCCTGCGCCCTGGGGACCCGTTTCCTGAGGCCGGAGGCGGGCCTGGTCATCGACATCGGCGGCCAGGATTCCAAGGTCATCCTGCTCGGCAACGGCTCCGGCGCCTTCGCCGATTTCGAGATGAACGACCGCTGCGCCGCCGGCACCGGCCGCTTCCTCGAGGTCATGGCCCGGCTGCTCGGCTTCGGCATCGAGGAATTCGGGCGGGCGGCCTGCGATGCGGACGAGATGATCACCGTCAGCAGCATGTGCACCGTCTTCGCCGAATCCGAGGTCATCTCGCTCCTCGCGGCCGGACGCGACCGGGCCTCGATCGCCCTGGGCCTCCACGGCTCCATCGCCGACCGCGTCTACCCCCTGGCGGCGAGATTCGACGCGAAGGGAGAGATCGTCATGGCCGGCGGAGTCGCCCTGAATCCGTGCCTGGTCGACCTTCTGTCGAAACGGCTCGGCCGTCCCATCGTCGTCCCCGAGCATCCTCAGATCGTCACGGCCGTCGGCGCGGCCCTGGCCGCCGCCTATGAAGGGGTCAAACCTTAATTAAGGTTTGACCCCTTCTTGAATCGGCTATCGTCGATGTGACCCTTCCGGTATAATGGCCGGCGATATGGCCACAGCCGAACCGATCCGGGCCTCCGACCGGTCACTCCGCAGGACGGCGCTCGCCGTGTCGATGGTCTCCTCGTTCCTGACCCCGTTCATGGCCTCGAGCATGAACGTGGCCATGCCCCTCGTCGGCAAGGAGTTCGGGCTGAGCGCCGTCACCCTCAGCTGGGTCCTCACGGCCTACACCCTGACGGCGGCTATGTTCCTCGTTCCCTTCGGCCGCCTGGCCGATATCACCGGCCGGAAGCGGATCTTCGCCCTGGGTCTCGGCCTCGACATGTGCGGGGCGACCATCGGCGCGCTCGCGCCGTCAGCGGCCCTGCTCATCCTGGCCCGGGCCCTCCAGGGCGTCGGCGGGGCCATGATCTTCGGAACGGGCATTGCCATCCTGACCTCGGTCTATCCGCCCGGGGCCCGCGGCCGCGCCCTCGGGCTCAACACGGCCGCGGTCTACTCGGGACTTTCGCTCGGCCCGGTCCTCGGGGGGTTCATCGTCCACGCCAGCGGCTGGCGGGCCATCTTCCTGGTGACCATCCCCATCGCGGCGACCGCCCTCGGCCTGGCGGTCTTCCGGCTCAAGGGCGAGTGGGCCGACGCCC
>JBAVUQ010000119.1:0-1705 GCA_049696855.1 Candidatus Aminicenantales bacterium
TCTGCTACAGCGGGAAGAAATACCGCTTCGACCTCGGCGACGGCCGCGAAGTCGTCTGGATGTCGGAACGCGACGGCTGGAACCATCTCTATCTCTATGACGGGACGACCGGCGCGGTCAAGAACCAAATCACGAAAGGGGAGTGGGTCGTCCGCTCCGTGGACAAAGTCGACGAAGCGAAACGCCAGGTCTATTTCCAGGCCAGCGGCGTCCTCCCCGGCGCGGATCCCTATTTTGTCGACGCGTTCCGGATCAACCTCGACGGGACCGGGCTCGTTCGGCTGACGGAAGGCGAGGGCAACCATTCGGTCTCCTATTCGGATGACGCGGCTTATCTCGTCGATACCTGGTCGCGCGTCGATCTGGCCCCGACGACCGTCCTCCGCCGGGTCGAAGACAAGGCTCTCCTCATGACCGTCGAGAAGGGCGACATCGGCGGCCTCCTCAAAGGCGGCTGGAAGGCGCCGGAGGTCTTCACGGCCAAGGCCCGCGACGGGAAGACGGACGTCTGGGGGATCATCGTCCGCCCGTCGAATTTCGACCCGAAGAAAAAGTACCCGGTCATCGAATACATCTATGCCGGGCCGCAGGGCTCTTTTGTCCCCAAGTCCTTCCAGGCCTTCATCGCCATGCGCGCCCTGGCCGAGCTCGGATTCATCGTCAGCCAGTGCGACGGCCTGGGCACGAGCAACCGCTCCAAGGCCTTCCACGATTACTGCTACAAGGACCTGGGAGACGCCGGGTTCCCGGACCGGATCCTCTGGCACAAGGCCGTGGCCGCGAAATATCCCTCCTACGATATCAGCCGCGTCGGCCTCTACGGAAATTCGGCCGGAGGCCAGAACGCCCTGGGAGGTCTCCTCTTCCACCCCGAATTCTACAAGGCCGCGGTCGCCTCGTGCGGCTGCCACGACAACCGCATGGACAAGATGTGGTGGAACGAGCAGTGGATGGGCTGGCCGATCGGGCCGGAGTACGCGGCCTCGTCGAACGTCGACAACGCCGCCAAGCTCCAGGGCCGGCTCCTGCTCATCGTCGGCGAGATGGACACGAACGTCGACCCGTCCTCGACCATGCAGGTCGCGAGCGCCCTGATCAAGGCCGACAAGGTTTTCGACCTCCTGGTCATTCCCGGCGGCGGTCACGGCATGGGCGGGTCCTACGGCGAGCGGAAGATGTACGATTTCTTCGTCCGCAACCTGCTCGGAACGGATCCGCCCGACTGGAACGCCGGCGCGCGCTAGGCCACGGGCCTCTTTTTCGGCGCCCGGGCGGCCCCGGGAAGGGCTTTGACCGACTCTTGGCACATTCTTGACAGAATCTTGACGACTCGCCGCTCCGGGACCGCTATCTTGAAACCGTGAACGAAGAATCCCCTCGGCGTTCACGGAGGGATCGCATGTTCAACGGCGCGTTCCGGAAAACAAGCAGCCTGTTCTTCGACCGCATCGGCGCTTTTTTCGCCAGGACCCATATTCCTCCGAATGTGTTTTCGTCACTGGCCCTGGCCGTCGCGGCCGCCGGGGCCCTGCTCTTCCATTTCCGCCTCTACGTCCCGGCGTTCGTCTTCATCGGGGCCGCCTGCCTGTGGGACACGATCGACGGGGCCGTCGCCCGGGCCGAAAAGAGAGTCACGAAGTTCGGCTATTATCTCGAAGGCATCATCGACAAATGGGTCGAGGTGATCATCTATGCGGGCTTCGCC
>JBAVUQ010000120.1:0-3363 GCA_049696855.1 Candidatus Aminicenantales bacterium
TTGAAGACGCCGCCCGTGGCCGCGGCCGCGTAAAAGACCGTCCGGCTGCCTGCCGGGACCGCGACGTCGGTGCACCGGCCGCCGAGATCGAAGGGGCCGACGAACCGCCACTTGACGTCCTTGAAGGGCGAGCTCTGCTTCAGGGCCTGGTGGGCCTCGAAGGCCTTGAGCCGCAGGGCCGGGTCGGTGTTCTCGATTTTCTTTTGAGCCTTGGCCGGGGCCTTGCCTTGGGGGGCGGCGGCCACGAGTCCCACGAGAAGGGCGACGGTACAGAGCGCGAGGATGGAACGCCGATCGAGATGCATGGAAAACCTCCGCATGATTATTTCGAGACGCCAACAGTAAGACATTCTTCCGGCCCCTGTCAACCTGTTTTCCGCTCGGAACGACCTTGAAAAACGCGCTTGAAGAATGATATACAAGAGGGGGGGTGGCATGAAACTCCAATGGCCGGGACGGCCCGGGAAATTCGTCAGGGCCGCGGCTCTGATCGTCCTCTCCGCAGCCGCGGCGAACCCTGACGTTTGCGGCCTCCGCGCTTCCTCCCCGTCGGACGATGAAGCCTCCGCATCATCGGCGGTCATCCGGACCGGGAGGGACGCTGGGATCATGCGGAACGCGATGATCCTGGCCGGACTTCAAGAAGAGGCCCAAAGGGCCGGCGGCCCTCTCCCGGGATCGGAAGCGTGGCGGGACTATTGCCGCCTCATGGACCAAGCCTGGGCGAAATGGGATGCTCGCGTGCTCCCCAAGATCTCGGCCTGGGCCGATACGGAACTCCGAGTTCTGGAGCCGGACGACCAATGGGTCTATTATCCCTTCAGCGGCCCGGACATCCTTTATGCCTCGGTCCTGTTCCCTCGGGCGGATGCCTACATCCTGACCGGGCTCGAACAAGTCGGGGAGTCCGTATGGAGAGAAGGCTTTGACGATCCCGGGTTTGACGGCCTTCTCGAGGCCCTCCAGCTTCAGCTCCGGAACATCCTGGGCCTGTCCTTTTTCCGCCGCGAGGACCTGAAGGTATCCCAGAAGAGTCTCGGCATAGGCGATATCATCCTGGTTTTCCTGGCCCGCGCCGGGTTCGAGATCCTCGACGCGTCGCCCGTCTACATCGATAAGCGTTCACAGGTGGTCCCCATCTATCCCGGCCAGACCGGGAAAATCGATCCTCGCTTGGTCCGGGGCATCAGACTTGATTTCCGTCGACCTTCCGAAGCGGACTCGAAGACGCTTTTTTATTTCCGCGCGGACCTGTCGGATTCGGGGATGATCAAGAACCCGGAATACCTGGATTGGCTCAAGAAAAAGTCCCGGCCCGCGACGTTCCTCAAGGCCGCCTCCTACCTGCTTCAATACAAGCGCTTCTCGAAGATCCGAAGCTACATCCTCGACCGGAGCTCCGCCGTTTTGCAGGACGACTCGGGCCTCGCTTTTCAAGCGCTCGCGCCCGCCCGGTGGACGGTGACGCTCTACGGGAATTATGTCGGACCGGTCGACAAGTTCAAGGATTTCTATCAGGACGATCTGAAGGCAGCGTACGCTGCCGGGTCTCCGAAGAGCCTGCCGTTCAGCGCCGGCTACCGGTTTCGCCCGAACGAATCCTGCCTGATCCTGGCGACCAGCAAGGCCGGTGCCGAGCCCCCTCCAGCGCCGGCGCTCCTCAAGGTCGCGCTGGGCGGCACGGCATCCCACGATGCGATCGTGACGGGGGGCAGCCCGGAGATCGAGATCTCCTTTTCCCGGCCTGTGGATCCGGACACGATCCTCCTGTATCTGAGAAGGAGCGGCGCAGCGACCTCCGTCGCCCTGGATCTGCGGTGGGACAGGGGCTTTCAGCGGGCGATCGGCGTGCCCGTCGTTCCTCTCACCCTGCCGGGGACCTATCAGGTCATCCTCTGCGGCGGGGCCAGGGGAACGAATGACCAGGCCGTCGTGACCCCCGAGACCTGGCCGTTCCGCGTTCTCGGCATGTCAGCCGGGGACTTCGAAGACAAAACCATCATCATCGACCGGGAAAACCAACGGGTCTTCCTTTGCGGAAAGGCAGGACTGGTCTATAAGTCCTTTCCTTGCGCTACGGGCTCGTTCTATCCGACCGCCGGCGTGCATCGGATCCTCGACAAATATCTTCGGGCAAAAAGTCTCTTCGACGATTCGACGTTCAGCCATTTTGTCGTTTTTCAAAAAGCGCAGGTCGGGGCGAACGTCGGATTCCATTCCATCCCGATCTACCCCGATGGCCGTCTGGCGGGCCTGCTCGGACAGCCCAATTCCCATGGATGCGTGAGGTTGTCCGGCGACGCCGCCGGCGAGCTCTACGAGTGGGCTCCCCTGGGAACGAAAGTCGTCGTGTACTAGGGCCGGCTTCGGGCCTCGAGAGCTCTCAGGACAGGACCTTGAGCAGGTGGTAGTCGAATTCGATGTCGGTCTTTTTGACGTCGCCGGCCGCCCCGAACGGCAGGAAGGTCACGCGGCCGCAATCCCGGCGGACGAGTCCGCCGGTCCGGCCCTCGGCTAGGGCCTCGACCGCGGCGTGCCCCAGCCGGGCCGCCAGGATGCGGTCCAGGGCGGTCGGCCGCCCGCCGCGCTGAATGTGGCCGAGGACTGCGATCCGAGTCTCGAGCCCCGTCGCGGCCGTCACCGACGAGGCGATGGCCGAGGCCGACGAATGGCCCTCGGCGACGACGATGATCCAGCTGGCCTTGCCCCGCCGGCGGCCTTCCCGGATCTCTTCGCATAGGGCTTCGAGCGCCACGTCCTTTTCCGGGAGAAAGACCTCTTCGCAGCCGCCGGCCAGGGCGACCTGCATGGCCATCCAGCCGCACTCCCGGCCCATCACCTCGACGACGAAGATGCGCTCGAGCGAGGTCGCCGTGTCCCTGAGCTTGTCCACGGCATCGAGGGCGACGTTGACGGCCGTGTCGGCGCCGATGGCGGTCTCGACGCCGGGGACGTCGTTGTCGATGGTCGCCGGGATGCCGACGACCGGGAAGCCGTACCGTTCGGCCAGGACCCGGGCCCCCGCGAGCGAGCCGTTGCCGCCGATGACGATGAGCCCGTCGATCGCGCGGGCGCGGAGGTTGGCCAGGGCGGCCTTCTGACCGTCCTCGGTGCGGAACCTTTCGGCCCGGGACGTCTTGAGGATGGTCCCGCCGAGGCCGATGATGTTGGAAACGGAGCGGTGCTCGAGGGGGACGAATTCGCCGTCCATGAGCCCTTGGTAGCCGCGCACGACGCCCTCGACGAGGAGCCCCTGGGCCACGGCCGTGCGGACGACGGCCCGGATCGCGGCGTTGACGCCGGCGCAATCCCTGGTCAGAACGGCGATCTTGGTCATGGGCCGATTATATCAAAAAACCGGCA
>JBAVUQ010000121.1:0-2129 GCA_049696855.1 Candidatus Aminicenantales bacterium
GCGTACTCGAAGATGATCCTGAAGATCTCGTCCGAGCTCCCGATCTCCTCCTTGGCCCTGGTGTGCCCCATGGGGCTTTGCCGGGATTGAGCAGTCCAGGCCTTTGGGCCGATTGTGTTGACGCGCATCTTGATGTTTTCGGGCTCCGCTACTCGGTGCGGCCTCCTTCTCCCTGGGTTCCCATCACAAGGTCGTTCAGGTTATCATCCTGATGCCGGCGGCTAAACGGGGCAATCGCCTCTAAAGGGGGATTGGGGGGTGTAATGGCGGGTCCCCGGGGTGAGATGATCAGTTCAGGCCCGGTTGACGGGTCCGGAGGCTTCGCCTATCATGACCCGAGGGACAAGAGACGATGTTCGATCAGCTTTCCGGGCGCCTCGAGAAGATGGTCAGGTTCCTCAGGGGCGAGGTCAAGGTCACGGACAAGAACATGGCCGAGGCCTTGAAGATGATGCGCCTGGCCTTCCTCGAGGCGGACGTCAACTACAAGGTGGTCAAGGACTTCGAGGCCCGGGTCAAGGAGAAAGCCCTGGGCGAGGAGGTCCTGAACGGGCTCAACCCCGCCCAGCAGGTCATCAAGATTGTCCGAGACGAGCTGGCCGCGATCCTCGGCGGGGTCCAAAAGCCCCTCCAGTTTTCGGGCCGGCCGTCCTCGATCTTCATGCTCGTCGGCCTCCAGGGGAGCGGCAAGACCACGACCTGCGGCAAGCTGGCCCGATGGGTCGCCGGGCTCGGGAAGAACCCGCTGCTCGTCTCGTTCGATCTGAAGAGGCCGGCGGCCCAGGACCAGCTGAGGACGATCGCCGCGGGCCTCGGCTTTCCCTTCTACGAGATGACCTCCGCCCGCATGGCCTCTCCGCGCGAGGCCCTGAAGGAGCTCCTGGCCTACACGGCCAACCGCGGCTTCGATCCCCTCATCGTCGACACCGCGGGCCGTCTGCACATCGACGACGAGCTGATGGCTGAGCTGCGGCTGGTCAAGGACATCCTCGACCCTGTCGAAGTGATCTATGTCGGCGACGCCATGACGGGCCAGGACGCCGTGCGCAGCGCCCAGGCCTTCGAAGAGAAGATCGGCCTGACCGGGGTCATCCTGACCAAGCTCGACGGCGACGCCCGCGGCGGAGCGGCCCTGTCGATCGTCTCCGCGACCGGCCGGCCCATCAAGTTCGTCGGCGTCGGCGAGAAACCCGACAAGCTCGAGATCTTCCACCCCGAGCGCATGGCCTCGCGCATCCTGGGCCTGGGGGACATCCTGTCGCTCATCGAGAAGGCCCAGGACCAGGCCGATGTGGCCGAGGCCGAGGAGATGGCCCGCAGACTCCGCAAGCAGGAGTTCAGCCTCGACGATTTCCGGAAGCAGATCGTCCAGATGAAGAAGATGGGCTCGCTCACGGACCTCCTGGGCCATCTTCCCCAGGCGGGGCCTTTCAAGGCCCTGGGCAAGGCCCAGATCGACGACCGGAAGATGGTCCATTTCGCGGCCATCATCGACTCCATGACCCCCGAGGAACGGGCCGACCCGAGGCTGCTCAACGGCAGCCGCCGGGCCCGCATCTCCCGCGGCAGCGGCAGGCCGGTGCACGAGATCAATCAGCTGGTTAAGCAATTCCGGGAGATGCAGAAGATGATGAAGCGGGGCTCGGTCCAGAAGCTCTTCGACAACCTAAAATAGATTCTTCTTCTTCCTATTTCCAGACAGATTTCCTTTCAAGGCGGCGAGGGAATTCGCCTTGAAGATCCCCGTCCGTGGAGGGGGGACCGGCAGGGAGCGGAGTCTTCGAAGCGACCATCAGAAGCGCGACGGAGCGACTCGGAGGAGCGCTTCTGGGAAATATCCGAAAAGAGCGCTTTTCCAAGATACTTCGCAGAAGTCCGGCTCCGAGTCACTCCGCCGTCCTTCTGCCGTCCGCTCACTTGCGTTCGCTCTCGTCGGTAGGCCGGGGAGCTAGAGGCGATTCCCGAGCGAAGCCGCGGAGAGGAAATCTAGCGGGCTTCTAGGAGGTGCTCGACGCATTCGAGCCAGAAGGCGGCGTAATCCTCCCAGAAGACGAAGTTCAGGCCCCAGTGCGGGGCCGGATCGGACATGTAGGCCAGGACCCGGCCGCGGCCGCAGCTCCGGACCGCCA
>JBAVUQ010000122.1:0-13843 GCA_049696855.1 Candidatus Aminicenantales bacterium
CCTTCCAGTGGACGACCATCGGCCTGGGGGTGCTCTTCCTGGCCATCAAGGGCGTCGAGTGGGCGGCCAAGATCGGACGGGGCATCTACCCGAACGGCCCGATCCTCCTCGGACTGAAGAACGGCGAGATCATCTTCTTCGGCCTGTACTTCACGATGACGGGCCTCCACGCTCTTCACGTCCTCGTCGGGATCACCGTCATCGCCTTCATGGTCCGTTATACCAAGCGGGGTATCATCGGCCCCGAGAGGTACTCCCGCCTGGAGAACACCGGCCTTTACTGGCATTTCGTCGATATCGTCTGGATCTATCTCTTTCCGCTTTTTTACCTGATCACCTAGGAGGCGAGCGATGGGGAAATCCGGCGCCGGCGAGAGACCGTCCGGCGTTGCGGCCGCGTCGGACGGGACCACTGTCGCCGTCTGGGTGGCCCTGCTCTTCTTCCTGGGCCTGACGATCTTCGTGGCCCGGCTCGGGATGCCGTCCTTCGGCGTGGCCGTCAACCTGCTCATCGCGACCGTGAAGGCCGGGCTCGTTCTCGTTTTCTTCATGCACCTCAGGTCCGAGGGCCGGTTCCTGAAGATCATGCTGGGGGTCGCGATCGGGGCCCTGACGGCCATGATCCTCCTGACGTTCAGCGACGTGATGTTCCGGAGGTGACCGATGTTCACGGGCGCGGCGGTGTCGACGGGCAAGGTCGACAGCGCGTTCTTCTTCATCGTCGCCTCGGCCGCGGTCCTGCTCCTCTTCGTGACGACGGTCATGGTCGTCTTTCTCCTCCGCTACAACGCCCGGCGCCGGCCCCGCTCCGAGACCGTCAAGGACAACGTGGCCCTGGAGATCGTTTGGACGGTCATCCCGCTGGCCCTGGTCATGGTCATGTTCTATTTCGGCTGGGTCGATTTCGAGTTCATCCGCAACGCGCCGGCCGGGGCCATGCCGGTCGAGGTGACGGCGCGGCAATGGTCGTGGCTGTTCCGGTACGCCAACGGCCGCGAGGACGACGTGCTGCGGGTGCCGCTCGGTCAGCCGGTCCAGCTGACCATGACCTCGCTCGACGTCGTTCATAGCCTCTACATCCCGGCTTTCCGCATCAAGGAGGACTGCGTTCCCGGCATGAAGACCCACCTCTGGTTCGACGCCGACGAAACGGGCACCTACGAGCTTTTCTGCACCGAGTACTGCGGGGTCGGACATTCCCACATGCACAGCCAGGTCATCGTCATGCCGGCCGCCGATTTCGCCCGCTGGTACGCGGCCCCCGAAGAAACGGGGCAGCCGGCCCAGGGGCTCAAGGTCCTCAAGAACAAGGGCTGCCTCGGCTGTCATTCGCTCGACGGTTCGCGGAAGGTCGGGCCGACGTTCAAGGGGCTCGTCGGGAGACGGCAGACGGTCTCGGCGGCGGGCCAGGAACGGACCGTCACGGCCGACGCCGCCTACATCAGGCAATACGTCCTCGATCCGAACAGCGACGTCATCGAGGGCTACCCGTCCATCATGCCCAAGATCCCCGTGACCGCTGAGAACCTGGACGCGATCCTGGCCTATTTGGAGACACTCAAGTGAGAGCTTCGCCGGCGCCGCCGCCCCTGCCGCTGGGATACCTGGCGCTCTGCAAGCCGGGGCTGGCCCTTCTCGCCGCGGCGGCCGCCGCGGCGGGTTATCTCATCGCCTCACCTCGCGTGTCGCCGGGACTCGTTGCGGCGGCGGCGGGCGTCCTCGTTCTCGCCGCGGGGGCCGCCGCGCTCAACGAATACCAGGAGCGGGATCTCGACGCCCGCATGGACAGGACGAGACACCGGCCCATCCCGTCGGGCCGGATCCGTCCGGGGTTGGCCCTCGGCTTCTCGGCGATCCTCCTGGCCGCCGGGCTCGCGATCCTGAGCCTGGGGGGAAGCCGGCCCGTTATCCTGGGGGCGCTGGCCGCGGCCTGGTACAACGGCGTCTATACGCCGCTCAAGAGAACGAGCGCCATAGCCGCGGTTCCCGGCGCGCTGTCGGGGGCCCTGGCCCCGGCGGTCGGCTGGGCCTACGCCGGAGGCCGTCTCGACGACCCCAGGATCGCGGCCCTCGGGCTGGTCCTCTTCATCTGGCAGGTTCCACACTTCTGGCTCGTCGTCCTCGGGCGCGTCCGCGAGTTCCGGGAGGCCGGGGTGCCGAATCTCCTCGACGTCCTCTCGGAGACCCAGGCCCGCCGGGTCGTGTCCCATTGGGTCCTCGGAACGGCGGCCGCATCGCTGGTCATCGCCGGTTGGGGCGCTTTCGGGCTCTCGCTGACGCGCTGGGGGGTGGTGGCGATATCGCTCTGGCTGGCCGGGCGGGCGTTGATGTTCAGGCTGTCGCTCGGCCGGATGGAGGCGTCCTTGTTCCGGACGATGAACCTTCACATGCTCGGTCTTCTTCTGCTGATCTCGCTCGACAGGATTCTCAGGTGAGTCCGTCCGGCCCCACGGTCCGGGGGGCCGAAGAAAGGAGGCGTGCGTCGCCATGAGAGTAACCATCGACCGCGAACAATGCATTTCCTGCGGGGCGTGCTACCAGGAATGTCCCGACGTTTTCGAAGAGAACGGCGACGACTCCTGGAGCCAGATCACGGCCCCCTACAGGGTGGACGGAAATATCGCCGCGGGCGAGGTCCCGAACGACCTCGAGGCCTGCGCCCGATCGGGCGCCGACGTCTGCCCCGTCTCCATCATCCACGCCGGGTGAGGACGGGCTCGCCCGCGAGTCGACGTCCGGGAAAGGCTCATTCCAGGGGGCCGGGGGCGGAGGCGCCCTTGGCCCTTTTTCGGTTCCAGTACAGATACGCCGGGACGCCCAGGGCGATGATGATCAGGCCGGCGAACGAGTTCCAGAACGTCCCGATGAGGGCGTTGACCGTGACGAACAAAGCGGCCAGGACGAAGAGCCCCGGCGTCACCGGGTAGCCCAGCGCTCTGTAGGGACGGGCGAGGTCCGGGCGCTTCTTCCGCAGGACGATGACCGCGGAAACGGCCAGACCCATGAAGATCCAGTGGCCGAAGATGACGTAGCGCAGGAGCTGCTCGAATGTCCCGCTCAGGCTGAGGATGATGCTCCACGTGCCCACGACGAGGATCGAGACGTGGGGCGTATGGAACTTCGGATGGACCGAGGCCATCTTCCGGAAGAAGAGGCCGTCCTTGGCCATGGCGTAGTAGACCCTGGGCCCGGTCAGGACGTGGCCGTTGGCCGCGCCCAGGATCGAGAACAGGATGATGAACGCGACGATGGAGGCGCCGAGAGGGCCGACCGCGGCGGCCATGGCGTCGGCGGCGATCCGGTCGGACTTGGCCATCCGGGCCGCCGGCACGGCGTAAAGATAGGCCGCGTTGGCCAGGAGGTAGAGCAGCGTGACCAGCCCGCACCCGGCAATGATGCCCAGGGGCAGGGTCCGTGAGGGGTTCCGGGTTTCGCCGGAGTTGTACGTCGACGACTCAAATCCTTTATAGGCCCAAAGCGCGGCCACGAGGGCCAGCCCGAAGGCCCCGACGAGGTCTCCCCCGCCGACGCCGGCCGCCGCCGGCGCGACGAGGTTGCCCCAGTTTCCGCGGGCGAACAGGAAGACGACCACGATGATGCCGGCCAGGGCGACGAACTTGAGCGATGTCAGGACGTTCTGGAACAGGGCGCCGCGCTTGACCCCGAGGATGTTGACGACCATCAGGACGAGGATGAACCCGATGGCCGCCCCCTTCTGGACGAGCGGCGCCATCGGGAAGAAGTGGGGCAGGTATTTCGTGGCGAAGGCCGAGGACAGGGCGGCAATGCTCCCCGAATCGATGACCAGGAAGAGCGTCCAGCCGAAGAGGAAGCCGGCCAGGGGGCCGTAGGCCTCGCGCAGGTAGACGTAGATGCCGCCGGTCTCCGAGTAGGCCGAGGCCAGCTCGGCCAGCGACAGGGCGCCGAAGACGCTCAGGAGGCCGCCGACGATCCACACGGCGAGCATGATCAGCGGCGATCCGACCTGGGCGGCCACGGTCGCCGGGACGATGAAGATGCCCGAGCCGATCATGGTGCCGACGACGATGCCGACGATGCTGCCCACGCCGAGGACGCGGAGCAGGGACGCCGGGGCGTGCGCGCCCGGCTGAGCTTGACCGCGGGAGGATGCCGCTTCGAGGTTGTCGGTCATGCCGCTATCTTAGCCACGGCCGGGGTCAATATCAACCGTCAAGTCAATCGGGGCCGGGCGTGGACTCTCGGCGCATGAGCTTGGCAATGATCCCTCCCCGCCCAACCGCCCAGCCCGCCTGCCCCCTCTTGGCGAAGCCGAGGGCGTGGAGGCCCGCCGGGGTGACGATCGGCGTCCAGGTCCGGCCCAGGTCGAGGGAAAAATCAGACCCGGAGGGGCCGACCGTGACGGCGACCGGCGGCGACGTTCCCGGCACGAAGGCCACGGCCTCCCGAAAGCCGCCGGGCGGCACGGCGAGGACCGAGGTCCACGTTCTTCCGCCGTCGACGGAGAGGGCGGCGTTCCCGGCGGCCTCGGCTTCGGCCTTGTAGTCGCCGCCGACCGTGATCCCTCTTCGCTCGTCCCAGAAGGCGATCGAAAATCCGCCGGCCGACGGGGAGCCGGCCGACAAGGCGGACGGGACGCCCTGCCAGTGACGCCCCCCATCCTCCGAGCGCCAGACACGCGAGGCCGTCCCGCCCGTGCACAGCCAGACCCGGTCGCCGTCCCGGACGGCAAGGCTTGTGCCCGAGGCGGCGAAGGCCGCTTCTCCCTCGAGGGCCGTCGGCCGCGAAGGCGGCGGCAGGGGCTCCCACGTGGCCCCTCCGTCCGTCGTGGAAATGAAGAAGAACCGTCCGTCCATCGGGTCGCCGACCGCCAGCCCGCGCTCTTCGTCGAAGAAAGCGAGGCCGTCCAGGAATATCCCCGGAGAGTCGTCGGCGAAGGTCCGTGTCCAGGTTCTCCCGCCGTCCATCGTCCGGAAGATCGTCGCCGGGCGGCCGATGCCCATGACGATCGCCTCATCGGGACCGAAGGCCTCGACGTCGCGAAAATCGGTCGTCGCCGCTCCCGGCACGGGCAGGATGGTCCAGGTCGTCCCTGCGTCGAGGGTCCTCAAAACCGCGCCGTTCGATCCGCTGGCCCAGGCCGTCCGGTCGTCCACGACCGAAAGCCCTCGCAGGCTCGCTGTTGTGCCGCTCGCCTGGACGATCCAGGACAACGGAGCTCCCGGAGGCCCCGGTCGCTCGGGAGCACGCCCGGACACGGCGAGGACGACGGCCGTCGCGAGCGCGAAGGCCACCCCCATAAACGATGCCCTTCTCACGATCTCTCCGCGTCAAACCTCTACGCAAGCCCCCGTTTGCCCGGGGCTGTGCGAAATCCGGCTTCGGCTCTGACCTAGGACCTGGCCCTGTTCGCGTACCGGGTCGGAGGGTACTGGCTCAGCATCTTCGACAGGATCTTCGACAGCTCCCTGTCGTTGAAATTATGGTTGGACCCGCCGTAGTAGTAATCATAAAGGGCCTTGTCGGCGACGCCCCTCCAGACCATCTCGTTGGTCTTGGCGTCGACGAAATCCAGAACCAGGGTCCCCTCGGTGTACGTGTATTCATCGTAGGGCCCGAGATGAGGCCAGTAAAATCCCCAGCGGGGGCCATAGAAATAGCCCCAGCCCGAAATGTCGACCTTGTCCTTGAAGCCGACATAATAATTGATCAGGATGTCGGGGTTTTCGGTCCTGCGGGTGATTCCCTTGTCCGCCAGGATCTCGCCGGCGATCTCCTGGATGCGTTTGCCGAGGAGAGGATTTCTCTCGATGGCCGCACGCGCGTTCGGCGGCATCTTGTCCGGTTTCGGCATCCAATCGAAGGTCTTATAGGTCGTGAAAGGCGCTCTCCGGTCGTAGTCCTCGCTGACCTGGATGATAGAGCAGCTCACGAAGAGCAGCAGGGACAGGCTGACGGCGGCATAAAAACTTTTTCTCATTTTTTTCCCCCCTTACAGAATCCATTATAGGCGTCGAACGGCCGGGAGGCAAATGGCCGCTCCGGGCCGCGCCGGGGGCTCCTGCGCTGCGAAGCCGTCCCATCGGGAGCGTGCCAGATCCGGGAGGATGTGCTATGCTGAGGTGGGCATTGACGTGTACGAACACAGGAGCGAGCCGCTTCTTCCCCTAGGACGGTTCATTCGCCGCCAGATCTACCACGTCCTTATCGGACTGGGAATCATCAGCGTGTCATTGGGCCTGGGGGTTGCGGGATACCATTTTTTCGAGAACCTGTCCTGGATCGATGCCCTGCTCAACGCCTCGATGATCCTCGGCGGCATGGGCCCGGTCGACCCGATCCGGACCACGGCCGGAAAGATCTTCGCCTCGTTCTACGCGTTGTACTCCGGCATCATCTTCCTCGTCGTCGTCGGGATCATGGTGGCCCCGATCCTGCACCGGCTGCTGCATCGCCTCCATCTGACCGAAACGAAGTCCAAGGCCTGAAGGCGGAGGACGGCCCCGTTCAGGGCATCAGAACGATCTTGCCGTAGGCCGGCGTCTCCATGATCTGGTGATGGGCCCGGGCGGCTTCGGCCAAGGGGATCTCCGAGCCCACGACGGGCTGGAGCGTTCCGCTCCGGAGGCCGGCCGAGATGGCGGCGAAGATCTCGACCTTATCGGCTTCGGCTATGGTGAGCAGCATCATCCCGAGGATCGAGGCCTGGTGCGACATGATGCCGCGGGGGTCGATCTCGACCCGGCCGCGGCTGCCGACGACGACCACCCGCCCGCCGGGCGCCAGGACCTGCAGGTCCTTGTCCAGGTTGACGTTCGCCAGCATCTCCACGACGACATCGACGCCGCGGCCCGCGGTGATCCTGGTCATCTCTTCGAGGTGGCCGGCCGCCCGGTGGTCGAGCACATGGCCGGCGCCTTGGGCCTTGATCAGGTCGCGGCCACGCTCGCTCCCGGCCGTTCCGATGACGCTCATTCCGGCCGCGCGGGCGAGCTGGACGGCGGCCACGCCGACCCCGCCGGAGGCGCCATGGACCAGAACGGTTTCCCCGGGGCGGGCCTGGGCCCGCTGAAAGAGCGCCCGGTAGGCCGTCGCATAGGGGATATAGACGCCCGCGCCCTGGGCGAACGTCACGTTATCGGGCAACGGATGGACCTGCGATTCCTCGCAGAGCGCCAGGCCGGCATAGGCGCCGGTGACCGTTCCCGATAGAAAGACGCGCGCCCCGGCCGTGATCCCCGTGACGCCTTCGCCGACCGCGTCCACGACGCCCGCGGCGTCGGCGCCCGGCGTGTACGGCAGCGCGGGCCGCTTCGCGTAGACCCCCGATCGGACGTAGGCATCGACCGGGTTGACGCCGGCGGCCTTGATCCTCACGAGGACCCGGCCGGGTCCGGGGCGAAGGTCGGCGGCCTCCTCCAATTTCATGACTTCGGGCGGACCGAATTCGTGAACGCGGATCGCCTTCATCTTATTCCTCTTTTCTCAAGGGGCGTCGCGTCAGCGAGCGACCGGAGGGGCGGCTCTCTTCTTATGGACCAATACGATCAGCACGATGCCGGCGATGACCGCGATCCCGCCGTAGATCGCCCACTGGATCTCGCCGGTCATGAAGCTCCCCGGGAGCACATTGATCCCTTGGAGGACCCAGACCCCGCCGAAAAAGATGAGAAGCACGCCGACGATCGTCAGGATGGTTTTCATGGACATCCCCCTTTCGAGGCCTGGGTTTGCGGACTCCCGGCATCGCCGCGGAAAGCGCCGCCGATCGCCGTCGGACGCCCTCCACGGATCTATTATAGCTAAAAACGCGGCCGCCTTGACATCCGCCGGCGCGGCGATTAATCTGGCCTGACAGCGGGAGGATGACCATGATCCTGGCAAAACCCGAGATCCTGCGGCAGATCCGTGACGGCCGGATCAAAATCGAGCCGTACGACGAGACGGCCGTCGGCCCGGCCTCGATCGACCTGACGCTGGATGACAAGCTCCGGGTCTTCAATACCGACCGGCATATCACCAGGGCCGACATCGACTATCGGACGCTGGCTAAGCTCATGGACATCGCCGACGGCTACCTCCTGGAGCCGGGGGAGCTGGTGCTGGGGATCACGAAGGAAAAGATCACTCTCCCCGGGGACCTGTGCGGCTGGCTGAATTCGCGCTCGAGATTCGCCCGGATCGGCCTCATGAGTCACATCGCGGCTCCCTTCCTGGCGCCGGGGATCTCGAACCGGCAGATCCTGGAGATCTACAACGCGGGGCGGAACAAAATCAAGCTGATGCCGGGCATGAGGATCTGTCACGTCGTCTTCCAGGAATGCAAGGGCTCCGCGAAGTACGCCGGGGCCTGGAAAGACCAGGAGCTGTAGGCGGCCGGGGGCCGCCGGCGGCGGGAGCGTCGAGTCATGCACATTCTGGAGGCTATCGGAAACACTTCGATCATCCGGCTTCGCAAGGTCGTTCCGCCCGGCCATGCGGCCATCCTCGCGAAGCTCGAGGGAGAGAATCCCACCGGCAGCCTCAAGGACCGGATGGCGCGGGCCGTCATCGCGCGGGCGGAGGAGGACGGCCGGCTGAGGCCCGGAGATACCGTCGTCGAGTACACCGGCGGCAGCACGGGGACCTCGCTGGCTCTGGTCTGCGCCGCCAAAGGCTACCGCCTCCGGATCGTCAGCTCCGATGCCTTCAGCAAAGAGAAGCTGGACCACATGGCGGCGCTCGGAGCCGAGCTGACGCTCGTCCCGAGCGAAGGAGGCCTGACCACCAAAAAGCTGATCCTGGACATGATCGAGGCCGCCCGGCGATTGAGCCGGGAGCCTCACACTTATTGGACCGATCAGCTCAACAACCATGACAGCATCGCCGGGTATTATTCGTTGGGCGAGGAGATCTGGGCTCAAACAGGAGGGGAGATCGACGCCTTCGTTCACAGCGTGGGCACGGCGGCGTCTTTGCGCGGGGTCGCCACGGTGCTGAAACGGCGCAAGCCCGGTATCAGGATCGTCGCCGTCGAACCCGCGGAATCTCCGGTGCTGGAGGGAGGCGAGGCCGGCCCTCATAAGATCGAAGGGGTCGGGATCGGCTACACTCCCCCGCTCTGGGAACCGGCCCTCGTGGACGATATCCTGCCGGTCCGGACGGAGGAAGCGAAGGACATGGCCAGGCGCATCGCGCGGGAGGAGGGCCTTTTCGCGGGGACTTCGTCCGGAGCGAACATCGTCGCCGCGATCCGCGTCGCCGGGCGGCTCGGGCCGGATGCCAAGGTGGTCACGCTGATGGCCGACTCCGGCCTCAAGTACTTGAGCACCGACGTCTACCGGAGAACATGAATCTTCGGGCCCGAGAATGGGGAAACGTCGGTTTCGGGAAACGTTCGACGATCGCAACCGCCCGGGCCGGCCGGGAACCTAGTCCGTGAGGTTGAACCGGATATCCAGGACGGCGCCGGATCGGACGACAGCCCCCTTCCTGGCCTGGAAATCGACGAAATCGAAACCGTCAGGCCGATCGCGGGTGACTTTTAGGTAGGAGTCGAGATTGGCTTTGAGATAGGCCAATGCGGCGGACGCCGCATCGGGGTTCGGATAAGGGACGACGAGGCGGGTGAAGGCCGCCCCTCCAGGCATCCGGTATTCGGCCAGGGCGCCGAAGATCCGGCCGCCGAACGACAGAATGTCCCCTTCCCCGAAGCTGAAGTAGGGCTGAAGTCCGTACGGTCCCCGAACGAGGCGATCGGAGCCGGGCACTTTGCCTTCGGCGGGAAGAAGGCCGAGCGGCGTCAGGGCCGATTCCTCCGCGACGCCGGCGAGGAAGGCGTTGGCGAGGGCCACGGTCTCGGCTTTCGAGGCGGCGACCTCCCCCAGGTTGTCGACCTGGACGAAATAGCGGCCTTTGAGGATCGTCAGCTGGACATCCTCGCTCGAGTTGCGGGCCGCGACCTCGGGGAACGGCGTCTCTCTGCCCATCTTCATCAGATAGACGCCCAGGGCGGACGCGGCGCTCTCCATCTCGTAGGCGTTGAGCGTCAGTTCCGCCTTGCCCCGGGCGTAGGCCTGGAGGCGGAGCCGGACGAACCCGAACTCGAGGAAGAGCTCGGCCCCGCCGTCGATCTGGTTGAAGAGATCCTGGCCGGTGAAGGTCCGGAGCGGCCCGGCCTTGGCCCAGCCGGGGGCGAATTCAGGCCCCGGGATCGCGGGCGGGCCGGGGACTGTCTGGCGCACGACAGGCGATCCGCCGGCCGCGGTGAGCGCGCTCATCAGGCCGATGAAAAGCCCCACGGACGCCGCCGGGCCGACTCCCCTCCCCGCTCTCCTCGTCCGTCGCAACCCGTCAGACCTTGACATGCGCGATCTTGGCCGGGTCGGCGATCCCCAGCCCCAGCTTCTCGGCATAGCGCAGGTAATCCGTGAAGCGGGGATTCTCGTTGACCGCGACACCCATTTCCTTGCGCTTGGACACGATCCTGGTGTGGCAGACCATGTCCAGAGCGAACGGGTCGGAAGCGAAATACAGCCGGTTGTCGATATAGGCGAACTTGGCGTTCTTGTCCGGACCGCCCTCGTACTGCGAACGCAGGCCGTCGGTGACGTTGAGGACCATCTTGTCGCGCACGGGCCAGAAAGCCGGCACCTCGACGCAGACGTCCAGGAACAGCGGCGCGTGCAGCCGGTTCGTGTTGCAGACGGCGCCGTAGCCGATGTTCTTGGTGGCCATGGAGATGGCGTTGCCGGTGTTCTTGAACACGGGCAGGTTGACGATCTTGGTCAGCTTCTTGGTCAGGAGCTTTCCGAAGTAGGAGTACTTGCCGTTGAAGACATGCTGGTTGAGGTAAGGCAGGTCCTTGGGCCCCTCGACGTCGGCCCAGTAGAAGACCTCCTGGTCGAAATTGGGGACGCTGACATGGGTGCCGTCGGCGTTCAGCCATTTGCTGTTGTCCTGGGTCTTGCCCTCGGCGGCCGCCTCGTCCATCGTCTGCAGCCCCTCGATGCCGATGCCCGGGAAGCGCTCGGGCGTGAAGCCCGCGTCCTTGAGCATGTAGTCGAAGCGGTCCCAGATGACGATATTCCTGCGCGGCAGGCCGCAGGACGCGAGCCAGTCGATGACGGCGTCGACGACCTCGAGCCGGGTGCTGATGAGCCCGGGCCCGACCGGGTTGACCTTGAGCCCGACCACGTCGTTCTTGGTGAAGAACAGTCCGAAGCTCTTTTTGAGGCTCTTCCCGGTCAGCCCGCGGATGCCCTTCTCGAACATGGCCTTGACTACGGCCGCGTCGACCCTGCCGTCGGGCATGGCCGCCGGGTCGTGGACCTCGATGACCCGGCCCGGGAACGGCCCGGGCAGGCTCCACGCGGTCTTGGGGACCTTGAGGGCGTCCTCGATGTTGGTCTTGGGCCTGGGGGGCCGCGCGGCCGGCTTGGCCGGAGGCTGCTGGCCCTCGGTTTGCTGGGCGGCCAAAAGGCTGCGGCCGGTCAGGACCAGGCCGGCGCCGAGCGCTCCGCCGGCCTTCAGGAAATCGCGGCGGCCGACGGCGTTCTCGGGGGGCATCGAACGGTAGCGTTGGTTTTTCATGATGTCCTTCCTTATTGATCAGCTTCGAAGGATAGCCCGGCCCCGGACGGGTGTCAAGGACCCCGGAGCGCTCCGATCGGACCCGGGCAAGGCGGCATCACGGCCGGGTGGAATTTCCGGCCGTTCCGATGGCCAGGGCCTGTCTGACGGCGGCTTCGGGCACGCGCGGGCAGCGCTCGAGCGCCTCGGGCTTGGCCTCGAGCGCGGCGTTGTAGATCTCGAACAATCTCCGCGGATCCTTCATGGCCAGGAAGACCCCCCGTTTCCCGAACGCCAGGTGGATCGCTCCGAACATGTCCGCGCCGAGGACATAGAGTCGTCCGACCAGGCCGCTCAGCCAGTAATCGCGCACCTGCGTGTTGAACGCTTCCTCCGTGAGTTCGCCCGCGATGGCCCGGTCGAGCAAGACGATCAGATGCTTCAGGATGTCCTCTTCTTCGTCCACGTACCCATTCCAGGCTTTTGTCAGGTCATCGGTGAAAACGTGAAACGGCACACCGGGAACGGCGGGCGCCCGTCCACCCGGCGGACCGCTGATGAACTCCGTCGCCACGCCCTCGGCGACGCAAAGGTTGACGACCCGGTAGGCCATGGCATCGGCGGGAGACAACCGGTCCGGCGCGTTGGAGCGCATGCCCAGGTGATGGGATTCGTGGGCGATCGTTCCCACGAGCCAGTTCAGGTCCAGCCGGCCCGGCCGGCCTTGCGAGAGATGGAGGAAATCGTAGCCCTGGGAGTCGTCGATCGTAAAGGCCGGGCTTCCGCCGTTGGGGATGACGGGAAAGTAGAAGCCCGGGATTTTCCATCCCCGCGGAAGCCAGCTTTGCGCGTACCGCACGCCGTCCTTGATGAGCTTCGGCAGATTCGCCGATTCAAGCCGGCGAAGCTGGCTTTCGTAGGACGATAGGTCCGGGTAATAGGCCGTCCATCGCGCCCGCATCGTGTCGGCGCGTTCGTTCTCGCCGAGAGAATACTCCCCGTCGAACCGGAGGCTGAGGATCATTCGTTTGAATACGTCCTTCGGCAGGTGGTTGGGTCTCCAGGAACGGTTGTAGTGCTTGAACATGACCCGATAAGGAGGCGTTTCAAGCAGTTCATCCAGCATCCCCGAGACTTGGTCGCGCGGCAAGCCGTCTCGCATCGCTTTCAGCACGTTGTACATGCCGCGGCATGCGGAAATGTCGACCCTCACGCCCTGCGCCGCCGCTGGAACGGCTACCGCGGCGATGAGGATGGCCCCGGCAGCGGCCCTCCATCGTCCAAGAAGTCGTATCGATAGTGCTCTCATCGCCTTCTCCGGATGACTCTCTTAATATACTACGGCGGACAGACGGCGTTTGATGGCAAGTCGGGACAGCGCCGGCGCCGGCGGATTATTTCTTCGGCTTGGAGTAGTTGACCATCCACCCGATGCCGAACTTGTCCGTAAAGCTCCCGTAGTAGTCGCCCCACGGCTGGTCGGCAATGGGCATCTCGATCTTGCCGCCGGCAGAGAGGGCCTTGAAGATCCTGTCCGCCTCATTTCGGCTGTCCGGTTGGACGGAAATGTAAGCGTTGTTACCGGCCATGAGCTTCTGTCCGTGCGATTCCAGGGCATCGCTGGCCGTCGCAGGAACAGTCCTCTCCGGCAAGACGATCCGGACGAGCCTTACGGACGGCCTCCGCTTTTGACGACGTCGCCGGTCTTGAATCCGCCGCCCTCCACGATCTCGGCGGTGGAGGCTGTGTCTCCGACGGAGGTCAGCCGGATCCTTCCGACCTTGTCCTCTCCGACCGTCAGCACCTCATTGCCGACTTTCGTCGTCTTGGGCCTGTAGACGGTAAAGACGTCCCCGGTCTTGAGCCCCTCGCTGGTCCCGGCCTTGATCACCAGGGTCCCGTCATCGGCGACGAGGAGAGTGCCCGACCACGCCGCGGCCGGTTCCGGACCTGCTTCCGTCCCGAATTGGCCGACCATCTTCGCCACGGCGTCTTCGATCGCCTTCCGGGTGGCCTCACCGAGAGGCGTCTTCTTGAAAGCCCCCAGGTCGGCGCCAAAATCAGACCCGGAGTACCCCACCTTGAAACCTGTCCTGTTCGCGTCCGCGGTGGAGCGGGTGGAAAAGAGGATCTCGCTCGTCACGGCGTCGACGATCCTCACATCCATGCCGATGTGAGCCCGGGCCTCGTTCGCCCCGACCCGAAAACCCCCGATCCGAACGCCACCGCCGCCTCCGGCCTTCGAATACTCGAACTCATTGACCGTGCCGTAAACGAGGTACCGGGCGCCCAGGATCTTGCCGATCTTCGCGGC
>JBAVUQ010000123.1:0-10294 GCA_049696855.1 Candidatus Aminicenantales bacterium
TTATAGGGGTTAATACTCCCTTTTTTGCACATTCTCCGACCTGTTTTTGTTTGATAATTAATGATACTTATTTTGTCAATGTATCCACAGATTACCTTCTTTCCAGAAGACTAGGATTGCCGTACCCTGAAGAAGCATATTTATTAGACACCTCCACGAACGCGTTAGAGGTCTTTATGAAGGACGGATTAGAGCGAATAATTGAGCCCTTATTAAGGGTTGAGTACGATCGTTACTTCACGGAACTTTATCAGCCCATTATTCCGATTGAAGCGGCAGAGTCCCTTTCTTTGGATATGTACCAGACTTTGTACGCAAAGCGGTTCTTTAAGGATTCCAGAATAGGAAGGATACTCATCAAGATACCTCATCGAAAGACCACTGACTATCCGGCAGAAATAACAAGGGCGTGGGTACCCAAAGATAGGCGATCCAGAAGGGAGACCTATTACACAGCTACCAAGACCGTATACTTATTTCACAGATACCTCTTATCGACTATGCCCCTATTCGACCACCTCGAGAATAAGGACGAAATACATTATCGCAAAAACGAATTCTCGTTTATCAACAAAACTAACGATCTTTTCTTGAAACAAATAGAAAGAACCAGAGAGAAATGAGTAATCTAATCTCTTAATCATTGCCTTGCTTTTCATTTAAGCCCACTATTTTGGCCAAAAAAAGCTATAGATAGGTTTTCGTAGGTATCTCGACCAATCCCTATTCCCCCGGATGGCCCGGCAAGGGGGTCTCGGGTGTTGCCGGTTTTTTCAGGACTCATAAAGGACCCCATTTTGTGCGAGAGTATCCTGAAGCAAACCCCTCCCCGTGTGCCAAATATGTGACAAACTCGATTGAAAACCGCTGAAACTACGGGTTTGTAGTTGAAAAGCCTAGATCACGGAAGACGCTCGGAAATCAGGGGAAACGGGGTTATTTCGGTGGTGGAGCTGACCAGGATCGAACTGGCGACCTCTTGAATGCCATTCAAGCGCTCTCCCAACTGAGCTACAGCCCCACCGGGAAGCCGATTAATATTACAGGAAGGCGGCTTTCGGGTCAAGACGCCCGGTTACCGGGAAATCGGGGACACGATACGAATTCCAGAGAATTCGTTCATGTCCCCGATTTCTAGGAAGCCGATTTTTCCGTCAAGAACCACGTTTCGGAAGTGCCGGATTGACCCTCAACCGACCCTGTGATAATTAGGAGGAACCGTATCCGCAGGAGGTTCCTCATGACCCCGTCCAGCAGTCCCCGCCTGAGATACTATCTGGGCATCAGCTTCGCGGCACTGTTTGTGACCGCAGCTCTGGCACTGGCTCCGGCAACCCACGCTGCCGAGACCGCCGGGCCGGCCGCCCCGACGTCGTTGCGCTGTGAATACCTCGTCAACCCCATGGGCATCGACATGGCGAAACCGCGCTTCTTCTGGGTCGTCGGGCACACGGAGCGGGGCCAGGCGCAATCGGCCTATCAGGTCGTCGTCTCGACTGATCCCAAAGCCGCGGCGGGGGATGTCTGGGACAGCGGCGAGGTCGCCTCCTCCAAGTCCACCCAGGTCGCTTTCGCCGGGAAGGCGCTCGAGAGCGGCAGGTCCTATTTCTGGAAAGTCCGCGCCTGGGACCGGGACGGCAGGGAGAGCGCCTGGAGCGCCGTGGCGCGTTTCGATACGGGGCTCCTCGACAAGAACGACTGGAAAGGCGTCTGGATCGGCAAGAAGAACCAGCTCCGGAAGGAGTTCAGCCTCAAGGGCCGGGTCAAGCGGGCCCGGGCCTACATCGCCGGCCTCGGATATTACGAGCTTCGCTTGAACGGCCGCAAGGCGGGAAATCACGTCCTCGACCCGGCCTGGACGACCTATGACAAGCGTGTCCTCTACGCGACTTACGACGTGACGTCAACCCTTCGCGAAGGCCTCAATGCTGTCGCCGTGACCCTCGGCAACGGCTGGTACAAGTCGCGGGCCCTCCTGCTCCAGCTCAACATCGAGCTCGAGGATGGGACGGCCGTGAGTGTCGTCAGCGACACGTCCTGGAAGACCGCCGACGGGCCGATCTTCGAGGACAGCATCTACGACGGGGAATCCTACGACGCCCGCCGCGAAACGCCGGGCTGGGAACGCGCCGGGTTCGACGACAAGGATTGGCCCGCCGTCGAGGCCGTCAAGGGCCCGGCCGGCGTCCTTTCGGCCCAGCTCATGCCGGCCATCCAGGTCATCGACACCATCGTGCCGCTCAAGATGACCAGCCCCCTGCCCGGCGTCTACGTTTTCGACATGGGCCAGAACTTCAGCGGCTGGGCTCGCCTCCGCGTCGAGGGACCGCGCGGCACGGACGTCCGGCTCCGCTTCGCCGAACTCCTCTACGAGAACGGCACGCTCAACCAGGAAAACCTGCGCGCGGCCCGGGCCGAGGACCACTACATCCTCAAGGGCGAGGGCGAGGAGATCTGGGAGCCGCGCTTCACCTATCACGGCTTCCGCTACGTCGAGGTCTCGGGGTTCCCGGGAACGCCCAAGCTCGACAGCCTCCGCGGCCGGGTCGTCCACTCCGCCGTCGAGCCCATCGGCAGCTTCGCCGCCTCCAAGGACATCCTCAACGGCCTCCAGCGCATCATCACCTGGGGCCAGAAGACCAACCTCCACAGCATCCCGACCGACTGCGACCAGCGCGACGAGCGCATGGGCTGGATGGGCGACGCCCAAGGCACGGCCGAGGAAGCCATCATGAACTTCGACATGGCCGCCTTCTACACGAACTTCGTCCGCGACATCCGCGACGTCCAGGACGAGAAGGGCCGGATCACGGACACGGTGCCGCACATCTGGGGCTCGCGGCCGGCCGACCCGGCCTGGGGCACGGCCTATCCCCTGATCTGCTGGTACATGTATCAGTACTATGGCGACGCCCGCATCCTCGAGGAACACTACGACGGGCTCAGGAAATATGTCGACTTCCTGAAGAGCACCGCCGAGGGCGGCATCCTCAAGTGGAGCTCCTACGGGGACTGGGTGGCTGTCGAGAAGTGCCCGGGATCGATCGTCTCGTCGTTCTATTATTATTACGACGTCAAGGTCCTGGCCGACACGGCCCGCGTCCTCGGCAAGACGGCGGACGCGGCGCTCTACGACAAGCTGGCCGCCGACATCCGGACGGCCTTCAACCGGGAGTTCTACGATCCCAAGACCCGCGACTACGCCGATGGGACCCAGACGGCCAACACCCTGGCGCTCTTCCTCGATCTCCCCACCGAAAAGCAGGGCGGCGCCTGGGGCCGCCTCTTCGACGATATCGTCTACAAGCACAACTCGCACCTGACGACGGGCATCGTCGGCACGAAGTACATCATGGAGCTTCTGACCCGGAACGGCGCGTCCGACCTGGCCTATGATATCGCCGTCAAGACCGACTATCCGAGCTGGGGCTACATGATCGCCAATGGCGCGACGACCCTCTGGGAGCTGTGGCAGAAGCGCGAGGGGCCGTCCATGAACTCGCACAACCACCCCATGTTCGGCAGCGTCGGCGCCTGGCTCTATAAGGCCCTGGCCGGGATCAACCTCGCGCCGGGGACGACGGGGTTCGAGAAGGTCCTCATCGCGCCGCAAATGGTGCGGGACCTGACCCATGCCTCGGGCTCGACGATGACCGTGCGCGGCGAGGTCGCCTGCGCCTGGTCGCGGACGGAGCGATCCGTCCGGGTCGAGGTCACGATCCCCTTCGGGTCGGAGGCCGAGGTCGTCATCCCCAAGCTCAACATCCGCAACATCAAGATCTCCGAGGGCGGCCTGACGATCTGGGCGGGGGATGCATACGTCGCGGGAGTCGCCGGCGTTATAGGAGCGGTCGACAAGGACGGCGCGATCCGCATCCAAACCGGCGGCGGCCGCTATATCTTCATACTGGAAGGCAATTAACGGCGATTATGGGGACATGTACCTGAGGTACGTGTCCCCGATCTGGAGGTGACAGATGAAGTTCCAGGAGTTGATAAAGAAGCGCTACAGCGTCCGGGCCTATATGCCGGACCCCGTCGAGGACGACAAGCTCGCCCGGGTGCTCGAGGCGGCCCGCATCGCCCCTACGGCCGCCAACCGGCAGGCCTTCCGGGTCATCGTCATCCGGACCGGAGACCACAAGGCGGACCTGCGGCGCATCTACGGCCGCGACTGGTTCGTCCAGGCCCCGCTCGTCCTGTGCGTCTGCGCCGTCCCTTCCGAGGCCTGGGTCCGGAAGGCCGACGGCTGGAACGCCGCCGAGGTCGACGCGACGATCGTCATGAGCCACATCGTCCTCGCGGCGGCCGCGGAAGGGCTGGGCACGTGCTGGATCGCCGCCTTCGATCCCGCCGCGGCCCGCGAGGTCCTCGGCATCCCCCCGGAGGTCATCCCCTCGGCCTTCACGCCGCTCGGCTATGCGGCCGATTCCGCCTTGCCCAAGAAGCGCCGGCCGATCGTCGAGATCGTCCGTCACGACCGCTGGTAGCCGCCTTCCGCCTGTCGCTCGGGAAATTTAAAAAAATTTTCGCCAAACACTTGACTCTGACGTTACGTCATAGCGCACAATGGACGCGTGGATAAGGTCATGAAGAACGGCTATTTCGTCCGGGAGTTCGCCAAGCTGACGCGGGTGACGGTCCGCACGCTCCACTACTACGACCAGATCGGGCTGCTCAAGCCGAGCTTCGAGCGGCCGAACGGCTACCGGGTCTACACCGACGCCGACCTGCTCCGGCTCCAGCAGATCGTCACCCTGAAGTTCATGGGCTTCTCTCTCGACGAGATCCGCCGCCTCCTCGACAGCAAGGGCTACGAGGCCGTGAAATCCCTCAAGGTCCAGGCTGAAGCGGTCAAGGACGAGATCGCCCGGCTGCGCGAGGCCTCGCGGGCCATCGAACAGGTCCTCCTCCGCCTCGAGAAGGACGGCCGCATCCACAAGGAAAAACTCATCAAGATCATGGAGGTCATTCAGATGGGCGAAGACGTCAAGAAAGCCTGGCACGAGAAGTTCTTCTCCGAGGCGGACCTCAAGAAGTTCGCCGAGGTCGGCAAGAACTACTCGCCGGAAGCGATGACCGCGTACCAGAACCGCTGGGCGGCGCTCATCGACGAGGTCAAGAAGAATGCCGGGCTCGACCCGGCGAGCGAGAAGGCCCAGGACCTGGGCCGGCGCTGGACGGCGCTTCTCAACGAGGTCTACGGCGGCCAGCCGGAGCTCAAAACCAAGATCGCTCAGGCCTACAGCGCCGGCGCGATCCCGAAGGAAAACAACATGATCGCTCCGGAGGTCTGGGACTTCATCAAGAAGGTTCACGCGGCGGCCAAACAGAAGTGCTGATCGACTGAACCCAACTCGACTTTCGAGCGGCGGGGGGCCTCCCCCCCGCCGCTTTGGCTTTGTCGCGGACGCGGTTGACAGGCCCCCGCTCTTTCACATATTGTCGTCGATATCGATCGGAGGGAAGATGCTCCAGGCGGTTCGGTTCCTCCGCTTCCCGGCGCGGTGTTTCGTCCTCTGCGCCTTGATCGTCCCGGTCGCGGCCGGCCAGGCCGTGAGCCCGCCCCAACGGCACGAATCCGTCGTCGTCAACATCGAGGTCCCGATTCGGGTCCTGCGGAAAGACGTCTTCGTGGACGGGCTGACGCTGGCCGATTTCGAGGTCTTCGAGAACGGCATCAGCCAGAAAATCGAGGCGGTCTACCTGATCAAGGACAGGCGGGTCCAGCGGGAGGAAAAGGCGGCGGGAACGACGCCGCCGCGACCCCGGAGCCTCCGCCATTACGTCCTCTATGTGGACATGAAGGAATATCTGCCCAAGGTCGGGGATGCCCTGAATTATTTTTTCGACGAAATTCTCGCGCCCGAGGATTCGCTGTTCGTCGTCACGCCCGTCAAGGCCTACAGGTTCCGCTCCGAGTACCTGGCACGGACGCCGAGGCGCCAGGTTTCCGACCGGCTCAAGGCCGTCCTCAAGACCGACATCCAGCTCGGGAACGCCCCCTATCGGCGGCTGATGAGGAACTTCTATCAGCTGGAGGAGGAAGAGTTCCCGCCGGAGATGGCCGACGTCAAAGAAACCATGCTCTTCGACATGGCCCGGGAGATACGCGACTTGACGGAGATCACCGAGGCGCGGGTGATGGGCTTCTCCGAGGCCCTCAAGTCGCTCGAAGGCGAGAAGCATGTTTTTCTGATCTTCCAAAAGGACGTCCTGCCCGGGCACGAGTTTTCGGAAGACAGGCAGGCCGAGCTGATCAAGCCGGTGAGCTTCGACGTGGACAAGATCAAGCGTCATTTTTCGGACGCCTCGATCACCATCCACTTCCTCTACATCACGAAGACCCCGACATTCGCCCTCAATCCGATGAGCCTGACCGGCTCGGTCCTGGCCTCCCGGCTCCAGGACCTTTCATCCGATATCTACGCCTCGTTCAGGGAAATGGCGGACGCGACCGGCGGCTTGACCGAGAGCACGACCAATCCGAATTTCGCCCTGCGTCAGGCGACCGAAGCGTCGAGCAACTATTACCTGCTTTATTACCGGCCGACCGATTACCGGGCGGACGGCCGTTTCCAGGAGATCGAGATCCGGGTCAAGGGCGAAGGGCTCAAAGTCGTCCATAGGCTGGGGTACGTCGCGGATTGAGGCGTTCGGCCCGCTTTACTTTGCCCGGCCATAGACTTATTATAATATCCTTCAGCCATCGGCAGGCGTTCTTCGACTTAAAGTCTATATTTTGGATTGGGGAGGATAAACCATGAGAGTATCCCAGATGTCCCGAGCGCGGCTGGCGCGGCTCGCGATGGCCGCGGGCGCCGCGGCCGTTCTGATCCTGACGGTCAACGGCGCTCAGACGCAGGCCCGGCCCGCGCCCGAAGCTCCGGCCGCCGTCGCCGCCCGGGCGATCCCCGCGGCCGCTCCCGCCTCGGCCGTCCTCGAGTACAAGATGCCGACCGGACGCGCCTTGACCTATCAGGTCAAGTCCGAGGAGGCGCAGGTCATGGATGTCCAGGGCCAGTCGATGGATACACAGACGGCCGGAACGAGTACCTTCACCTTCAAGGCGAAGGGCCTCAAAGACAAGAACTTCCTCTTGGGCGTGACGATCGACGACATGGCCATGACCGTGACCAGCGCCGCCCAGGGGGATATGTCCCCTGATATGACCACGGTCAAGGGAAAGTCCTTCGATATGGTCCTCTCCCCTCTCGGATCGGAGGTGGACGTCTCCGGCGCCGAAGCCATCACCTTCGATATGGCCGGCGATACGCGCAATCTCTCCTCCGGCTTCAAGATGTTCTTCCCCGACCTGCCGGGAAAGCCGGTCAAGGTCGGGGACACCTGGCCGTCGAGCGGCGGGACCGAAGAAAAGTCGGCCTCGATGGACATCCGGATCGACCTCCAGAACGTCAACACCCTCGAGGGCTTCGAGACCGTCGACGGGATGGAATGCGCCCGGATCTCCTCGCAGGTCACCGGGACCCTCACCGGCACCGGGAACCAGGGAGGCGCGGACCTGACCTTCTCGGGGACCACTAAGGGCAAGGACGTCTGGTACTTCGCGGTCAAGGAAGGGATCTACGTCAAGATGACTTCCGAGTCCACGACCCAGATGTCGGTCGACGTTCCCGTCGCGGGACAGACCATCCCGGTGACCCAGACGACCAAGAGCGAGCTCAAGCTGACGAGCCACTGAGCGGGACCCTCGAAGTACGCCCCGCGGAATGCCGGGAGCAAGGCCGGCCTCTGAGTCCGGAGGGCCCATGACATCCGAAGACGTCGCGCAGGCGCGGGCTGCCGCCGCGGCCCTGCTCAAAAAGGCCCGCGTCGCCGTCACCCGGGACGAGCTTGAGAGCATGGAGGTCGCCGACCTCGGCCTCGGCGATATCAAACGCCTGGGGCTCGAGGTCATCGTCTATGAAAACAACGACCGCTATTGCGCCAAGGAGCTCGTCCTCCTTCCCCGCCAGATCTGCCCGGAGCACCGCCACCCGCGCGTCAACGGCCGGAATCGAGGCAAGAAGGAGACTTTCCGGTGCCGCTACGGGGAGGTCTACCTCTATGTCGCCGGCGAGCCCACGGCGAAGCCGATGGCCCGCGTGCCGCGGAAATACAGGTCGTTCCTGACCGTCTGGCACGAGATCGTGCTCAGGCCCGGCGACCAGTACACGCTGCCGCCGAACTCCCTCCACTGGTTCCAGGCCGGCGACAAGGGGGCCGTCATTTCGGAGTTCTCGTCGACGAGCGCGGACGCCACCGACGTATATTCCGATCCCCGGGTCCGCCGGGTCGGGAGCTAGGGGCCGAGCCTCCCGTGATCGAGATCGGCGTTCCGGTCGAGGAGCTGGCCGCGCGCCGCGAGCGCGTCGAAAAGACCCGGCGCTTCGAGCGTCCCGATCGCATCGCCGTCATCCCGGCCGTCGCCCATCGCTACCTCGTTCCCAGGATCGGGGTGCGCTTCCGCGATTATTACGGCGATCCGGAGACCATGCTCCGGACCCAGATCCTGGCCCAGAAGTGGCTTCTCGAGAATATCCGCACGGACGCGTATGCGATCACCGGGCCCTGGGTCGGCGCCTGGACCGACTTCCAGAACACCTTCGAATCGGGCAGCCTCGGCGTCGATATCGTCTTCCCCGAGGACGATATCCCCTGGACCGGCCGCGGCTGGGTGACCGGCGACGCCGACCTCCGGCGCCTCGAGGCGATGGATTTCATCCACGACGGGATCAACGCGAAACAGATCGCCTACCGCGAGGCGATGAGGAACGTGGCCGCGAAATACCCGGTCCGCTTCCTGGGCGGACCGGTCTTCTACCCCGGCGAGAACCCGGCCCTGACGCACACGTCCGACGGCCCGTTCGGCGTCGCCGGCGACCTCATGGGCAAGACGGAGATCTTCATCGCGGTCAAGGAGCGGCCGGATTTCGTCCGGGAGCTCCTCCGCATCGTCACGGACAAGCTCATCGAGTACCTCGACTTCTGCTGGGCGGAGGAGGGGCTCCCTTCGCCCAAGGACTTCGCCTGGACGGACGATCTGGCCGTCTCGCTCTCGGCCGCGACCTTCCGTGAGGTCGTGCTGCCGTCGGAGCGGCGGCTGCGCTTCCATTTCGACGGCCGGACGAGCCTCCACATGTGCGGCAAGAGCGACCACCTGCTCGAGATCTTCCGCGACGACCTGGCCATCCACGAGCTCCAGGGCTTCGGCTACGAGGTCGACCTCGACCGGATCGGCGAGGCCCTGGGCGGACGGGTCGTTCTCATCGGCAATGTCAACCCGATGCTCATCCACGCCGGCACGCCGGACGCCGTGCGCGCCGCGACGCGGCGGGTCATCGAGAAGCTCGGGCCGCGCGGCGGGCTGATCATCCAGGACGGCAACAACATCCCGCCGGGATCGCCGGTCGCCAACATCAACGCCATGATGGAGGCGGCCGAAGCGTGGGGCCGGGCGTGAGGGGGACGGGCCCGGAGGCGGATGCCGTCACGCGGCGGCGGCCTCGGCCATAGCGGCCACATTGCGCGGCGGGACGTCGGGCAGGATCGCTTCGTGGCTGGGGCTGACGATGAGGTGCGGTCCCAGGATGGCCTTGATCCGGCGGACCTCGGCCTGGACCTCCTCGGGCGAGCCGAGGGGAAGGATGCGCTGGGTGTCGACCCCTCCGAGAAAGGCGATCTTCCCGCCGAAATCCCGGGCCAGCGTCTCGGCGTCCATGTGCGCGGCCTTGGCCTGGAGCGGGTGGAGACAGTTGACGCCCGAGGCGATGAGCTTGGGGATGACCCGGTGGATCGAGCCGCAGGAGTGGAGCACGACCTGGTAGCCGCGCCGGTGGGCCTGCCCGGTGAGCTTTTGGAACCAGGGCAGGATGAAGCGGTCGAAGAGCGCCGGGCTGATCATCAGGTCGAGCTGGGTGCCGAAGTCGTTGCCGAAGAAAAGGGCGTCGATGCGGTCCCCGGCGGCATCGAAGAAGCGCTCGTTGGCCTGGTAATAGAAGCCGCAGACCCGGTCCGTGGCCGCTTCGACGACCTCGGGGTGGGTCCGCATCTTGACGAAATAGGCCTCCATGCCGAAGAAGTCCATGAGGTCGTGGAAGAACGGCGTCCAGAAGCCGGAGGCGCGGTAGCGGGGGCCGGCCGCGTCGAGGGCGCGCAGCGTCTCGGAAAAATCGAGGATGGCCGGGTCGGGCCAATCGAAGCGCTCGAGCTCGGAGGGGTCTTCGACCTCGGCGAGGGGACCGGCCTGGCCGTGACTCGCCTTGCCGGCGGCCCAGTTCCAGCTGAAGATCCC
>JBAVUQ010000124.1:0-41542 GCA_049696855.1 Candidatus Aminicenantales bacterium
CGGCCGGGGCGCCGAAGAACGAGGCGGCCAAGGTCAGGATCGGGAAGGCGGCGATCAGCGTCCGATACGACGGCGGGGACATTTTCGCAGGCCAGATCCGGGCGGGAGAGGCGGGGTTCGAGGTCACGGTCAACGTCTTCAGGACGGGAGGCGCCCTGAGCCAAGTGATTCTCCTGACGCCCCGCGACAAAGGCGGCAAAGTCCGGGTCGAGGGGACTCTCACCGGGGGCCCTGAATCCTTCCCGTGCGAGGCCGATCGCCGCGACAGGGGATTGGTAATGGTCCGCCACGTCTCGGGAACGAGCCGCAGCTCCCTCAACAGGGCCGTCTACGACCGCGGCCGCGACTGGGTCTTCTCGGTCGACGCGGGACCGCGGGCGATCGTCCTGCCTTCCTCGGCGACGAAGGACAACAGAGCCTATTCGTTCGGCGCGGAGGGCTCGGAGGTCGTCCTGCGCTTCCGGCCGCGTTTCTATCAGGTCCACCGCGGTCTCAAGTTCTTTGAGCCCTGGACCTACAAGATCTGGCCCGGTCCGGTGGCCGGCTGGATCTCCTGGTTCGCCTTCTTCGACAAAGTCACCGAGAAGGACATCGTCGATACGGCCGATACCCTTTCCGAGACCCTCCTGCCCTTCGGCTATGACCACCTGCAGATCGACGACGGCTATCAGAGCGGCGAAGGGCGGCCGGACCTTTGGCTCACGGCCAACGCCAAATTCCCGCGAGGTCTCTCGTTCCTGCCGGCCTACATCAAGAGCAAGGGCCTCAAGCCGGGCATCTGGACCAATGTCGCCTTCAAACAAGCCGATTATGCGGCCGAACACAAGGACTGGTTCGTGACCGACGCGAAAGGGGAGCCCGCCCGCGGCAACTGGATCGAGTTCAGTCTCGACGGCTCCAATCCCGCCGCCGTCGATGCCGTCGTGAGGCCGGTCTATCGAGGCCTGAGGGACATGGGCTGGGAGTACTTCAAGGTCGACGCTCTCCGCCACCTTCGCTACGAAGGCTACAACGCCCACGCCGGCTATTTCCAGAAAAAGAAAAAAGACCCGGGCGAGGTCTTCCGCGCTTATGTCGAGGCCGTCCGGGAAGAGGTCGGCCGGGACTGCTTCATCCTCGGGTGCTGGGGCATCCGGCCCGAGCTCGTCGGCCTCATCGACGGCTGCCGCATCGGCACGGACGGCTTCTCCTATGCCGGCATGGCCCAGTTCAACTCCTGGAACAACGTCGTCTGGCGCAACGACCCCGACCACATCGAGCTCGACGAGGACCGCTACAAATCGACCCTCGTCACTTCCCTCACCGGCTCGGTGCTCCTGCTCACGGACAAGCCGGAGGTCTATCGGACCGACGTCATCGAGCCGGCCCGCCGGGCCGCGCCGGTGCTGGGAACCGTGCCGGGGCAGATCTTCGACGTCGACCCCTCGCGCTCGGACGAGCTCGGCCGCGCCGCCGCCGAGGTCAGCGGCTCCGGGCCGCGCGTCTTCGACGCCTCGCTCCAGCCGACCTGCGACCTCTTTCTCCTCGAGATCGACCGGCCGTTCGAGTCGTGGGCCGTCCTCGGCCGGACGGGCGAGTCCGTGCGCGAAATCAAGTTCGCCGAGCTCGGCCTGGACCCGGCGAAGGAATATTACGTCTTCGAATTCTGGACCAAGCGCCTTCTCGGCAGCTTCTCCGGGTCGTTCGCCCCCGGGCCGCTCGACCCGCTCTTCCGCTCCCAGGCTCTGGCCATCCGGGAACGGAAGTCCCATCCGCAGGTGCTGGCCACGAGCCGCCATGTGACCTGCGGCGGCGTCGACCTGGCCGACGTCCGCTGGTCCGGCCTGACGCTCACCGGGGCGAGCCGCGTCGTCGCCGGCGATCCTTACGAGGTCTATTTGACCGAGCCGGAGGGCTACCGTTTGACGCGTTTCGAGGGCCCGGCCGGGGCCGCCGTGACCGTCGCGCGGGAAGGGGCCTTGATCAGGGTCCGCTGGCTTCCCGCCGCAAGCGGGGCGAACGGTTGGGTAGCCGAGTTCGAAAGAACCTAGCCTCCGAAGCCCTATATCTGGTATTGGTCCTCCGGACCTGTAGCACCGCTTGATTCTTTGCTTGACAAAGGTCCGTTCATCCGCTAGCATGGAACCGTCAAGCGTCGGCGGGTCCCTTACAATGTTCAATAGATTTAAGTACGTTCTTATTCTGTTCGTCGGGTTCTTTTTCTTCGGGGGAATCCCTGTCGAGTTCGGGACCGAGGGCGCCTTCTTCCACGGTTTCATGATCCCCAAGCCCGTCATCCGCGTCGGCCTGGGCACGAACCTCAAGGACATCCGCATCCGCTCCTCGTCGGGCATGAAGATCTACGAGGTCAACACCGGCTACAAGATCATCAACGACGACGCCGACGAGGCCGAGATCAAGGGCGCCGGCGAGAAGCTGACCGAGAAGTACGTCATCCTCCTGGCCCATGCCAAGGAGCGCGACGAGGCCGACCAGCTGGCCTCGACCTGCAAGGCCCGGATCGGCGGCAATGTCTACGTGGCCGAGGACCGCGACACAGACCTGGCGGGCGTCTTCGAGGTCAAGCTCGGCGATTTCCTGACCCGCGGCGACGCGCTGACCAAAGTCGCCGAGCTCAACGCGGCCGGCTTCAAGGACGTCTGGATCGACCGCGAGGAGATCGTCGAAGAGCCGTCCCGGCCGATCTGGATGCTCGTCGCGAACGAGCTCAAGTCGCTCGACCGCGACTCCGAGCTCTACTTCATCCCGGCCAACCCCCAAAGCTTCCTGACCCTCAACGGGAAGAGCTACCGGGGATTCCTGGTCATGTCGGGAAGCCCGCGCGGCATCGTCCTCGTCAATTACGTCAACCTCGAGGATTACCTGAAGAGCGTCGTCCCCGGCGAGCTCTCGCCCGGGCAGTTCAACGCCATTGAGGCCCTCAAGGCGCAGGCCGTGGCCGCCCGGACCTACGCGCTCAAGAACATGAAGCAGTTCGACAAGTTCGGCTACGACCTGGTCGACACGCCTCGCTCCCAGCTCTACGTGGGCATGTCCTCGGAAAACCCCTTGAGCACGCGGGCCGTCGAAGAGACCAAGGGCGAGGTCGTGCGCTACCGGGGCGAGCTGATCAACGCGCTCTATACGAGCACTTGCGGCGGCCAGACCGAGGACGCGGAAAAAGTCTTCACCGGCCTGCCCGTTCCCTACCTCAAGAGCGTCGAGTGCGCCTCCGAGAAGCAGCGGGAGTGGCCGATCGAGGCCAAAACGCCCGTCGTGCCGATCACGGTCGACGGACGCAACGCCAGTCTCGACGTCGCGTTTCTCCTCGGCCTGGGGATCGTTCCCATGGGCGCCGAACCGCTCGATTTCCGCAAGGACGCGTCCTTCGACGAGGCCCTCGAATGGATCCGGGACGCGAGGCGGCTCGTCGGCGTCAAGGACAAGGCGTTCGTCCCGGATTCCTCGGCCCTCGACTTCGTCAGCCTGTCCCGGCTCCTCGTCGAAGCGTTCGGCTGGCAGGACCGGATCGAAGAGCTGCTCCTGCCGGGCGAGGTCGATTTCATCCTCAAGGACCTGCCCCAGGTCCAGGGCAAGGACCGCCGGCCCCTGGCCTATTGCTTCCAATCGGGGCTCTTTCCGGCCTCGGTCAGGACGGGCAACCCCGGGCGCTCCGTCGGACGCGCCGAACTGGCCATGGCTCTGGCCCGCATCGTCAAAGACTACAAAGACTTCTTCGAAACGGGGACGTTCCGCGGGGCGGGCAAGGGCACGATCGAGGTCGGCCACGATTTCGACCGGAGAACGCTCTCCCTGTCCAACCACGTCCGGCTGCTGCGGACGATCGAGGGCGAAACGACCTTCGCCACCAAGCTGACGCTGCTCGGCGGGGAGAACATCCGCTGGCTCGAACGGGAGGGCCAGGTCGCCTACCTGGAGGTGTTCTACCCGCCGAACTCCAACGTCCTCGACCGGTCGTCGCGATTCAACCGCTGGCAGGTCCGGAAGACGAGGCGGGAGCTCGAGCAGCTCATCAACCAATCCTATGCGATCGGCACCCTCCTCGACGTCGAGGTCAAGGCCCGCGGCGACTCGGGCCGGGTGACCGACCTCGCTCTGACCGGGGCGGTTACGAGCGCGACCGTCCACGGCTTTCAGATCCGGGCCGCGTTGGGCCTGCGCGACACGCTGTTCGTCGTCGATCGGACCTACGACGAGGAGGGACGTGTCGACCAGTTCACGTTCTCGGGCCGGGGCTGGGGGCACGGCGTCGGCCTGTGCCAGGTCGGCGCCTACGGCATGGCCGTGGCCGGCGGCAAGTACCAGGACATCCTCAAGAAATATTACAGCGGCGTGAAGATCGATAAGATCTACTAAAGGGGTCGGACCACAGCTTCTCGATTTTTTTTATAAGTTATCCCCGAAAAGAGCCCTGTTTTCGGCTTAACTCCGGCACTTTTGGCCCTCAAAACGCGTCTGACGGTATCTCGACCTGTGTTATGATAAAGGCCTTGGAGGATCGAAGATCATGAAAACGACCAAAGCGCTCAACGCCAAGAAGACCGAGGCGCGGGAGTACCAAACGCCAGCCTCCGGAATCTTCTTCACCGTGAAGGACGTCCTCTACGAGGGGCGGTCCAAGTTCCAGCGGATCGAGATCATCCGCAACAAGGACTACGGCCGCGTGCTCCTCCTCGACGGCCTCGTCCAGACGACCGAGCGGGACGAGTTCTATTACCACGAGATGCTCGTCCACCCGGCCATGGCCTCCCACCCGCGGCCGGCCAAGGTGCTGATCATCGGCGGCGGCGACGGCGGGGCGCTCCGCGAGGTCCTCAAGCACCCGGTCAGGAAGGCCTGGCTCGTCGAGATCGACGGCAAGGTCATCGAGGCCTGCCGCGAGCATTTCCCCTGGCTGAAGGCGACCTTCCGGGACCCGCGGGCCGAGCTCATTGTCGCCGACGGCAACGTGTTCATCGACAAGGTCCGGGAGACGTTCGACGTCATCCTCGTCGATTCCTCGGACCCGGTCGGGCCGTCGACGGTCCTCCACCAGGAATCGTTCTACAGGAAGCTCAAGTCCAAGCTCAACCCCGGCGGCATCATCGCCGCCCAGGCCGGCTCGCTCATGCTCCACCTGGAGTCGCACGCCCGGAAGAGCGTCTTTCTGAAGAAGATATTCCGCCACTCGCCGCTCTATCTCGGGCCGGTGCCCACCTATCCCGTCGGGACGTGGTGCTACAATTTTCTCTCGGATAAGGTCGATCCGCGCAAAGTGCGGACGCTCTACATCCCCGGCGGGCTGCGCTATTTCAACCCCGATGTCTACCGGGCGTCCTTCGCCCTGCCGAATTTCCTGGCGGAGCGGCTGGCGACGGGGAAATAGAAGACGGTCCGGGCGGCGCCCAGATCGTCTCCCATATCCCCGACAAGGGCCAGGTCATGGTCCGCTACTACGGGCTCTACGCCAACGCCCTCCGGGGCAAGGTCAGGAAGGCGAAACGCGTCCCCGTTGTCCTGGGAATGACCGAGGAGGAGTTGACGTTCCCGCGGAGAAGCCGCCGTCGGCCTATGCCTTCGAGCAAGTCGCCCTGATGGCTGCCGAGGAAAGCGGGGAGTACGAATAACGATCTTTGGGAGGGGGGGAGGGGTCCGGCCTCGGGGGGCCGCTTTGGTGGTCTTCCGGAACGACGATCAGCCCCCAGAGCCGACCGCCCGCCGGACATCCCGCGCTTGACTCCTGCTAGGGACGGAGGTATCTTTTTTTGCGATGGGGAAGGTCAATCCCGTGCCTGAAGCCGGGGATTCGAAGCCAGACCGAAAAAAGGAAATTTCTATCCGAAAACGAATCTTGTGTTTATTAACGGGGATCGGTCTGATCGTTTCCTGCAGCAGCAAGCAATCTCGAGTCGATAAGATTGTCCAGGATGGAGTCGAGGTCGTCCTCAATCATCTCGAGCCGTATCCGACCGGCGGAAAGCCGGTGTCCTTCCGCCTGGAGGAAGAAACACGGATCGATTTTTCCTCGAATGAATTCGCCGATCTGGGAATCGCCTTTCCGGAAGAAGCCCAGGTGGACTCCGAAGGCAGCATCTATGTTTTAGATCGCCAGATGAAAGCCGGATATTTCATTTTCAAGTTCGACAAAGCGGGAAGATTTGTTAAGATGATCGGCCGATCCGGCCAGGGCCCCGGGGAACTCGAGGGCGTGACGGAGATCGGGATCACTTCACGCGACGAGATCTGGGCCAACAGCTCCGCGACCAAGAAAATCGCATTCTTTAGCAAAGAAGGAGACTGGATCAGGGAAACGCGTTATGAACCCCTGTGGTGGGCCGTGACCCCTCTGGAGAACGGAGATTTCATTGTGATGGGCAATTCCAAGGAAACGACTGCCGCCGGAACCGGGCTTCATATCCGGCTCTACGACGCCGGTTTCAAAATGGTGAAGCTCCTGGATTTCTACGATTGGACTCATCTGAAGGTCGGCGGAAAGACAACCGGCCTGATCGCTTCATTGTATTGGAAGGTCCATAAGGAAAAGATATACATCGGCAATGAACAGCGCGGCTACGAAATCCTCGTCTACGACCTCAACGGCCGGCTCGTCAGGAAAATCCGCAAAGAGCACTCCCGCGTCAACTATCCCGAGGAATTCAGAAAAGCTACCGAACTCATGGCCAGGCGCAGACCGGAGATCTACGCACCGGAGCACACACCGCCGTTCAATTCGTTCTTTATCGACGACAACGATTATCTCTACGTCATGACCTATGAAAAAGGGTCCCAACCGGATGAATACCTCCACGATATATTCGATGAGGAGGGCGTCTTTGTCGGCAGGGTCAGCCTCGGCCTTGCGGGATCGATGGGGAGAGCGCTGAATCCCATGCACGCGATCGCCCGAGGCGGACGATATTATCGTCTACGATTTAAAGAAGACGACGATTATCCAGAGCTGATCACATACAAAATGATAATAGGAGTTACATCAAACGGGAAAAGGTCCAAGAGGTCAGGGAACACAGCCGGGCCAGGGCGACGGCCTGCTCGAAGCCCGGCATATTGGCCATGAGGGTGGCGCTTGTCAGGATGCCCTCCCGGTGAGCGCGGATAATGCCCCCGTTGACCCCGGCACAGAGCCCGAAGTCGTCGGCGATTTTTCGCTGTCGATTCGCTCGATGAGCGAGATGAGCTCCGGTGTGCGGTCGGCGAAAAACACGGGGAGCGTTTCGATGAGAATCCGGTCGTCGGCCCGGAACAGACAGTCCCGCTCGGCCGAGAAGGGAACGGGCATTTCCTTGACCCGGGCTTCGTCCTGCGTCCAGACCCGCCATTTCTCCCCGTTGCCCACGGTCTCGTAAAGGAGCCAGCGGCCGCGAAGGTAAATTCCGGTGATGCCGTGGGCGAAGATATAGTCGGCGATGACAGTCCCGTCTTCCCGCCGCCAGTTCTTGAGAGTCACTTTCTGCAGATGGAGCCTGGCGGGGATGCCGGCGGCCCGGCACAACGCCGCCAGCAGGATAGAGCGTTGCCGGCACGAGTTGCCGCCGCAGGTCAACACCTCGGAGGCGACGAAGGAGGGGCACTCGTCGGTCGTGTACGTGTCCCTGACGAATTCGAAGAGCCGCCGGGCCTTTTCTTCGGCCGAGACACAGCCGGCGGTCAGCTCCTTCGCTTTGTTCGCGATCGCGGGATGGCCGCTGTCGACGAATTTCGCCGGGGCCAGGAAGGGCGAAAGGTCTTCTTCAAGCTCCGCGGCGGCATAGCCGCCCTGAAAGATCGCGCAACAAAGCATGAACGCGACGATCGAATGTTTTAATATCGGAAGCATGTTATTCCCCCGATTATCCAATTTTCATTGAGTATACCAAATATTTTCAAGGGTCGATCGGCCCCACGGCGGCCGAGAGCGTCAGGTACCCAGCTTGCCGGCGTCGCGCCGCTTCTCGAGCGCCGCGAGCATGTCGACCGTCATCGCGGCCAGATCATAGCCCGGCTTCCAGTCCCATTCGGCGCGGGCCGCACTGTCGTCGATCGAGGCCGGCCAGGAGTCGGCGATGGCCTGGCGGAAGTCCGGCTCGTAGCGGACTTCGAAGGACGGCATATGCTTGCGGATCTCGGCCGCGAGCTCGCCGGCGCTGAAGCTCATCGCGGTCACGTTGAAGCTCGAATGGTGCCTGAGCCGGGCGAAGTCCGCGTCCATGAGATCGAGCGTGCACTTGAGGCAATCGGGCATATACATCATGGGCAGGCGCGTGTCCTCGCGGAGGAAGCAGGTGTAGCGGCCGCGCTTGACGGCGTCGTAGAAAATGGCCACGGCGTAGTCCGTGGTCCCGCCGCCGGGCAGGGTCAAGTAGCTGATGATGCCGGGATAGCGGCAGCCGCGGACATCGAGGCCGTATTTCAGAACATAGTAGTCGCAGAGGAGCTCCCCGGCGACTTTGGTGACGCCGTACATCGTCGTCGGGCCGAGGACCGTGTCCTGGGGCGTCATCTCGCGGGGTGTCGTCGGCCCGAAGACGGCGATCGAGCTCGGCGAGAACACCCGGACGAGCTTGCGGGCCCGGGCGGCCTCGAGGACGTTATAGAGCCCGGACATGTTGACGTGCCAGGCCTTCTGGGGGTTTTTTTCGCCCGTGGCCGAGAGAAGCGCGGCCAGGTGGTAGACCGTGTCGATGCGGTATTTCCCGATGATCGCGTCGACGGCCTTGGCGTCAGTGACGTCGACGAGCTCGAACGGCCCTGCCTCGGCCAGGTCGCCAGCCGGCCGGAAGAGGTCGGTGACGACGACGTTCGTGTCGCCGTACTTCGTCCGTAGGGCCCGGGCCAGCTCGGACCCGATCTGCCCGGCCGCGCCGGTCATCAGGACTCGCTTGGTCTCTCTTGTCATAGGGGTCGTCTCCGCTCGAGAAATGCCCGGAAAACAGAAGGCTATTTATAGCACAGCGGCCCCTAGCAGGCAAACGGAAGGGATCAAAGGCGACGAGATGGGGTCAAACCTATTTTTCGTTACTTTTTTTAAAATGGGGACGTTTCTGTTTTTCTTCCGTCTATCCTTCAGGATGCCCTGCTTGGCCGATTCGAAAAACAGAAACGTCCCCATTTCCCGACAATCCGGAAAATAGTAACGGAAAATAGGTTTGACCCCGTCTTCATTGACCCCATCTTCAACTTCGGCTAAAGTGGGAGGGCTTGCCATGAGTGAGGAGGCCTTTCCCATGTCCATAACCCTGACCGGCAACGGCCTGACCGTCGACAAAGTCGTCCAGGTGGCCCGCGACCGCATGTCCGTCGCCATCGATCCCGCAGCGAAAAAGCGCATCGAGAAGTGCCGGGCCCTGCTCGAGGACAAGCTCCAGAAAAAAGAGATCATGTACGGCGTCAACACGGGCATCGGCGAGCTGGCCAACGTCGTCCTGACCCAGGACCAGATCGAGAAGTACCAGCGCTACCTCATCTACAGCCACGCCGCGGGCTACGGCAAGCCCATGCCCGAGGACGTCGTCCGGGCGGCCATCCTCAGCCGGATCAACTGCCACTGCCACGGGCACTCAGGCCTGCGGCCTGTCGTCACGGAGACTATGGCCGAGCTCCTGAACAAGGGCGTGACACCCGTGATGTGCGAAAAGGGCTCGGTCGGCGCCTGCGGCGACCTTTCGCCCATGGCCCAGATGGCCCTCGTCCCGATGGGCGAGGGCGAGGCCTTCTACAAGGGCGAGCGTTTGCCCGGCGCCGAGGCCCTCAAGCGGGCCGGCATCGCCCCGATCGTCCTCCACGCCCGCGACGGCCTGGCCATGATCAACGGCTCAAACGTCATCGCCGGCATGTCCGCCCTGATCGTCCACGACGTCCACCGCTGGCTCAAATTGTCCGAGATCGCCGCGGCCATGACCCTCGAGGTCCTCAACGCCAACATGTTGGCCTACGATGAGCGCCTCCACAAGACCCGCGGCTACCCCGGCGCCCTCGAGTCGGCGGCCAACGTCCGCCGCATCACCGAAGGCAGCGAGCTCCTGACCCGTCCCGGCAAGAAGGTCCAGGACGCTTACAGCCTCCGCAGCACCCCCCAGGTCGTCGGCGCGGCCCGCGACGCCCTCAAGTGGGCCCGCTATATGATCGAGATCGAGCTCAACGGCGCGGCCGACAACCCCGTCTTCTTCCCCGATGAGGACCTCGTCCTGACCGGCGCCAACTTCCAGGGCGTGCCCATGGCCTTTCCCCTCGAGCTCCTCGGCACCGCCGTGACGACGATCGCCGTCCTGTCCGAGCGTCGCCACAACCGCCTCATGAACCCGCACCTCAGCGCCGGCCTGCCGGCCTTCCTGACCAAGGGCGCGGGCATGTTCTCGGGCCTGATGCTGACCCAGTACACGGCCGGCGCCCTTATCTGCGAGAACCGCGTCTTGTCGCACCCGGCGGCCACCGGCTCCATCCCGGCCGCCGCCGACCAGGAGGACTTCGTCAGCATGGGCATGACCACGGCCCTCAAGACGCGCCAGATCATCGACAACGCCCAGGCCGTCCTCGGCATCGAGCTCATCGCCGGGGCCCAGGCCATCGATTTCCGCAAGCCTCACTGTCCCGGCAAGGGGACCCAGGCGGCCTACGAGGTCATCCGCAAGCACGTCGCTCATCTCGACGAAGACCGGCCGCTCTACAACGACATCAACAAGCTCAAGGAGGTCGTCGAATCCGGCGAGATCCTCGAGGCCGTCGAGCGGGCCGTCGGGACCCTGGCGTGACGCGATGGGCCTGAGGATCGCCCTCGTCACAGGGGCCGGCCGCGGCATCGGCCGGGCCATCGCCCTGCGGCTGGCCGAAGACGTCTCCGGTGTCGCCGTCCACTATTTCAGCCGCCGGGAAGAGGCCCAGGAGCTGGCCGCGGCCATCCGGGAGAAGGGCAAGCTCAGCGCCGTCTTCCGGGCCGACCTGACCAAGAAGGCCCAGGCCGCGGGCCTGGTCAAGAAGGTCGAGGAGAGGTTCGCCCGCGTCGACATCCTGGTCAACAACGTCGGGCCGTTCCTGGTCAAGCCCTGGGACCAGCTCGAGGTCGCCGACTGGGAGCGCGTCCTGCGGGGCAACCTCCTCGGGTCCTACTTCTGCATGAAGGCCGCCCTTCCCGGCATGCGCAAGCGGCAGTGGGGGAGGATCGTCAACCTAGGCTTCAGCCGGGCCGAGCACCTCGGCGCCTTTCCCACCATCGCCCCCTACGCCGTGGCCAAAACGGGTCTGCTGACGCTGACCCGGACGGCGGCCGCCTCCGAGGCCGGAAACGGCATCACGGTCAACATGGTCTCGCCCGGGCTCATCCGCGGCGGCGTCATGCCCCAGGTCCGCGACTTCGCCGAGTCGCGCCTGGGGAGCTTCGAAGACGTGGCCGAGGCCGTGGCCTTCTGCGCCTCCGACAAAGCGGCCGCGATCACCGGCTCCAACGTCATCGTCTCCGGCACCTGGAAGATGTAGGAAGGGCATCGAGCCCGGAGGCCCAGAAGGGGTCAAACCTATTTTTCGTTACTTTCGTATTAATGAAACGGGCATCGACGTCAGAAAGTAATGAAAAATAGGTTTGACCCCTTCTTGATTGACATCTCAAGAGGGGGGCGATACATTCAAGTCATATCGCCAACGAGGGGAGGACGCACATGGCCATTTATATCTGGATCGCCGTCGTCATCGTGGTCATATTCCTGTCGGGCATCCGCATCGTCCGGCCGACGCACCGGGGGCTCATCGAGCGGCTGGGAAAATACAACCGCTTCGCGACCCCGGGTTTCAACTGGATCATCCCCGTCGTCGAGACGATGCGCCAGATCAACATCACCGAGATGATGGTCGACGCCGCCCCCCAGGAGATCATCACCAACGACAACCTCAACGCCCGGGTCGATGCCCAGGTCTACTTCCGGGTCAAGGAGGACGAGCCGAGCGTCAAGGCCTCTCAGTACAACGTCAACAATTTCCAGTGGCAGATCGTCAACCTGGCCCGGACGACCCTGCGCAACATCATCGGCACGCTGACCCTCAAGTCGGCCAACAGCGAGCGCGGCAAGATCAACGACGAGCTCCTCAAGACCCTGTCCACGGAAGCGGCCCGCTGGGGCATCGACATCGTCCGGACCGAGCTCAAGGAGATCGATCCGCCCAAAGACGTCCAGGAGACGATGAACAAGGTCGTCAAGGCCGAGAACGAGAAGATCGCCGCGATCGACTTCGCCACGGCGCGGGAGACGGTCGCCGACGGCGAGCGCCGGGCCGAGATCAAGAAGGCCGAGGGCGTCCGCCAGGCCAAGATCCTCGAGGCCCAGGGCGAAGCCGAGGCCATCCGCCTGGTCAACGAGGCCGCCGAGAAGTACTTCGTCGGCAACGCCCAGGTCCTGCGCCGGCTCCAGGCCCTCGAGACCGCGCTTCAAAGCAACGCCAAGATCATCGTCCCGTCCGACAAGGATCTGGTCAACGTCATCGGCGACATGGCCGGGATCGTTCCCCTCAAAAGGCCGTAATCAGTCGGAGCCGACGAGCTGGATCGTCACCTTCCGCGCTTTTCCCTCGCGCTCCACGGTCAAGGTCACCGTATCGCCGATCTTGTAGCCGTCGAGAGCCGCGAAGAGGTCGTCGTAGGACTTGATCTTGGCCACGTCGATGCCGGTGACGACGTCCCTGATCAGCAAGCGGCCGAAGTTATCGCGGTAGAGGCCGCGCAACCCCTGGTCGTAGGCGCTCGTTCCCTTCGAGACCTCGAGGACGACCGCCCCCGCGATGCCGGCCCTCTGGGCCACCTCATCCCTGACGAACTGGACGCCGCCGATATCGGGCCGGGTGACCTTGCCGGACTGGATGAGCTGGGGCACGATCTTCCGGATGGTGTCCACGGGGATGGCGAAACCGACGCCGCTCGACGCCCCCGACGGGCTGGCGATCATCGTGTTCATGCCGATGAGCTCGCCGGACGAGTTGAGGAGCGGACCGCCGGAATTCCCCGGGTTGATCGAGGCGTCGGTCTGGATCATGTCCCGGATCGTGACGTCGCCCGCCCCGAGCATGCTCCGGCCCAGGGCGCTGACGATCCCGGTGGTCACGGTGTGGTCGAAGCCGAAGGGATTGCCGATGGCGATGACCTTCTGGCCGACCTGAAGGTCGCGCGACGTCCCGACGACGACCGGGGCGAGACCGGCGACGCGTTCGCGGAGCTCGAGGACGGCGATATCCTTGTTCTGATCGCGGCCCACCAGCTTGGCCTCGACCTGCCTCTGATTGGGCAGGCTGACCATGAACTTGTCGCCCTCATCGATGACGTGGAAGTTGGTGACGATGTGCCCGAGGTCGTCCCAGACGTATCCGGATCCGCTGCCCCGCGGCACGGGCTGATCGGACTGGTAAAAGAAATCCCGGACGTACTGCATGTTTGTGACGTAGACGACCGAATTCCGGCTCTTCCGGACGACCTCGATCGTGTTCCGCTCGTCCTCGGTCAGCCGGGAGTTCCCGGAGACCTGGCCCTGAGGCTCAGCCTGCCCCTTTTCGGCGCCGGTCCCGGAGACTTCAGCCGCGGGCGCGCCGGACGCCGGTGAGCCGGACATCGTTTCCGCGACCGGGGCCGAGCCTTCGGGCGCGGCAGGCTCCCCCTTATGGGTGTCGGCGCAGGCGAAGAGCGCCAGACTGAAGGCGATGACGGCGATCAAAACGGTCCTGTTGGTGTTCGTATTCGTGGTCGATGTCATGTCGGCCTCCCTTGCATCGCCATTATAACATTCATTCCTCGCCCCGGACGAGCTTTCCGGGCAGGGTGATCAGACGCCGGAAATAGAACGCCATGATCAGGGCCATGGCTGCGAGCGCCGGAAGCATGAGCTTGAAGGGCAGGAGACTCGTTTCTCCAGTGGCGATGCGCGTGGCGCCGCGGACGATGAGATAGAACAGGAGATTGATCGCGGCGGCCAGGCCGGCGAGGAATTCCTTGACGACCGCCCAGTAGATGTCCCTCTTTTCCGCTGGGAGCTTCAGGAACTCCTCCTTGTGGGGGATGTTCATGGCACGGGGGTTCGTTCCGAGGCCCGGGAGGAACCGGATCAGCAGATAGAAGACGGCCGTCAAGACGAACGGCATGGCGAAAAGGCTGATGAAACCGCCCCGGCCGCCCCAGCGGTCCGGCTGTCCGGCCATGTTGAAATGCATCGGGATGCGCGCCGGCAGATGGGGGTACCATCGGTAGGCGAAGACCCCCGTCAGAGCGAGCAGCGCCAGGTTGGCCAGATCGAAGAGCCGCTTTTTCATTTCTTGACGAAGGGCTTGGTCTCGAGCGGCTTGGCCGCGTCGTCGAAGAAGCGCTTCTGGAGCTCGGCCGTGACGGCGTCCTTCTTGACGGAACGGATCATCTCGACGAGGGCGCCCGTCTCAGCCTCGAGCAGGGCCCTGCCGAACTCAACGTTCCCGGCGCTCCCGTCGCCCCGGTAATGGTTGGGCTGCCCGGCGTACCACCAGATCCCCGTGTAGGCGTTCTTCAATCCGGCCTGGCGCTTCTGGTCCTCGCCGCTCTCGTCCCTGGCCCGGTCGAGGCGGACGAGCTCGGGGTGGTGGGCGAGCATGACCGACGTTTCCTCTTCGCCCGCGTGCCCGTCGACCTTCGTCCTGCGCATCTTGTCCAGCCGCGCTTCCGTCGCCTCGTCATAAGCCGGCTCGAAGAGGTAGACGACGTAGTCGCGGCGCGTCTCGAGCTGGGCCTGGCAGAAGAAATGGAGGAACGGGTCGTTGCCGCCGTGGCCGTTGACGAGGATGATCTTCTTGAGACCGTTGCGGGCCAGCTCGTCGCAGGTCTGCTGCAGGACGTCGAGCATCATGCGGCTGCCATAGGCGATCGTCCCGGGCTGGTGCCTGGCCTCGAAGATCTGGCCGACGAAGTAGGGCGGGAAAACGATCGAGTACTCCGCGGCCGCGGCCCGCTGGGAGATCTCGCGGCAGTCGATGAGGTCGGTCCCGAGCGGCAGGTGCGGTCCGTGCTTTTCCAGGATGCCCAGCGGCACGATGCACACGCCTCCGGATTGGGCCACGGCCCGGGCGAAGTCCGGCGAGGTGAGCTCTTCATAGCGGACCGAAAGGGGCGCCGGGGCCGGCTTGGCGGCCTGGGGAACGGCCGCGGCCACGACGGGGAGAGCGATGAGCGCCGCCGCAAGAACCAAGCTCGATCTTTTCATGGAGGGACCTCCTCGGAAGGATAGGCGTCACCGAATTCTAGCCACCGCCGGCGGGCCTGTCAACAGGGGCGGCGGCGGGCCTCCCGGGTTTGGCGAATTCGGCCGGACATGGTATATTTTCTCGAGAGAGGCCGCGATGAATATGCAATTGACGAAGGAACAGCTGGCGTCCCTGGTCAAGCTCGTTTACCTGGGCAACCGCATGGCCAACGACTGGCGGACCGACGACGTCATCGAAGAATACGACGAGGTCGAGAGCCTCGTCCTCGAGGCCGCCCAGAAGCACGGCCTCGGCGACTATGTCGACTTCGACGATGAGACCAAGAAGGGCATCCCCTCCGGCGAGCTCGAGGAGAAGATGGCCGAGACGGTCGAATTCTACAACGACAACTCCTTCTGGGACCAGCTCATCTACCGCATGGCCGACCGCGACTACGTCCGCAAGTTCGGCGAGGAGGCCCTGGAGGAGATCTACACCGAGAAGGGCATGGAGCGGGAGCGGCCGCTCATCGAGAAGTACGAGAAGGAATTCAACGACAACGGACTCGACCGCGTCGAGATCCGCCGCGACAACTGACCCCCCCCGGCCCCTGCGCCGCCCCTCCCGCCGGTTACGCTTTCTCCGGGTTGATCACGGCGTAGATCACCGAGTAGTCCGCTCCGGATAAGCCCGCGTCGGCGGCCCGGTGGACGACCTGGCCGATGCCTTCGACGGACGACGTGTCGAGTCCGAGACGGCGGCCCTCGGCGACAGCCAGCCTCACGTCCTTTTCGAGGTTCTTAGCGGCGAACGAGGCGGGCACGAAATCCCGGTTGAGCATCCGCGAGAGCTTCTTCTCGAATTGCGGGGCATAAAGGGAGCTCGTCCGGAGGACGCCCATGAATTGTTCGACTTCGATGCCGTTCCGGCTGACGACGGCCAGGCTGAAGGCGAAGGCGGCGGCCTCGGCGGCCAGGATCTGGTTCAAGGCCAGCTTGAAGGCCGCGGCCTTGCCCGCGGGCCCGATGTACTGCGGAGCGGTCGAGAGGGCCTGGAGCAGGGGCCGCCATTTTTCGTATTGGTCCGGCGTGGACCCCACCAGAACATGGAGCCGGCCCTCCTCCGCCTCGGGCGGGCCGCCCAGAACCGGGGCTTCGAGGTACGCGCCGCCCGACTCCTCGATCCCTTTCTTGATGTCGAGGCTCTGCGCGGGCGCGATGGTGCCCATCTGGATGACCGTCCGGCCCGCAAAGTCGAGACGAGGCCCCGACGGAGGAAAAAGGATGGCCTTGATGGCCTCGGCGTCCGCGGCCATCAAAACCGTCACCGGCGATGATCCGACGGCGGCCGCCGCGGTCTCGGCGACCTTGGCCCCCAGCTTTTCCAGGGGAGCGGCCTTTTCCCTCGTCCGGTTGTACACGGTCAGCGTGTGGCCGGAGAGGATCAGACGCCGGGCCATGGCCTGGCCCATCAATCCCAAACCGATAAAAGTGATATTCACCACGCCCTCCTTCGCATGACTCGGGCGGTTCCCTTCGCCGCCCCCGGCCATGATACCACAGGGATCCCGAGAGGACGAAGGGCGAGTGGCGTCCGGGCGCGGCTGATGATAGAATAAGAAATCATAAGGAGGGGCAAGACATGGACGCCCTTATCGACGCCGGACGACTGATCCTTCGCATCGCCCTCGGCGGGATCCTTTTTGCCCACGGCGCCCAGAAGCTCTTCGGCTGGTTCGGCGGCCGGGGGCTCTCCGGGCACGCCGGGTTCATCGAGAGCCTGGGCCTGCGGCCGGCCCGGCTTTTCGCCGTTATCAGCGGCCTGGGCGAGTTCTTCGGCGGATTGGGCGTCCTCTCCGGCTTCCTGACGCCTCTCGCCGCCGCGGGCATCATCGGATCGATGTCCGTGGCCATCATCAAGGTCCACCTACCGAAGGGATTCTGGAATCACGACGGCGGGATGGAATACCCCCTGGTCCTGGCCGTTCTGGCTTTCGTCATCGGGCTCGTCGGACCGGGTCCGTACTCCCTGGACCGGGCCTTCGGCGTCCGGCTCCCCGAACCCCTGACCTACATCGTCGCCCTCGTCCTCACGGCCGCCGTCGTCATCTACGCCGTGACGAGGCCGGCGCCGCGGAAGCAGCCGTAGGATGGGCGCCGGAGAAGTCATCCTCGGACCGACGCTCCTCACCGAGCAGGACTCGTACCTGTTCAAGGAAGGCAGTCACTTCCGCCTTTTCGACAAGCTCGGGGCCCACGCCCTGACCGTCGGCGGCCTGGCGGGCACGCTGTTCTCCGTCTGGGCGCCGAACGCCGAACGCGTTTCCGTCGTCGGCGATTTCAACGGCTGGGAGGCGGACCGCCACCCGCTGGGACCGAGATGGGACGGCTCGGGCATCTGGGAAGGTTTCGTTCCCGGGCTCGAAAAAGGCGCCATGTACAAGTACCTCATCACCTCGAAGATCGACGGCCGCTCCGCGGAAAAGGGAGACCCTTACGCCTTTTTCTGGGAGGTCCCGCCGCGTTCCGCCTCCGTCGTCTGGGACCTGGACTACGAATGGGGCGACGGGGATTGGATGGCCGGGCGGAAATCGCGCAGCGGCTTCGACGCCCCGATCTCGATCTACGAGGTCCACCTCGGATCGTGGCGGCGGGTCCCGGAGGAGGGCAACCGGTTCCTCACCTACCGCGAGGCGGCGCCGCTCCTGGCCGACTACGTCAAAGAGATGGGCTTCACCCACGTCGAGCTCCTGCCGATCATGGAGCACCCCTTCTACGGCTCCTGGGGCTACCAGACGCTCGGCTACTACGCGCCGACGAGCCGCTACGGGACGCCCCAGGACTTCATGTTCTTCGTGGACCACCTCCACCGGAACGGGATCGGCGTCATCCTCGACTGGGTGCCGTCCCACTTCGCCACGGACGGCCACGGGCTGCAGTCGTTCGACGGCAGCCACCTGTACGAGCACATGGATCCGCGCAAGGGGTTCCACCCGGACTGGAAGAGCTTCGTTTTCAACTACGGACGCAACGAAGTCCGGGAGTTCCTCATCGGCTCGGCCCTCTTCTGGCTCAAGACCTATCACGCCGACGGGCTGCGCATCGACGCCGTGGCCTCGATGCTCTACCTCGACTACTCCCGGAAGGAGGGCGAGTGGACCCCGAACGCCTTCGGCGGCCGCGAGAATCTGGAGGCCCTGAGCTTCATCCGGCGGACGAACGAGGTCGTCTACGGCGCCTGTCCGGACATCCAGACGATCGCCGAAGAATCCACGGCCTGGCCCATGGTCACGCGGCCGGTCTACGCCGGCGGTCTGGGGTTCGGCATGAAGTGGAAGATGGGCTGGATGAACGATATGCTGGACTACTTCAGCAAGGACCCGGTCTTTCGCAAGTATGCCCATAAGGACCTGACCTTCAGCATGTGGTACGCCTACTCCGAGAATTACCTCCTGCCGCTGTCCCATGACGAGGTCGTCCACGGCAAGGGGTCACTCGTGGGCAAGATGCCGGGATATGAGCGGGACAAGTACGCCAGCCTCCGGGCGCTCTTCGGCCTGATGTTCACCCACCCGGGAAAGAAGCTTCTGTTCATGGGCGGGGAGTTCGCCCAGTGGCGGGAATGGACCCACGACGAGAGCCTGGAGTGGCACGCCCTCGAGTACGCCCCGCACCGCGGCGTCCAGCTCTGGGTCAGGGACCTCAACGGGCTCTACCGCCGCGAGCCCGCCCTCCACGAGCTCGATTTCGACCAGGCCGGGTTCGAATGGGTCGACTTCAACGACGTCGACCAGAGCATCATCAGCTATCTGCGCAAGGGGAGCTCGACGCGGGACTTCATCCTCACCGTCTGCAATTTCACCCCGGTCAGCCACCGGGATTATCACGTCGGGGTCCCCGCGGGCGGGACCTGGACGGAGATGCTGAACAGCGACGCCCTCGAATACGGCGGGAGCGGCCAGGGCAACGCCGGCGCCGCCGAGGCGGTCCCCGAAGCGTTTCACGGCCACGGTCAATCCCTGAGCCTGACCCTTCCGCCGCTCTCCGTCCTGATCTTCAAGAAGGACATGCCATGAACCGTCACATCTGCGTCCACGGGCACTTCTACCAGCCGCCGCGCGAGAACGCCTGGCTCGAGGAGATCGAGTTCCAGGAATCGGCCTCCCCCTACCACGACTGGAACGAGCGTGTCTCGGCCGAGAGCTACGCGCCGAACTCGGCTTCGCGCATCCTCGACAACGAGGACCGGATCATCGACATCGTCAACAATTACGCCCGGATCAGCTTCGACGCCGGCCCGACGCTCCTGGCCTGGATGGAGAGATCCGCGCCCGATGTCTGCAAGGCCATCGTCGAGGCGGACGCGGAGAGCCGCAAGCGGTTCCGGGGGCACGGCGGGGCCATCGCCCAGGCCTACAGCCACCTCATCATGCCCCTGGCCAACAGCCGCGACAAGAGGACCCAGATCATCTGGGGCATCCGGGATTTCGAACACCGGTTCTCCCGCAAGCCGGAGGGCCTGTGGCTGCCGGAGACGGCCGTGGACCTGGAGAGTCTGGACCTGGCTGCCGAACAGGGCATCGCCTTCACCATCCTGTCCCCCTACCAGGCAGCCCGGGCGAGGAAGATCGGGGACAAGGATTGGACCGCCGCCGATCACGGCGCGATCGATCCCAAGCGGCCCTACCTTTGCCGCCTTCCTTCAGGACGGTCGATCGCCCTCTTTTTTTATAACGGTCCGATCTCCCACGACATCGCTTTCGGCAAGCTTCTCGACAACGGCGACGGGTTCGCCGGCCGCCTGCTCGGCGCCTTCAGCTCCGGGGAGGCCGGCGATGAGCTGGTCCACGTTGCCACGGACGGCGAGACGTACGGTCACCATCACCGGTTCGGGGACATGGCCCTCGCCTATGCCCTCCAGCATATCGAAAAGAACGGGCTCGCCGAGATCACCGTCTACGCCGACTACCTGGAGCGGTTCCCTCCCGGCTTCGAGGTCGAGATCGCCGAGAACACGGCCTGGAGCTGCGCCCACGGCATCGAGCGCTGGCGAAGCGACTGCGGCGACAGCTCCGGCGCGCATGCGCGCTGGAACCAGAAGTGGCGGACGCCCCTGCGCGGGGCCATGGAGTGGCTGCGGGACAAAGCCGGCGTTCCCTTCGAGCAGACCCTGTCCGCGTGGGGAGGAGATCCCTGGCGCGTCCGCGACGATTACATCGCGGTCATCCTCGACCGCTCGCCGGCGAATATCGAAGCCTTTTTCGCCCGGAGCTTTCCCCGCCCGCTCTCGCCCGAGGACAAGACGAAGGCCTTGAAGCACCTCGAGATCCAGAGACACGCCATGCTCATCTTCACCAGCGACGGCTGGTTTTTCGACGACATCTCCGGCGTCGAAACGGTCCAGGTCATCGAATACGCGTCGCGCGCGCTGCAGCTTCTCCGGGACGTCACGCGGGCCGATCTCGAGCCGGAGTTCGTCGGCCGGCTGGCCGCGGCGAATAGCAACGTGCCGGCCTACAAGGACGGGGCCCGGGTTTACGAGCTGTTCGTCAAGCCCTCGATCGTCGATTTCCCGCGGCTCGGCGCCCACTACGGCGTGTCCTCGCTCTTCGAGGAGTATCCCGAGGCCGTCAAGATCGCCCATTACGACGCGACCGCCGACGTCTGCGACCGCGAGGCGGGCGGCCGGCAGAAGCTGGCTCTGGGAAGGGTCAAGCTCAGATCGGAAATCACCTGGGAGGAGCGGACGATCGCCTACGCCGTTCTCCATCTCGGGGACCAGAACCTGACGGCAGGCGTCAAGGAGGCCGCAGGGGATGAACAGTTCCGGAGCATGTGCGCCGGGATCCGGGAGGCCTTCGCCAAGGGCGACATGACGGCCGTCCTGAAGCTCATCGACCGGTACTTCGGGGACCACAGCTTCTCCCTCTGGCACCTGTTCAAGGACGAACGGAGGAAGGTCGTCGCCGCCATCCTTGAAGACAATCTACAAGCCCTGGACGCCGACTTCCGGCGGATCTTCGAAACCAACCGCCCGATCATGGAAACCATGAAGGAGATCCGGATCCCATTGCCTGAGACCCTGCTGGGCCCGGCCGCGTTCGTCCTCGACGCCGAGTCCCACCGCCTCCTCGGCGCCCTGGAAACCGATTTTGACCGCTTGGCGGCCCTTGTCGAAGAATACCGGAAATGGTCCCTCGAGCCCGGAAAGACCGGCCTGGGATTTCTTGCCGGGAGGAAGGTCGAGGCGCTGATGGCGAGGTGGGCTGAGGATCCCAAAGACCTGGCGGTCCTGGCATCCGTCGACCGGCTGCTCGCGATCTTGAAGCCGCTCGAGATCGACATCGACCTGTGGAAGAGCCAGAACCTCTACGTCTCCGGCGGCAGGCAGGCTTATGCCGAAAACGCCGGCCGGGCCGGGAGGGGCGAAGCCGCGGCGAAGAAATGGCTCGAGGTCTTCGACGCCGCCGGAACGAGCCTTCGGGTGAGTCCGGCCGTTTTCGAGCGGCGCTGAGCCGCGACCGCGGGGCGCCTTGACCGGGCCCCGCGAAGGTGGTTAAATCGGAGACACGGACGCGATCGCGGACGAAGAAGATTCGAAATTCGCGTTGAGGGAGGTTTTCTAATGAAAAGATCGTGCGTCGCCGGACTGCTTCTCGGAGCCCTGCTCCTCGTCCCCGTCTTGAGCTGGGGACAGCCGCAGGAGCTGAAAATGATCAAGCTCAACGAGCCGAACAAGACGAAGGGGTTGCCGGTCATGGAGGCCTTCGCCCTCCGGGCGTCGGTCAGGGAGTGGTCCGACAAGGACCTCAGCCTGCAGGACCTCTCCGACCTGCTCTGGGCGGCCGACGGCATCAACCGGCCCGACGGAAAGAGGACGGCCCCATCGGCCATGAACGTCCAGGACGTCGATATCTACGTCCTCATGAAGGACGGGGCTTACCTTTATGACGCGGCGGCCCATGCGCTCAAGCCGATCGTCGCGGGCGATCATCGGTCCGAGGTCACGGCAAGACCCGGCGGTCCGGGCGCCAAGCCGATGGCCAAGCCGGGCGAAAAGCCCGAGGCCAAGCCGCAGGCGGCGCCTCCGGGCGTCAAGCCCGAGGGCAAGCCCGGCCCCGGCGGTCCCCCCACGCCGGCGCCCGTCCTGCTCATTCTCGTTTCGGACATCTCCCGGTTCCGGATGGGAGAGACGGCGGGGAAGCTCGAGATCGCGGCTCTCGATACGGGCATCGTCTCGCAGAATATCGCCCTCTTCTGCGCGGGCACCGGCCTGGCCACCCGGCCGCGGGCCTCGATGGACAAAGCCAAGATCAAGGAGCTGCTCAAGCTGACCGACACCCAATACCCGCTCATGAACATGCCCGTCGGCCACAAAAAATAGCCGATTGACTCGGCGCTGCGACCGGCGCTATCATCGCCCAATGCTGAAATCGAGGGGCTAGGGGATCCTACCCCCTCCGTTCCACTATCGCGTCTCCTACACAACCAACACGGTCTGCGCGGCTTTCAGGCTCAGCGCCCGGCGTCGAGAGCGTCCAGGGCCGCCATGTCCTCGGGAGACAGCGAAAAATCGAAGACGGCGGCGTTCTCGACGATCCGTTCCTTGTGAACGGACTTAGGGATGGTCACGACCTCTTTTTGCAGGGCCCAGCGGATCATGATCTGGGCGGCAGTCCGCCCGTGAGCCCGAGCCAGCGAGCGGATGGCCCGCTGGCTGAGTTCCGCCCCGCGCGTCAAAGGGCTGTAGCCTTCGAGACGGATCCCATGGGACTTGCAGAACGCGTGGACACCCTTCTGCTGGCCGAAGGGACTGAAGGGGACCTGGTTGACGGCGGGGACGACGCCTCTGTTGCCCGCGCCAAGGAGCTCCTCGAGCTCCGCGACCATGTAGTTGCTGACTCCGATGGCCCGGCTGAGACCGTCAGCGAGGAGCGTCTCGAGCGCCCGCCACGACTCGGCGCGAAGATGCGGATCGTCGCCGGGCCAGTGGATGAGGTAGAGGTCGGTCTGCTCGAGGCCCAGGCGCCGGCGGCTGGACTCGAACGCGCGCAGGGTCGCCTCGTAGCCGAATTCCGCCGGCCAGACTTTTGTCGTTATGAAGACCTCGCTCCGGGGGAGACCGCTGTCCCGGATGGCCTCTCCGACCTCGCTCTCGTTGCCGTAGGACGAGGCGGTGTCGACGAGGCGGTAGCCGGCCTCGAGGGCCCAGAGCACGGCCTGCCGGCCTGCCCTCCCCGTCGATGCCCAGGTGCCGAGGCCCATGAGGGGCATTTTGACGCCGTTGTTGAGCGCGATGCGCGTCCGGAGATCGAGCTTCATGGCTTCTTCTCGGGATTGCCGGAGAGCGCCCGGCGGACCGTCTCGGCCATATCGCGGACCGAATAAGGCTTCATCAGGAACTCGCGGATGCCCAGGGCGCGGGCCTCGTTGGCGTCCACGGCTTCGCTGAAACCCGTGCAGAGAATGATCGGAAGGTCGGGGCGGATCGCCAGGACTTCCTTCGCCAGCTTCACTCCCGTCAGGTGAGGCATCGTCTGGTCGGTGATCAGGAGGTCGAACGCCTGCGGATCGGACTGGAACCGTGTCAGAGCCTCCTGGCCGTCGGTCAGCGCGACGACTTCGTAGCCCAACCTTCTCAGCATGGCCCGGACGCTCTGGACCTGAACCAACTCGTCGTCCAGGAGAAGGATGCGTTCCGAGCCCCGGGGCGGGCCGTCCGGGGCGGCCTGGGAAGAGGGCTCTTCCGAGGCTACCAGGGGCAGGTAGACCGTGAACGTGGAGCCCTTGCCCTCCACGCTCACGACGGTGATGGCCCCGCCGTAGTCCCTGACGATCCCGTCGACGACCGCGAGACCCATGCCCGACCCCTCGCCCGGTCTTTTCGTCGTGAAGAAAGGATCGAAGGCCCGTTCCTTGACCTCGGGCGTCATCCCCGTGCCGGTGTCGGAGACGGTCAGGCGCAGATACGCTCCCGGTTTGAGGCCGGGCACCTGGGCCGCGAGATCGGGGTCGACGTCGGCCCCGGCCAGGCTCACCGTGAGGATCCCGCCCTTTTCCCGCATGGCATAAGCGGCGTTGTTGCAGAGATTCATTACGATCTGGTGGATCTGCGCCTGGTCTCCGAGGACGACGTCCCTTTCGGCCCCGATGTCCGCCCGGATCTCCACGGTGCTGGGCAGCGAGACCTGGAGGAACCTGACGGCTTCCCTGACCACCGGACCCGCCTTGGACGGCTTCCGGTCCTTTTCTTTCTGCCGGCTGAAGGCGATGATCTGTCTGACCAAGTCGCGGCCGCGCTCGGCGGCTTTCAGGGTGATCTCCAGCTGGCGGCGGTCGGAGGGATCGAGCGACGATTCGAGCAGCAACAGCTCGGTGCTGATGAAGATCGGGTTGAGGATGTTGTTGAAATCGTGGGCGATCCCGCCGGCGAGAGTCCCCAGGGCCTCGAGCTTCTGGACCTGGCGCAGATGCTGCTGCAGGCGGAGCTCGCGGGTGACGTCCCTTTCGACCGCCAGATAGTTGATCGCCCGGCCCGTGGCGTCGTAAATGGGCGAGACGGTCACCTCCAGCTCCAGGGCATCGCCGGCGTCGTCGCCCCGTGTCAGGCGTCCGTGCCAGGCTTCCCCCCGATCAAGAGATGCCCGGACGCTTTCCCAGGTTTCTCCCGATTTGCCCCGCCCCGCGAGAAGCTGATCGTAGCTCATGGCCAGGAGCTCATTGCGGGAGCATCCGCTCAATCGTGCGAACGCGGAGTTCGCGTAGCGGATCAGACCCCCGGCATCCATGATGACGAGGCCCTCGTCGGCCTGTTCGACCGCCGCCACGAGGCGGACACGTTCGGCCGCTTCCGCCTTCAGCATCTCGTTTGCCGCCGCCAGCTCCGCGGTCCTCTCCCGCACCCGCGTTTCCAGGGCCTCCGTCAAGCGCTGGAGCTCGAGGCCGCGCTCCCGCAGAGCCTGCTCGTCCCGCTTGCGCTGGGTGATGTCCCGGCTGAAGCAGGCGATGCTGGATACGTTCCCTCCAGCGTCCAGGACCGGGTAGAAATTGTGACGGAACGAAATGCCGGACCGCTCGTCCTCGAACTCGACCGGTCGACGGGACTCCGCCGCCTCCCTGAGCTTGGCCTGGCGCGATGCGGCGAGCTCCGGAGACAGGAACTCGCTGAAATGCCGGCCGATGACCTCGTCGGCCGATTTGCCGACGCGCTTCATGGCGGTCTCGTTCCCCATCAGGATGATGCCGTCCGGGCTGAACTGCCAGATGGACTCCTTGGCCGCGTTCAGGATCCCCCGGAGCGCCCCTTCCCTCGATTGCAGCTCCTCGGTCTGGACCCGCAGGCGCGCACTGGCTTCCCCAAGGGCTTGCCTGGTCGCAGCACGCTCGGTGACGTCCCTATAGACGACCACGTACCCGGACTGGTCTCCGCGCTCATCTGCCAATCGGGTCAAGTTCACCTCGGCGATGATCTCGGTTCCGTCCTTGTGTTTCGTCCGCAGCGTCACCACAGCCGCGCCCTGGCGATTCAGGCTATCGAATATCTTCTCGCGCTCTCCCGGGGCATATGTCGGGCGCAACAGCTCCAGCGTGGTTTTGCCGAGCGCCTCGGCCTCGGTGAAGCCGTACATCCGCTCGGCGCCTCTGCCCCAATACGAGATCCGGGATTCGGCATCGGCGCCGATGATCCCGTCGTTGACGCAGCTGAGCAGCAGCGCCTCGTAGGCGGAGTCGCGCCCACGTCTCTTCTTCCCCCGAGCAACCGGCACCCTTGGGATCCCTCCTGGCCCCATTTTAGCTGTTCGGGCGGGAATCGGCAATTTTCAGGGATAAAAAAAAGGGGAGCGGTCGATCCCGACCGCTCCCCTGGGGGAACCGTGCTGACGGACCCCCGGCTGTCCGGAGGCCTTAGTAACGCCGGCTGGCGCCGAAACCGCCGGACCCCGAAGAGGCCGTGCGCGGTTTGGCTTCGTTGACCTTGGCCGTGCGGCCCTTAAGGTCCCTGCCGTTCGTCATGGAAATGGCCTTTTCGGCCTCGACCTTGTTCGGCATCTCAACGAAGCCGAACCCGCGGGATTCGCCGCTGAACTTGTCCTTGATGACGGCGGCCGTCGACACTTCGCCGAACGCCTGGAAGACTTCTCTCAGGTCGCCCTCATTGACGGAGTTGGGCAGATTGCCCACGTAGATATTCATTCTCGTCTCCTTTCGACGATGGAAAGACTCTTCCGAGCCTTCCCGGTTCTTAAAGATGTTTGAACGTCATAAAGGAGAGGAGTATGAAACCGATCAGGGCCTCTGGCCCCTTCCTTTAATCATTCAGGTGTTGATAGCTGAGGTTTCCCTTGGCTTATGAACGATGCCATTATACCACGGTTTTCGGGGCTTAGCCCGTTTTGGCGGGCCCATATGTTCGCAACTCGCTGATTACAGTGATATAAATAGATTTGACAATATCCCGCGGCCGCGGATATCATGCCTTGAGCTCCCCTGCAGACGAAGGCCGGAGCTTTCCTTCGACAACCTTTTACGGCTGGTCTTCGTTCATACGGGAGTAATCTTAGAGGAGGTCCCATGCGCCTCATCGAAAAAATCATCGCGATTGGCCTGATGTCGGCCTGCCTCTGCCTCGTCGCCGCGGGGCAGGCGTCCCTGGAAGAACAGTTCCGTTCCACGAACGAAGAGCTGGCCCGATGCGTCCAAGCGGGGAACTGGGCCGGGGCCCTTAATGTTCTGGAACGTCAGATGGGTCTCGCGGCGAGCGCCGGGGACCCTTTGATCAAGGCCGGCATCCTTTACAATAAAGCCTGCGTCCTCTCGCTCTCAGGCGAGAAATCGCGCGCGATCGCGGCCGCCCGCGAGGCCGTCAAAGCCGGATACACGGATTACGATAAGTATGCCGCTGATTCCGATCTGGATTCCCTGCGCGCGGATCCGGAATTCAAGGCCTTCCTCGCCGACCTGAAATCCCGATTCGGACCCCGTCCGCTGGCCTGGGATGAAACTCAAACGCCCCCGCCGTTCGAGCTGACGTTCGACGGCCCGGAGACCCCGGAATTCGCGGAGATGCGGAAGGAATTCTCGATCGATGCGGTCGTCGCCGGGGCCAAGGACGATTACGAGAGACTGCGCCGCCTGACGACATGGGTCAGCACGCGCTGGGAACACAGTTCGGACCAGACGGCCTCGAAAACCGACCCGCTGACGATCCTCAGGGAGGCCAAGGCGGGCGGCCGTTTCATCTGCCGGGATTACGCCGTCGTCCTGGCCGGAGTCGCCAAGGCCTACGGGATGCCCGCACGGGTGCTTAACCTGCTCCCCCGGGACGTGGAAACCCGGAGCGAGGCCCATTCCGCCGTCGAAGTCTGGCTGGAGCAATTCCATAAATGGGTCCTGGCCGACGCCCAATACGGAACGATCGGAGAGCTCGACGGCGTCCCTCTCAGCGGCCTCGAGCTGCAGGCGGCCTTCGCCGCCGATAAGCCCGTCCGATGCGTTCCGGCAACGGCCGTCTGCGCCGAATGGAAGCCGTTCATCCTGCGGAACGCTTTTTACTTCAAGATCGGCGACGACCAGCGTTCCTACCGCCGCGACTTCAAGAGACAGCTCGTCCTGGTGCCCAAGGGCGCGGCCGAGCCCCATAAATTCGCCGGCGGCAACGAAGGGGTTTTTGAAGGGGCCGTTTACACGTCCAATCCCGGAACGTTCTACGCCCCCCCGAATCCAAGGGTCTTGAAATATTCCAGCGCCCAGGCCGAATAAGCGGCCGGGGTAAACCTTTTCATCGCTTCCGGGTGAGGGTCACGCGGGCAAAAGGCCGCAGCTTTCCGCCCTCTTCGCCGTCCATGAGCCACTGCCACGTCCCAGCCTCCCGGCTAAAGGCGAACGTCGTATGGAAGAGGCTGCCGTCGCTCGCTTTGAACAGAAACGCGATCGCGTCGCCGTCTCGCCTGGCATGGCCGATCGCCTGGCCCGTGAGGCCGCCGCCTCCGGTCGAATCGAGCCACAGGCAGGCGTACTCACCCGAAGGCTGATCCCAGCCGATGAAAACGATGGCTTCATACGCGGAACGGTCTTGGGCGTCCTTTTCGCGCGCCACTTCGGTGAGACGCAGGTATTGATGGCCCAGCACCCATTCCACGACGACATCGTGCGTCGTCTCCTGTCCCCCGATCGTGCCCTGGAGAACCCATACCCCGGTCATGCGCTCGAGCAAGGGATCCTGAAACGTGGATGATTGGGCGGAAACCGTGATGGAAACGAATAGAAACAAGATGATCGTTAAGATAGTCCTTCTCATCGGCAGAGGCCTCCTCCGATCAGGGTCGGGCGGCTCGCTTCGCGGCGACGCGACGGCGGTGGCCGCAGTAGGGCTGAGCGTAGGCGTCGAAGTCGGCGGGGGACAGGGTCTCGGCGATTTTCGGAACGCCGTCCCAGACGGATTGTGCCTTTTCGAGGGCCGGGCACGATTCCACGCGGCATTCGGCGCAGCTCGTGAAGCCCTTCGCCCGGCAACAGATCCTCGCCTTGCAGGTGCGGCTCGTGTGGAAGACTCTCTCATCCGGTCCCAAGCATCCGCCACAGGCGATGTGCTCGACGGTTTCCTTCATTCCGTAGATCCTCCGCCAGGCCGCGACCGTGCGCGCCTGGTGCGCGGTGCCCTTGATGTCGCCGAGGTAGGCCGCACAACCCGAACACATCACTCCGCAAGCGGACATCATCTCGGTCATTCGATCCTCCCCGTGCCGGGACGGACATTTTTCGCGAGAGCGAGGGGACCATGTCCTCCCATCGGCCCGCATTCGGCGTTCCCCGTCACGACGTCATCATATTTCCGGACGCGGATAGATGTCAAAACCGGTCTTGGCACCGGTCTGTGCCTTCGGCCGGCTATTTCCAAAAGAGCATCACGGGGGGGTTTCTTTCCTTGGTCGTGAACTCGACGGCCGGATAGCCGGCGGCGATCGCCGCCACGACCCGGTGACCTTCCGGGATGCCGAAGCGCTTCTTGGCCTCATCCGTCTCGAGGTACGTCCCAACGAATCCCATCCAGCACGTGCCCAGACCGAGACTGCGGGCCGCGAGCATCAGGTTTTCGGCGGCCAGTGTGCAATCGATATCGGCCGTCGGGCCCGGATCCTGCGTTGAACGACAGATGAGGACCAGCACCGGCGCGCCGTAGAGGACATCGAAGTTGGGGTTCTCGAGCGTCTCGCGGAACCTCGCGAGCGGCGGGGCCTGGTCGATCAGGCCGAGAATGTGAGCCTTTGTCCGGCCGGAAAGGTCCACCAGGATCTTGCGGTCCTGGATGACGGCGAACTTCCAGGGCTCGAAACCCATGCCGCACGGCGCCTGCACGGCGGCCTCGATCACCTGCTGGATCAAGCCGCGTTCGACGGGCCTGTTCTCATAAGCCCGGATGGATCGGCGGGTGTAAATGACTTCCTTGATGTCCATGGTTTTCAGTTCTCCTGCGGCGGAATTTGCAATGGCTGGAATGCTAGCCGATGGCCGGCGGAGAAGTCAAGGAAATTGCGGCAGGCAACCTCACGAGGACTGCGAGGTGCTGATCATGTGGATCAGTTGATGGCGATTTTTCACCTTTAATTTTCGGTACAGATTGTAGACGTGGCTTTTGACGGTATGGATGGAGATATGGAGCGTCTCCTCCATCTGCTTATAGCTTTGCCGTCGATCATAAGGTTCAGGATTTCCATCTCGCGCGCGGACAAGCCGTGCTTCTTTTGCAGGGAGGCCATGTCGACGCGGCCGCTTATGATCTTGCCTAAACTGCCGGCCCAGGGGAGGAAATAGGCCTGCAGCCAGAATAGGGGAATGAGATTGGTATAGAGGGCCATAAGTCTCGTAACTGTAATGTTCCAGAAATCGAACGGTCCCGGACTCAGCAAAACGACCGCCAGAAGGACCGGAATGCGAACAATGAACAGCCAGGCAAACGCCCGGTTGGCCCGTCGGCGGTCGGGATCGGATCCCTGCCGGTTCTCCAACCACAGCCGGATGAGCCAGATCATGGCCAGAAGGTTCAGGGGCCAGATGTGCAGATTCCAAAAGTTGACATAAGGGCTTTTGGGCAGGATGTTCGGGAAACGCATGTCCAAAATGAAAAGGACCATCAGGATTGCCGTAAAAAGGCCCATGGCCGGTAAAACCCATTTGGGAAGCTTTTTCCCCCGTAGCCAGGCAATCGTTTTGTATTGAAAGACGTACAGGCCCAGAACCAGAAGCGTCCGAAGGGGCCAATCGACTCCCTTGTACCCCCGACGGCTATGACAAGTCCGGCGAAAAATATCACGTCCTCTATATAGCCAAGGCCCGCGAATGCTACAATCAAGCCCTGGTCATCGCTCCGGGCCATGCCGCCACGACGGCCAAATTGAAGGAGCTCGATTCAAAATGAGACTGGCTTCATAAAGGAGGTTTCCATGGAAACAAAACAGAGTCGGCGGCGTTTTCTCGGACACTTCGCGAAGCTCGGCGGAGCCTGTTGCGTTCTTGCGGCATGGAACCATCTGTCCGCGGCGGAGCGCCGGGCATTGACGAAAGGCCAGGACAACAAGCCCCTTGATTTGGCCCAATTCTCCTTTTGTGGCATTCTCTGCGCGCAAGCGTGCCCCCTGCACAAGGCCACCATGAATGACGACGTCAAGACGAAGAAGCTCATCTACGAGAAGTGGGAATGGAAGAAGAAGTTCGGAATCGATTATGATCCCGCAAAGGTCTTCTGCTACTCCTGCAAACCCGGAGACAAGCCCCTGAAGATCGGCATGGCCGCCTGTGAAGTCCGCAACTGCGGCCTGGCCAATGGTGTCGCGTCCTGCATCCAATGCGATCATCTGGATGCCTGCGATAAGTCCTATTGGAAGTCCTGGCCGGAACAGCACGCCATGACCAAAAGAATGCAGGCCAGGTACCGGACCCAGGCGGGAGCGATGATCAAGGAAATCAAGACCGAGACGTGACAAGGGGATCTCGGGATGAAAAGACGCTCAGCGGCCGGAGATGCCAGATCAGCGTCTAAAAGGGAGAATGCTTATGAAAGCGATGGTATGCATGAAATACGGGCCGCCGGAGGTTCTTCAGCTCAAAGAGGTGAAAAAACCTATTCCGAAGAACAACGAAATCCTGATAAAAGTCCATGCGACACCAGTCAGTTTCGGGGATACTTTGGTCCGTCACTTCAACGTCATCTCCCCGCGAAAATTCCACATGCCCTTCCTCTTCTGGCTCGTGGGGAAAATATATTTTGGGTTCAGAAAACCAAAAATTCCCATATTAGGCAGTGAGTTTTCCGGGGAAGTCGAATCCGTCGGCAAAGATGTCAACCGATTCAGTAAAGGTGACCCGGTTTTTGGCTATCGCGGTCCGCGCATGGGCGCCTATGCCGAGTATCTCTGCATGCCTGAAAATGGGGTAGTGGCCCCAAAACCGGCCAACATGAGCTATGAAGAAGCCGCTTCCGTTCCGTATGGGGCCATCATGGCGTTGAATGTGCTCAGGAAAGCCAATCTCCAACCAGGGCAAAAAATACTTGTCAATGGAGCGTCTGGGGGGATCGGTCCGGCGGTCGTGCAGCTTGCCAGGTCTCACTTCGGGGCAATAGTAACCGGCGTATGCAGCACGCCGAGATTGGAATACGTCAGATCTCTGGGGGCGGAAAAAGTCATTGATTACACCCGGGAGGATTTTATCAACAGCGGTGAGACCTATGATTGTATTGTCGACATTTTGGGCAAGAGTTCGTTTGCACGGTGTCAACGCTCGCTCAAGCCGAACGGACGCTGTTTTTTCGTCAGTTTTAAGATGAGACAGGTTTTCCAAATGCTGTGGACGTCAATGAGCGGCGGCAGGAAGGCCGTCTGTGTCGTGTCAAACGAAAAAGCCGAAGATTTGACTTTCCTCAAAGATCTGATCGAGGCCGGGGAGATCAAAACGATCATCGATCGCTGTTTTCCCTTGGAACAGGCTGCCGATGCTCACCGGTATGTCGAACAGGGACATAAAAAGGGAAATATTGTCATCACTCTTGGACACGCTGACAAGACTTTATCGCAGGATAGCCAACCATGCGCCAAAGGCGGGGTTGACTGATCCACGGGGATTCTTTCCTTTTCGTTCGATTTCCACTTGACAAATGCCTTCGGCAGGCTTATTTTGTAAAAGGTGAACAAAATGGTAAACACATTGAGACGGGAACTGACCCTCCGGCAGGCCAAGGTCCTCAAGGCCGTCGAAGACTTCATCCTCGAGCACGGCTACGCCCCGACCATCCGCCAGCTGGGCTCGACGCTGAAGATTCCCAGCCCCTCGGCCGTCCTCAAGCACCTCCAGAGCCTGGAGCGCAAGGGCTACATCAGCCGCGCCGACGGCGAGATCCGGGTGGCCGGCCTCGCGGCCCTCGTCGAGAGCCAGGTCCGGGTGCCGGTGGCCGGCCTCGTCCCGGCCGGCGGACCGCGCGAGTCGTTCGACGCGACCGGCGAGGCCATGGACGTCCCGGGCTGGATGGTCGGCCGCCGCCGGGGCAACGTCTTCTGCATCCGGGTCGACGGCAAGAGCATGATCGACGCCTACATCGACGACGGCGACCACGTCCTGCTCGAGCGGACCAACCTGGCCAACTCGGGCGAGATGGTCGTGGCCATGCTCGACGACGGCTCGGTCACGCTCAAGCGCCTGCGCCGAGACAACGGTCATGTCTTTCTCGTCCCGGAGAACCCGGCCTTCCAGCCGATCGAGGCGCCGTCGGCCAAGATCCTGGGTCGGGTCATCGGCATCATGCGCAAGTACTGAACGGGGGCGGGCCCCTGATCGCATCCCCTTCGAGGAAGGGGAGGAAAAGGCAAATCGGATCGCACGGGAAAAAGGAGGACAGGTGTCTTTGTCGAAAAGACGGCGTTACATCGTCCACGTCGACATCGACGCCTTCTTCGCCGCCGTCGAGGTCCTGCTCGACCCCTCGCTCGCGGGCAAACCGGTCATCGTCGGCGGCCTTCCCCACGAGCGCGGCGTGGCCTCGACCTGCTCCTACGAGGCCCGCGAGTTCGGCGTCCACTCGGGCATGCCCCTGCGCGAGTGTTACAAGCTCTGCCCCCAGGGCGTCTTCGTCCGCGGCAACTTCCAGGTCTACCAGGCCTTCTCCGAGCGCTTCTTCCGCGTCCTCCACACCGCGACCCCGGACGTCGAGGAGGCCTCGCTCGACGAAGCCTATCTGGAGCTCACCCGCTGCGGCCCCATCTATCCCTCGTTCACGGAGGCGGCCCGCGAGCTCAAGCGGCAGGTCGAGCGCGAGATCGGGGTCACGGTCTCGGTCGGGACCGCGCCGAACAAGATCCTGGCCAAGCTGGCCACGCGCCGGGCCAAGCCGGCCGGCTTCTTCGAGATCCGAGAGGGCGAGGAGCAGACCTATCTCCGCGACCTCGGCATCGAGGCCCTGCCCGGCATCGGCCCCAAGGCCCAGGTCGTCCTGCGGCTGATGAACATCCACAAGATCGGCCAGCTGTGGGAGCTGCCGCGGGGGACCCTGCATACGCTCTTCGGCGAGGGCGGGGATGACATCTATCTCCAGTCGCGCGGCATCGACGGCCGGCCGCTGGTGACACGGACGCTGCCCAAGTCCGTCTCGCGCGAGACGACCTTCCTCGAGGACCTCTGGGACAAGCGCCTGCTCCTGGCCCACCTGGCCTACCTCTGCGACCGGCTGACCCTGGCCCTGCGCGAGGACCGGCTCTACGCCCACGTCATCGAGGTCAAGGCCCGCTACGCCGACTTCAAGACTGAGATCAAGCGCCGCCTCGTGCTCTCGCCGCTCCAGGAGATGAGCAAGATCTACAAGATCGCCGAGGAGCTCTTCCTCGAGCTCACCGCCGGCTCGCGGCTGGCCCTGCGCCTGGTCGGGGTCAAAGCCTCGGACTTGGTGCGCGTCCGGCCCCTGGCGCTCTTCGAGCCCTACTCGGACCGGCCGGAGCGGCTCGGCGGGGCCATCGACGAGGTCCGCGGCAAGTACGGCTTCGGCTCGGTGCTGACGGTCCGGGAAAAGATGCTCGACGCCGTCTACGCCTTCGATCCGCGGCGGGGCTACGTCCTCAAGACGGCGTCCCTGACGAAATGAAGGGAGAAGAGAAAGCGCCATGTTCGTGCCGCTGCGCATCCATTCGGTGTACAGCCGGGGGAGAGGAAGCGTCACGCTCGAAGAGGCGGCCGGTTGGGCCGGAGGGCAAAGGCTTCCGGCCGCGGCGCTCGCGGACACGGGCAACATCTACGGCTGGGGCAAGTGGAAGCGTATCGCGCCGGCGGGCGGATTCAAGCCCATCTTCGGCTGCGAGCTCGATCTCGGTGGCCGGCGGTTCGTCTTCCTGGTCAAGACGCGGGAGGGCTACTCGAACCTCATGGAGATCTTCAACCGCGGGGACATCCGCGACGCCTCCGGGCTCATCGCGATCTACATCCCCGGGGGACCGTCCCCGAAGAGGGAAAACGAAGGTGGGACGAGGGAGGGACTGTCCCCGAAGGGGGACTGTCCCTCTGGTGACAAGAGAGGGGATACCGGCTGGGCGAGCGAAGCCGCGATGCTGGCCGAGCTGCGGGAGAAGGTCGCGCCGGGCGACCTCTACCTCGGGGCGGATTTCGGGAACTTCAATCGCCTACGCGAATCCAGGGGACACGTACCAATTTCTGCGAAATTGGAACATGTCCCCGATCCTCCGGGTACGTGTCCCCAGAAATCCGGTCTGCCCGTAGTCTGGGCCAACCCCCTCAAGTACCTGACGTGCCCGGAGCGCCTCGTCCTCCTCCACGCCATCGAGCAAAAGATTCCCTACCCGCCGGAGCGCGACCGGCTCCTGGGCAGGATGAGGCTCTTCGGGCCTGACCAGGAGGCGCTGGCCCTGCGCCGCTTCGGCGGCGCCGCGAAGGGCGCCCTGGCCCGGACGGCCGAGGTCGCCGAAAAGTGCGAGTTCGTCTTCGAGAACGTCATCCCCGGCCTCCCGGCCGACCTCTTCCCCCGGACCCTCCGCGAGGTCGTCATGGAGCGGCTCACGGCGGCGAAGAGCCTGACCTGGAAGGAGCGCCAGCGGGCCCGCCGCGAGCTCACGGCGGTCGAGCAGTCGGGCTTCGGCCCCTACTTCCTCGCCGTCCACGACATCGTCGAGTTCGCCCGCGGCCGCGGCATCCTCCACAACCTGCGGGGATCGGGGGCCTCGTCCTTCCTGGGCTGGCTCCTCGGCATCTCCCACGTCAGCCCGATGGAGTTCGATCTCTATTTCGAGCGCTTCCTCAACCGCGGCCGGCCCGACCCGCCCGATATCGACATCGATTTCGACTCCCGGCGCCGCGACGAGGTCCTGAAGTACGTCCTCGAGCGCTACGGCGCGGGCAAGACCGGCGCGGCCTACGTCTGCAGCCTCAAGAGCTTCGGCGGCCGCTCGGCCCTCTACGAGACGCTCCGCGCGTTCGGCGTCCCGCCCGAGGAGGCGCGGGGCCTGTCGAAGCGCGTGCCGTATTTCGCCGAGCCGTCCAGCCTGCGCCTGGCCGCCCCGGCGCCGGGCCGCCTCGACGTCTGGAAGCTCGCCGCCGAGCTCCAGGACGTCTATCACGAGATCTCCCTCCACGTCGGCGGCGTCATCCTGACCCCGGGGCCGGTCGAGCGGTACCTGCCCCTCGAGACCTCGGCCAAGGGCCTGCGCATGACCCACTTCGACAAGGACGCGGTCGAGGACCTGCGGCTGATCAAGCTCGACCTCCTCTCGGTGCGGGGGCTGGCGGCCATCTCGGAGACGAAAGAGAAGCTCCAGCTGCGGACCCTGCCGTCCGGGGACGCGGCGACGTACGCGGCGCTGCGGGCCGCCCGGACGGTCGGCTGCTTCCAGGTCGAGAGCCCGGCCATGATGAACCTCCTGCGGCGGATGAAGCCCGTGGACATCCACGAGATCACCCAGGCCCTGGCCCTGGTCCGGCCCGGGCCGACGGAGAGCGGCATGAAGGAGGCGCTCCTGCGGCGGCGCAGCGGCCGGGGCCGCTCCTCAGCGCCCGCTGTCCCCGATGACGCCTTTCTCGCCCGCATCCTGCCCGAGACCGGCGGCATCCTCCTCTACGAGGAGCAGGTCATGCAGATCGCCGAGCGGGTGGCCGGCATGCCCCCGGAGGAAGGGGACCTCCTGCGGCGGAGCCTGAAGCAGGGGCGGGGCGGCGGCGCGGCCCTCCGGGCCAAGTTCGCCCGCGAGGCCGGCGAGCGCGGCTACGCGGCGACCGAGGTCGAGCGGCTGTGGAAGACCATGGAGAAATTCTCCTCCTACTCCTTCAACAAGGCCCACAGCGCCTCCTACGCCCACATGGCCTACCAGGCCGTCTACCTCAAGGTCCATCAGCCGGTGACGTATTTCGCGGCCGTGCTCAATGCCGGCGGCGGCTACTACGATCTGCCGGAGTACGTCGCCGAAGCGAAGAGGAACGGCCTCCGCATCCTGGGGCCGGACGCCAACCGCAGCGGGCTCGGCTTCGAGGTCGAGGCCTCGGCGGGCGGCGGGGCGATCCGCATCGGCCTGACCTCGATCAAGGGCCTCGGCCTGAAGACGATCGAGCGCCTCCTCGACGAGCGGACGGCGGGCGGCGAGTATCTGTCGGTCGAGGACTTCCTGACCCGGACGAAGCCCGGCAAGGCCGAGCTCCTGACCCTCATCAAGGCCGGCGTCTTCGACTCCCTCGAGCCGCGGCGGACGCGCCAGGTGCTGCGCTACTTCCAGGGCCTCGAGAACATGGAGGAGGTGGCCGACATCGCCTCGGACGAGAAGCGGCGCATGATCTTCGAGGCCCTCGGCTTCCTTCCGGACGGGGACGACCTCGACCTCTACCAGGGGAAGCGGCCGGAGCTGCGGGTGAAGGACCTCAAGAATTGCGCCGGGACCATGGTCGAGCTCATCGTCCGGGTCGTCGACGCCCGCCAGAGGGTGACCTACAACACCATGCAGGAAGGCAAGGGCCGCGGCGGGTATGGCGGGTACGGCGCCCATGGCGGGTATGGCGGAGGGGCCGGCGGCGGTGACGACGAGGAGCCGGAGAAGGCGGACTGGGGCCCCGGAGGATACGGCGGCAATGGGAATGGGAACGGCGGCGCAAAGTATTTTTACATCTTCGAGGACGAGACGGGGATTCTCGAGGGCGTCGGCGAGACGCACTGCACGACCTACGGGACGCCGCCCGTCTGTTTCCTGCGCGGCGAGGTCCGGGTGGACGGGGAGGGCGTCCCCAAGATCACCAGGTGCACTTTTCTAAGGTCGTTTTGATGAAAAAATGGGGACATTTCAGTTTTTTCGGAGCCCGGCTGGCGAGGACCGGGAAGATAGAGACGTCCTCATTTTCAGAGGGGGAGAAATTGGCACAAATCTGGCAACTATCAAGGTTAAATGAAACCGAACGAGCCGAGCGAACCCCCGGAACGAGCATAACGGAGGCCGACATGAGCGGTTACCGATTCTCAGCCTACGTGATCCGCGACAGCGAGGGGTGGGCGGCCCACTGTCCGGAGTTCCCGGACTGCCGGGCCCGCGGCGCGACGTACGAGCTGGCGCTCGACAACCTGCGCGACATCATCCAGATCTTCGTCGAGGACGGCCTCGGCGACGACGAACCGCCGCCCCAGCACAGCGAGCTATCCTTCACGTCCCTGAGCGTCTGACAGCTCCCGGCTCTCTCCCGGCTCAATCCTCGCTCGCCGCCTTGACAGCTTGGGGACCGGGCGGTATAAGTCGTTCATGTCGCCCCAAAGAATCAGGCACTCGGTCGGATTCCGTCCCGTTATCATGATCTCCGCCTTGGCGGCCGCGGCCGTCGCGCTGTCCGCGGCCGGCCAGACGGCCAAGCGCCCCATCACGCTGGACGATCTCTTCAAGATCAAGAGCGTCGGCGATCCCCAGCGATCGCCCGACGGCAAGTGGATCGCCTATACCGTCGGGACGACGGATGTCGAAAAAGACAAGCGGGACACCGATCTTTGGATGGTCGGCTGGGACGGCGCTGAAGAGATCCGGCTCACCTCGAGCCCCGAGGGCGAATCGACCCCTCGCTGGAGCCCGGACGGCCGCTACCTGGCTTTTCTCGCTTCCCGAGGCACGGAGGACGAGAAGAAGCTCGGCGACCAGGTCTGGCTGCTCGACCGGAGGGGCGGCGAGGCTCAGAAGCTCACGGAGATCAAGGGTGGGGTCAGCGACTACGCCTGGTCGCCGGACGGCCGGCGCCTGGTGATCGTCTCGAGCGACCGGGACCCGGCCGACGAGCCGGAGAAGATGGAGGGTTGGAAGCGGAAGACCCCGCCTCCCCTTGTCATCGACCGCTATCACTTCAAACAGGACCGGGAGGGCTATCTCAAGAGGCTCTATGAGCACCTGTGGCTCTTCGATGTGGCGTCCCGCAAGGCGGAGCCGTTGACCTCGGGACCGTCCAACGATACGTCCCCGGCGTGGTCACCGGACGGCAACCGCATCGCCTTCCTCAGCGAGCGCGGCCCCGCCCTCGACCGCGATCCCGATTCCGATCTCTTCGTCATCGAGGCCAAGCCCGGAGCGGCGCCGATCCAGCTGACGGACTTCGCGGGGCCCGACAGCGGCCGCCCCTCGTGGAGCTCGGACGGCCAATGGATCGCGTTCCTGCGGGGGGACGAGCCGCGGTTCTCGGGCTACAATCTCGACAAGCTGGCGGTCGTGTCGGCGGCGGGTGGTCCCGCGAGGATCCTCACGGAAAAGCTCGACCGGGCGGTTTCTGATCCGATCTGCTGGTCGGCCGACGGGAAGAGCCTGACCTTCCTCGTCGAAGACGATCGAGCAGTCTTCGTCGGCCGGATGCCCGCCGGCGGAGGACCTCTCGAAAAGCTGACCGAGGGCCGCCGCACGGTTTCGAACATCTCGCTCGGCCCGGACGGCGCGATCACGCTGCTCGCCGGAACGGCGACCGAGACCGCCGAGGTGACGACCCTCGAAGACGGCCGGCTGCGGCGGCTGACGCACCAGAACGATGCCCTGCTGGCCGGTCTCGAGCTCGGGATCACGGAGGACTTCACTTCCAAAAGCAAGGACGGCACCGTCGTCAACGGACTCATCGTCAAGCCGGCTTCCTATTCCCCGGGGACACTCTATCCGACGCTCCTTCGCATCCACGGCGGGCCCAACGGCCAGGATGAATACAGCTTCAGCTTCGAGCGCGAGCTTTTCGCCGCCAACGGGTACGTCGTTCTGGCCGTCAATTACCGCGGCAGCTCGGGGCGTGGCAGCTTGTTCCAGAAGGCCATCTTCGCGGATTGGGGGCATAAGGAGGTCATCGACCTCCTCGGCGCCGTGGACCGGGCCGTGGCCCTGAAGGTCGCGGATCCGGCGCGGCTCGGCATCGGAGGATGGAGCTACGGCGGGATCCTGACGGACTACACGATCGCGACGGACCCTCGCTTCCGGGCGGCGATCAGCGGAGCGGGCAGCGCCCTGCAGCTGTCGATGTACGGTAACGACCAGTACATCCGGCAATATGAGCAGGAGATCGGCGTCCCCTGGAAGGCTACGGACGCCTGGATCAGGATCTCGTATCCCTTCTTCAAGGCCGATCGCATCAAGACGCCGACGCTGTTCATGGGCGGCGAAAAGGACTTCAACGTCCCGATCGTCGGCGGCGAGCAGATGTATCAAGCCCTGAAGAGCCTCGGCATCGAGACCGAGCTCGTCGTCTATCCGGGGCAGTTCCATGGTCTCAGCACCCCCAGCTACGTCCGCGACAGATATGAGCGCTATCTCGCCTGGTACGGCAGGTTCCTGAAGCCGGCCAAGAGCTGACGAGAGGACGAATGGATAAGGCCTCGGAGCATTCCGACAAACGGAACCTGCATGCGGTCAACCTGGCCCTGATCGCGAACGCCGGACTGGCGGCGCTCAAGACCGCTATCGGCATTTTGGGACACAGCCCGGCCCTCCTGGCCGACGGGATCAATTCCACATCCGATGTCGCTTACGGGATCATCGTCAAGGTCTTTATCCGGATGGCCCGCAAGCCGGCCGACGACGAGCACCCTTACGGACATCGGCAGCTCGAGAGCATCGCCGCCCTGATCGTCGGCGCCTTCGTTCTGACGACGGCGGTGGCCATCCTTTGGGACGCGATAAACCGAGTTTATGACCTTCTATCCTCGGGGACGGCATTGGCCGGGGCTACCGAGGGGGCCCAGCTCGCGGCGTTGTTCACCGTAGGTCTGAAGATCTATCTGACCTGGAAGACCAGACGCATCAGCCGGCAGACGGGCAACCCCGTTGTTCACGCCATCGCCACCGACCACCGCAACGATATCTTCTCCGCCTCGGCCGCCAGCATCGGCATCTTCCTGGCCCGCCACGGTTACCCGTGGTTCGACCCTCTGGCCGGGGCCCTTGTGGCCTTGGTGATCCTGCGGACGGGACTCGGGATCCTGCGCGAATCCTCAGGGGACCTGATGGATACCGTTCCCACGGCGGAGCTCAGAAAGAAGGTCGAGGCGTCGGTCGCCGGAATGCCCGGGGTCCTCGCCTTGGAGGAGATGCAGGCCCATCGCTTCGGCCCGTATATCGTCATCAACCTGACCATCGCCGTGGACGGGGCCGTGACCGTCGCCGAGGGGGACGCCATTTCCAGCCGCCTGGAACGAGCCCTCCATCGGGACATCGACCTGCTGCGACGCGTTCACGTGCATTATCACCCCCTGACGCAGAGGCCTTCGCCTCAGTCCGTTTCCCGGCCTTGACGGCGACGCCTGATCCCCCGTACCAGGGACGCGCCGTCCTGGCATGAATCTTGGATACTATCCTAAGCGAAGCGATGTACGATAGAACAGCGTTCCAAAGGAGGGAAAAATGAAGGTTCTACGGGTATCGGCGGCGGTATTTGTCCTCCTCCTGGGGTCGGTCGGCCTCGGTCAGGAGACCGCAAAGAACAAATTCGTCGCGGTCATCGGCGCCGACGGCGTCCAGAAGGTGGAGATCACAGGCGGGAGCTACTATTTCAACCCGAACGACATCGTGGTTAAGGTCAACGTCCCGGTCGAGCTCATCGTCAAGAAGGAGGGAGGGTCGACTCCTCACAGCATCTTCCTCAAGGCTCCAGAAGCCGGGATCGACTTCAATGTCACCTTGGGCAATGAGCCGAAAACGATCAAGTTCACGCCCACCAAGGTCGGGACCTACCCCTTCTGGTGCACCAAACGTGCGCCAATGTCTTCGAAGAGTCACAAGGACCGCGGGATGACGGGTGTCCTCGAGGTCGTGGACTAGATCGGATCAGCGCGCCGTCAGTCTCTCGATCGCCTCGGCGACCTTGGCCCGGAGCGTGAGCAGGACGAGCGGGTCCTTGGTGTAGTCTTTGCCTGTCGTGAAGATCGT
>JBAVUQ010000125.1:0-4072 GCA_049696855.1 Candidatus Aminicenantales bacterium
CCCCGCTTCCAGGCGTCGGGCGGCAGCCCGGCCTTGAGGCAGCCTTGGCCGAGGAAAGTCTCGCGGTCCCAGCCGTTGTCGACGGGCACCTGGGGCAGGAGGACGCCTTTGGCCCCGTCCTTCTCGACGATGAGGCCGTGGGTCCCGACCTTGACCAGCCGCGGGTCGTCGATCTCCCGGGCCGGGGTCAGGACCGAGATCTCGATCCGCAGGTCCTTGAGCTCGGCGGCCTCGACGGGCCGGAAGCGCGGGTCTTCGGTGGCCGCGTAGATCGCCGTGCGGATGACGGCCCGGCCGAGCGGCAGGACGGGCTCGATGTAGCCGATGCAGCCGCGCAAGGCCCCGTCCCGCGTGAGCGTCACGAACGCGCCCCGGGGCGCCCGGAACTTGTCTCTGCCCGAGAGGTCGTCGACCTCCGTCCCCCGCGTGACATACTCCGTCAAGGCCGCGCGGGCGAGCTTCAGCAGATCGGCCTTCTCGTCGGCCGTCAGCGTGAATTCCTCCGGCGCGGCAGGCGCCCCCGAAAAGATCGCGGCGGCGAGATAGCCGACCACGGGTCCGCCGAACCCGGACGAGTCGGTCCGGGCCAGGATCTCGACCTTGGGCCGGCCCGCCTTTTCGGCGAACAAAAGGACCGATGCGACCGGGCCGCCGCCGCACATGATATTCTCGCCCGCTTCGACCTTGCGGATGATGGCCTCGGTCTTGAGATCCCGGATCAAGGCCGCCGTGCCCGCATCCGTCGCCTGGGCCCGCTCCACGGGCAGGAAGTGCGACAGGTCGGTCGAGGCGACGACCACGACCCTTCGATCCCGGCAGGCCTTGGCCAGGGCCGCGGCCAGCGTCCGGATGGTCGTCCGTGTCTGCTCGCCCATGACGATGGGGACGATCGCCGCGCCGGGCAAGACCCTCTGGACGAAGGGGACCTGGACTTCGACGGAGTGCTCTTCGGCGAACGCTTCTTTCCGAAAGCGGAAGCCCGAGGCCTCGGCGATCTCCTTGGCCAGCCCCCCGTCGACGCGGGCGATCCCGAGAGGAGTCTCGAAGCCCCCGTCGGGCCAGATCGACGCCCCCTCGAACGCGACGCGGTGGGAGGGCCCGATAATGACGACCGTATCGATCGCCTGGCCGCGGAGGAGGGCATAAGCGGCGGCCGCCGTCCGGCCCGAATAAACGTATCCGGCATGGGGCACGACCAGGCCGGCGATCCGCCCGGCCGGGGACGCGGCCGGCGCTGCCGCTTTCGCGGCTGCCAGATAGCCGTCGATATCGGCGGTCAGCCGGGCCGCATCGGCCGGGTAGAATTGGCCCGCGAAAGCCGCCGGCCGGATGCCCTGGCCGAGGGCCGCCGCCGGGACGAGCAGAGCGACCAGGATCAAAGCGCGGAGAGTTTTGGACATCGATTTCAATATATCGGCGCGGGGGCCAAAAAGCAAATGACGGGGGCGCGGAAATTTCGCGATCCGGACGCCCCGCCGATTGACATTTCCGCGCATTTAAATAGAATGAGTGAGGGAAGGTTGCGATGAAAGGCTTCTTCAAATTCCTGTTGGCGGTGCTGACGCTGGGCACGGTGTTTTTCCTCGGCCATTATCTCGGGAAAGAAAAAGAGAAATCCAAGATCCCGATCTTCCAGGAAGAGCCCGAAAGCCGCGAGTGAAACGTCCGAAATCCATCCGGCATAGAGCGCGGCCGTCCGGCCGCCGACCGGTGGAGCCGCAGAGGGTATGGCGATGAAGTGGAGCACGACGGCGATCCTCGTCATCTTCGCCGCCTTCGTCCTGCTTCTGATCCTCAACCCGAACATGTCCTGCTTCGGCCGCCGCATCAAGTCCCCCTTCTATCCTCTCTTCCGAAAGAAGAAGCAGAAGGAAGAGGCCAAAAAGAAGCCTCCCAAAACCGAAGATTATGGGTTCCGTTAGACCGGTCGATCGCGGCCGGATCCCTCTCGCCGCGGCCCTCCCGATCGTCCTCGCCCTCGCCGCCTGCGCCCGTCGCCCGCCCCTTCTCGTTCCGCCGTCCGGCGGCGTCGAAGCCGTCGAGGGCTTCGGCTCGGCGTCGATCGAAGGCGTCGAAGCGTCCATCAAGGGCAAATTCGGGTTCGTGTTCCGCCGCCCGGGACTCGGGCGGGTCGAAGGCCTCGACCCGATCGGGCGAACGGCGTTCCTCATTCTTTTCCGCGCCGACCGGGCCTGGTTCGTCCTGCCCGGGCGAAGGGTCTACGCCGAGGACGAAGCCGGCGTCATGATGGCCAGGTTCCTCGGCGGCGCTCTCCTTCCGGACGAAGCCATCCGGCTTCTTTCCGGGACGTGGGAGGCCGGGGCGAAGGCGGAGGGCGAAAGCGGCTGGAACGTGGATCGCGATATCGGGGGACGCGTCGTCCGCGGCGTCCGGGGCGGCTTCTCGTTCACGGTCCGTGGATTCTTTCCGGGAGACGGTGTTCCGAGGGAGATCGGCCTCGAAGGGCCGGGGACGTCAGGCCGGATGAAGGTCCTCAAGCTCGGCTTCAACCCGCCGCCGCGCGAGGAGGCGTTCGACGCCGCCTTCCTCCGCGCTTATGCGCCGAAGACGTGGGAGGAGATCCTGGAGCTCCTGGACCGATGACCGTCAGATCATTCGCCAAGATCAACCTCGGCCTCGAGATCGTGGGCCGGAGGCCGGACGGGTATCACGAGATCCGGACGCTTTTCCAGACCGTCTCGCTCGCCGATGAGCTCGACTTCGAGCCCGCCCCGGCGGGCGTCCTCGAAGTCGCCGGCGACGATCCCGCCATCGCCTGGGACCGGACGAACCTCGTCCACCGGGCGGCCCGGCTGCTTCAAGGGGCGGCCGGCACGGCCGGAGGAGCGAAGATCGCCGTCAGGAAGAGGGTGCCCGCCGGCCGCGGCCTCGGCGGCGGCAGCTCGAACGCGGCGGCGACGCTCCTGGCCCTCAACGGGATGTGGGGCCTCGGCCTGGGCCCGGTCGAGCTGGCCCGCCTGGCCAGGGGCCTGGGGGCCGATGTCCCCTTTTTTCTGAAGGGGGGGCTCTGCCTGGGGGAAGACATCGGCGACAGGCTGACTCCGCTTCCCGACCTGGCCCCTCTGGCCTGCCTGTTCCTCTTTCCCGGATTCCCCATTTCGACACCGTCCGTCTATGCGGGCGTCGATCCGTCCTTGACTTCCCCGGAGAAAGACAGTAAAATTATGCGTTTTCTGGAGTCCGGCGACTTCGGACTTCTGGAAAACGACCTGGAACGAGTCATTTTCCGGGCCCATCCCGAGCTCGAGCGCTGGACAAGCTTCTTCCGGGAGCAGGGGGCCCTCCTGTCCCAGGTCAGCGGTTCGGGCTCGGCGGTGTACGGTCTTTTCCCCGACACGGCGAGCGCCGAAGAGGCGCGGAGGAGGCTCCCCGGCGCGTCGGACGCTCGTCTCGCGACGACCCTGACGCGGGAGAGTTATTGGGCCCAGCTCGGTGCTGGGGCGTAGCCAAGCGGTAAGGCAACGGACTTTGGCTCCGTCATCCGGAGGTTCGAATCCTCCCGCCCCAGTTCGGACGATATAAGGCGAGGTAAGTACGATGAAGGTATTCACCGGCACTTCGAACACGGCCCTGGCCCAGGAGATCGTCGACTACCTCAAGATCGATCTCGGGCGCTGCGTCCTCGACCGCTTCAGCGACGGAGAGATCCACTTCTACATCGACGAGAACGTCCGCGGCGAGGACGTCTTCATCATCCAGTCGGGATCGTCCGACGCGAACAGCCACCTCATGGAGCTGTTCATCATGATCGACGCCTTCAAGCGGGCGTCCGCCGGCCGCATCACCGCCGTCATCCCCTACTTCCCCTATGCCCGCCAGGACTGGAAGGACAGGCCGCGCGTGCCGATCACGGCCCGGCTCGTTTCGGACCTGATCGAGACGGCCGGGGCCAACCGGATCCTGACCATGGACCTCCACTCGCCGCAGATCCAGGGCTTCTTCTCGATCCCGGTGGACAACCTCATGGCCGCCCCCGTGCTGGCCAACCACATCAAGACGCTGAAGCTCGAGGACCTGACCATCGTCTCGCCCGACGCCGGCGGCGTGGGCC
>JBAVUQ010000126.1:0-2325 GCA_049696855.1 Candidatus Aminicenantales bacterium
TTCTTGGGCGAGCTTGGGGTCGGACCTGTGGAGGACCCAGCTTGCGAGCTCCGCCCGGACCGAGCTGAAGAAAGCCGGCTCCCTGACGGCCAGGTCGGCGAGCAGACGGAAGATGCGCTCGAACTGCCGCCGCCCGGCCTCGTCGGCCGGCCAGTGAAGCGTTTCGCGATAGGCGCGGAGCCGGACGCGGAAGGCGTCGAGGCGGCCGCGGCCGAGGCTCGTCGAGACGATCTCGTCGATGCTCTCCCGGTTGAGGAAGGGCAGGCCCGAGCGGACAAAATCCGCCGCGCCCCGGCCGTAGTCGATGTCCGGGTTGAAGAGGAGCAGGATGCGATAGGCCCAGCAGCGGAGGTCCTCCCGGGGATGGCGGGCCAGCGCTCTCAACCGGGCCCGGACGAGCTCCTCCGTCCGCAGTGGCGATTCGTAAAAAACGCGCTCGACCTCCGACCGCAGGGAGGCCGAGGGCGGCTCGGCGGAGAAGAGGAGCTCCGAAAGCAGTCCGTGCAGCCGGACGAGGCCGGGGTCGCCGAGCTTGGCCGGCGCGACGATCTCCGTGGCCGGGTAGGTCCGGGCTCGTCGCCGCGGCAGGGAGACCCATCCCGTCGCCGGGTCGAGCGGCAGATCCCAGCCCTCTTTGACCGGCGAGAAGGCGGCCAGCGAGGGATTGCCGGCCCAGAGGACGGGCTGGCGGGCGAAGACGCCGAGATCGAGGACGCCGCCGGCGATCTCGTATTCGAGGTCCCCGACAAGCCAGGTCCGCTCGTCCGCGCCGCGCCTAAGGGGCAGACGCAGGCCGCGGTTGAGGTCCCGCAGTCCGCCGCGGTCGCGGACGATCTCGTCGTCGAGGATGCCGAGATCGCGGAAGAACCAGAGCGGGATGCGGATGAGGATCCCCGGGCCTTGGAGGTCCACGGTCCGGCGCCGGTAGAGGTCCTCGATCTCCGCGGCGAACGACGTCGCGATGCGCTTGCGGTTGAAGGAGCTCTTGGTCGTGAGCTCGCCCCGCTCGAGGCTGAAGTCGCGCTCCAGGACGGCGAAGTTGATGACCCGCTCGTAGGGGGCCAGGCCGTCGTTGGCCGCGGTGACGATGCGGCGGTAATACTCGCGCGCGTTCTCCTGGCCGAGCCCGGCGGCCAGGACCGGGTCGCCGTAGTCCGGGACGATGAACAGGACATTGTACGGGCGGCCGTCGCCGACGAGGAAGGTCCGCTTGATGCCGGGCACGCCGACGAACTTTTCCTCGACCTTGCGCGGCGCGATGGTCTGGCCGCGGTTGTTCTTGTAGATGTCCTTGATCCGGTCGACGATCTGGTAGTAGCCGTTCGGCTGGCGCTCGAAGACGTCGCCGGTCGCGAGCCAGTCGTCGCGCTTCGGATTGCCCGAGGGGTAGGGGATCGTGTCGCCGGGACCTTTATCCTCGAGATAGCGGGCGACATAGTGCCCGCTGACCTGGAGCTCGCCCTGCGGCCCGAGGCGGGCCTTCAAGCCCGGCAGAGGCAGGCCGTGCGAGCCGTCGACATATCCGCCCGGAGGCGTCATGGTGATCCCTCCGGTCCCTTCGGTCATGCCGAAGCCGCTCATGAGATCGATGCCGTGGGCGGTGAAGAAGCGGAAGACGCGCGGGTCGAGATACCCCGCGGCCGAAAGGCCCCATTTCAACCGCGGCCCCACGACCTCCCTGACGACGGCCGTGGGGTCGGTCCCGGCCGGGGCGGCGTCGATCCGCTCCAGGCACTTCTCGTGGAGCTGGGCCCAGCGGACGGGGACGCTGATGAAGCCGGTCGGACGGACCTTGGGCAGGAGATTGAAAAGTGTCTCGGCCGAGGGGTTGCCGGCGAAGACATAACTGCCGCGCCAGAAGATCGCCCCCAGCATCTCGAGATAGCGGCCGAAGGTGTGGTAGAGCGGCAGGAAGCTCAGGAAGACCTCGCCGGGTCCCACGGCCGGCAGGGCCGCCGCTCGGGCGAAGCGCTTGGAGACGAGGTTGTAGATGGAGAAGGACACGCCCTTGGGACGGCCGGTCGAGCCCGAGGTGAACATGACCGTCGCCACCTCGTCGAGCCGGAAACGGCGCCGCCTGGCCAGGCGGGCGTCGATGTCCCGGGCGCCGAGCTGCTTGCAGAGCTCGGGCAGAAAGACGACGCAGTCGTCGTCTCCGCGAAGCGCCGCGTCGGTGACGAGGATGAGGAAGGGCTTGGCCGTCCGGCGCCGGGCCTCCTTCAGGAGGGCGATCCGCTCGCGGTCGTTGGCCAGGACGAGGCTGATGGACAGGGCGTCGAAGACGCCGACGATGTTGTCCAGGCTGAAGTGCGGATTGAGCGGTGT
>JBAVUQ010000127.1:0-3443 GCA_049696855.1 Candidatus Aminicenantales bacterium
GTCACGACCTTGCGGGCCGCTTCGTATCCTCCCCGGCGGAGGTAGGCCTCGAGGCGCCAGGAATCCTCGTCGGCGGGCAGGAGCCGGACGCTGTCGTCAAACATGCGCTTTGAGCTCCTCGACAAGCGCCGCGACGGCTTCGCGGGTCACCGGGCCGCGATCGACGCCGTCGACCTGCAGGCAGGGGGCGTGATCGCAGTTCCCGAGGCATTCGGCCGTGACGAGAGTGATCGCGCCGTCGGGCGTCGTCTCGCCCGGCTCGATCCCCAGCTTCTCCGTGAGGAGCCGCAGGATATTCTCGGCCCCGGCCAGGGTGCAGCTGAGGTTGCGGCAGACTTGGATGGTCGTCCGTCCTCCGGGCGCCCGCCTGAGCATCGTGTAGAACGACAGGATCTCGCGGACCCGGAGAGGCTGAACGGCGAGCTTGGCGGCCACCCACGTCTCCGCCTCACGGGAGATGAAGCCCGATTCGTCCTGGATGATAAGAAGGACCGGGAGGATGGCCGCCGACGGCTCCGGGTAGAGGGCGACGGCCGCCTCGATCCGGGCGAGCGCCGCGGGCGACGGGGCGCAGGTCATCGGTCGAGCTCCCCGCCGATCATGTTCATCGAGCCAAAGGTCGGAATGACGTCGGCGATGAGCCGCCCCTTGATGAGCTGCTCGAGCGCCGAAACGATATGGAAGCAGGGGCCCCTTAGGTGGAGCCGGTAAGGCCTGTCGGTCCCGTCCGAGACGATGTAGAAGCCGAGCTCGCCGTTGCCGCCCTCGACGGAGAAATAGACGTCCCCTTTCGGCGGGCGGATGCCCTTGCCTTTCATGAAGAAGAGGAAGTGGCTGATGAGCCCCTCCATGGTCGTGTAGGTGTCTTCTTTCGAGGGCACGCCGACACCGTACCCGATGCCGCGAGACGCCGCCGGCTTGTCGAGCGCCATGAGGCCGGCCAGCCGCTCCTTTTCCGACCCTTCGAGGTTGGGCGAGAGGCGGATGCGCTCGCCCGCGCGCCGCCTGCGGGACGCGCGGATCGCTTCGGCCGGCTCGATCACCGGCCCGTCGCGAAGGGGCGCCGCGTCGGGGATGAGGGCGGCGACCTGTTCGAGCAGCCTCAGGCTCTGCTCCATCTCTCTCATCCGGACGCTGTAGCGGTCGTAATTGTCGCCGAACTCCCCGACCGGGACCTCGAACGAAAGCCGGTCATAGGCGAGATAGGGGCTGGCTTTGCGGACGTCGTAAGGGATGCCGGTCGATCTGAGGCAGGGCCCCGTCCAGCCGTACGACAGGGCGTCCGCCTGGGAAATGACGCCGACGCCGCGGGTCCGGCCGAGGAAGATGCTGTTCTTGTCGAGCAGGCCGGAGACGTCTTTGAGGACCTTGCGGGTCTCGCGGACGGCCGTCGCAAGGGACCCCCGCCATTCGGCCTGGAGGTCGGCCCGGACGCCGCCGATCCGGATATACGACGTCGTCATCCGGGCCCCGGTCGTGAACTCGATCGTGTCCCAGAGGTACTCCCTGGCCTTCATCATATAGAGGAAGACGGTGAAGGCGCCGCTCTCCATGGCCATGGCCGCGAGGCAGGTCAGGTGGTCGGAGACGCGGGAGAGCTCGCTCATCAGGACGCGGATGAGCTGGGCCCGCTCCGGCACGGCGACGCCCAGCATTTTCTCCATGGTCATGACATAGCCGAGATTGTTGATGAGGGGCGAGACATAGTTCAGCCGGTCGGTGTAGATGAGCAGGTTGAAATAGCTCTTGTTCTCGCAGGTCTTCTCGAAGCCGCGGTGAAGGTAGCCGACCTCGACCTCGGCGTCGAGGATCTTCTCGGCGTCGAGCTCGAGCATGATCCGGATCGTGCCGTGCATGGCCGGGTGGGACGGGCCCATGTTGATGAGCATGCTCTCAGGCCGGGCCTGCCGCTGGAGCCGCGTCAGGGGTTCCATCTCAGACGTCATCCTTGAGCGGCAAGCGCGGCTGCTCCAGCCGCCAGGGATAGGACTTGCGCAGGGGATGGCCCTCGAAGCCCTCGTAGGTCAGGAGCCTCTTGAGATAGGGATGGCCTTCGAAGCGGACGCCGAACATGTCAAAGACCTCGCGCTCGAGCCACTCGGCGTTCTTCCACAGGCCGACGAGCGTCCCGACCCCCGGATCGGCGGCCGGGAGCGAGGCTTTGAGCCTCAGGCGGACGTTGCGGGACAGGGAATAAAGATGATAGACGAGCTCGAAGCGCCCTTCGGCGGCCGCGAAATCGACGCAGGTCAGGTCGAGAAGGACGGCATAATCGAAAGGCGCTTCGCGGAGCGCCGTCATCGCGGAGCGGACGTCCCCGGGGCGGAGGATGAGGACCGGATCGCCGAAGGAGTCGGCCACGCCTTCGACCGCCTGGCCGAGCGTTGACCGGATGGCCTCGATCAGGGTTTCCTGGCCCATCGCCAATCCTGTTTCTGGTGCTGGATCTTGTCCTGGAGCTTGAGCAGGCCGTCGAGGACCATCTCCGGCCGAGGCGGGCAGCCGGGGATGTAGATGTCGACCGGAACGACCCGGTCGATGCCCTGGACGACGGCGTAGTTCTGATAGATGCCCCCGCTCACGGTGCAAGCCCCGAAGGCGACGACCCACTTGGGCTCGAGCATCTGGTCGTAGACCGTCTTGAGGACGGGGGCGAGCTTGTGGGTCACCGTGCCGACGACGAGAAGAAGGTCCGCCTGGCGCGGCGAAAAGCGGGTCAGTCCGGCGCCGAAGCGGTCGATGTCGAAGTGGGCGCAGGCCGCGGACATGTATTCCATGCCGCAGCAGGCGGTGATGAACGGATAGTGGAAGAGCGAGAACTTGCGGCCCCAGCCGAGGGCCGTCTCGAGCCGTGTGGTGACGAAATCGAAGCCGCTCATGACCAGCGGAAGATCCCTTTCTTCCAGGCGTAGGCGAATCCCAGGGCGAGGACGATGATGAAGCCTCCGAGGGCGGCGAACCCGGCGAATCCGCGGCCTCTGAAGGCGAGGGCCAGCGGATAGAAGAAGACGATCTCGACGTCGAGCAGGAGGAAGAGCAGCCCGACGAGGAAGAACGGGATGTTGACCGGACCGATGCCCGCCTGGAGCGGCGGGCTGCCGCATTCAAAGGGCTTTTCGCGGGCCGGGTTGGGCTTCCTCGGACCGAGGACGAAGTTGACCAGGATCATGACGCCGGAAAGGAGGCCGAAGACGAGGAAAGCGATGGCAAGTTCCAGCATGGTCTCTCGAAAGCCGCGTCGATTGTATAGAATCGCCGGCGAATTTTCAACGGCGCCCCCGCTCTCGGCCGTCTCACGAATTCAAAATGTGCAGGGCCTCGTTGTTGGCCTTGAGGGCGGCCTCGCCGATGGCCTCCGACAGCGAAGGATGGATGTAGATGACGCTGTCGAGCTCCTTGAGCGTCATCCCTTTGGCCACGGCCATGGTCAGGACGGGCATCAT